>JBBQFU010000300.1:0-10403 GCA_038322185.1 Haliangiales bacterium
GTTCATCGGGTTGCCGCTGTACGCCGAGTCGAGCAGCACGACGAAGAAGTCGTTGTACGCAGAGCACGTGAACTCGGGGAACTCGGCCGAGTAGAAGTTCGACTTGAGCGAGAACGAGTGTGCGTTCGTCGGCACGCGAACCTCGAGCGTCAGCATCACGGGGTCATTCCCGGTCGTACCGTTCGGATCGGCGCAGCCCGGTGCGTTCGGCAGGTTCCCGCCATTGGCCATCACCCAGTCCGCCGGAAACGCCGACGACTTGCTGCCCGAGTACGACACGAAGTCGGCATACGCGGGGTTCTGATCGCCCTTGCCTGCCGCGTGGCCCGTCGACAGCAGCGCCATGCTCACGCCACCGCGCGGCATCGTCTTGCTACCAAACCGATTGCGGATCGAGTGGGCAACGGGCTCGGGCGTTCCCGTACCGTCGGGAAGCGTGAGCGAGGCGCTGAGCACGCCCCACTTCTTGTCGGACACCGTCGCGGTCTGGCAGATATCGATCGCCTTCGCGAAATCTCCCGCGTTCGTCGAGTTCGAGGCCAGCCCCTGGTCGCACAGCGCGGCGCTGTTATCGACCAGGCCATCGCAGTCGTCGTCGACGTTATTGCCGGGCGAATCGAACGCGCCGGGGTTCACGAGGCCGGGCGAGCCGCACTCGGTCGAATCGCAGCAGTCACCCGCGCAGGTGTTGAACCCGTCGCCATCGCGATCCTCGTTCTCGTCCTGCGCGCCGTTGCAGTTGTTGTCGATGCCGTCGCCGCACGCCTCGGCCACCGGGATCACCTGACCCGCGCAGTTGCCCCACAGGCCCGACTCGAGGCACGTCTGCTCGCCGCCGACGCACGGTCCAACGCCGACCGTATCTTCGAGACCGCCATAGCAGTCGCGCTTCTGGCCGGGCTTGCAGGTGCCGGTATCGCAGTCGGCACCCATGCATGCCTCACTGCGGGTCTCGGGTCCGCATGCTGCCGCCGCCAGCAAGCTCAAAACAAACAGCACGATAGAGGCGTGACGCATGGCTCTCTCCCGGGGCGGAGGATAGCCCCGAGGCCCTGCCCCAAGGCAACCCCAAACCGACGGCTCCCGGTAACAACTACCCGGTGCGAACTGAGAAGTCGCGGACACTAATGATCTGCTTGGTGTCGAGGTCTGCGAGGAACGAGCGCCCCGAGCCAATGCGCCCGTCGAATGCGAGCAAGTACCAGACGTCGAGCGTCCAGCGCATGTGATCGCTCTCGCACGGGGGCGTCCACGACACGGCCTCGAGGTCTCCGAGGTACGTGGGGCGCGACGGCGATGCCGACACGAGCTTTTGGTACTCGTCGCAGTTCTGGACCAGCCCGACCGCGGTCTGCGCATCTCGGCTCGCCACGGTGCGGCGCCACGCCGAGGTCAGCCGGCAGCGACCGACCGCGCCGCTCGGCGACAGCTCGCACTCATACGCCTCGTCGGCGGCGAGGCTGTCGAAGTCGGGCACGTCGAACTCGGGGTACTTGTCGCGCTCGGCGATCTGCTCGAGCCGGTCGTCGAAGGCCTCGTGGCCGGCCTCGAGCGTGTCGTCGCTGTAGTAGCCGTAGATGCGGAGAATCAGGGTCGCGGACGGCAGGCGGTGGTCCCAATCGACGATCGAGATCGCGCCCGCATAGTCATGGCGGAACCGGGACAGCGCCGGCAGCGAGGCGGCCACGCGAGTCGCGGCGCCCTCCTCAGACAGGAGCCCCTGGTAGGCGACCCGGGGATGCAACCGGATCTCCTCTGCGACGAACGGCCGAAGGTCGCTGGACACCGCCGCAGATACTACCAGCTTAGCCGTGCACCGCGCGCTCGAGTGCGTCGATCAACGCACCGAGGCGGTCTCCGTCGAGCTTTAGCCGTGCCGGGTTCACCACGAGGCGCGAGGACACCTCGGCCAGGGTGTCGACTTCGATAAGCCCGTTTTGCCGGAGCGTCTCCCCGGTCTGTGTGATGTCGACGATGCGCTCGCACAGCCCGGTCAGCGGCCCGAGCTCGATGGCGCCCGAGAGCTTGATGACCTCGGCGGTGAGTCCTTTGCGCTGCAGGTACGCGCGGGTCGTGCGGGGATACTTCGTGGCGATACGAATGTGCGCCTGTGCCCGTTCGTCGACGCGCTGGTCCGCGCGCTCGGCGACGATCATCCGGCAGCGGCCAATGCCGAGGTCGAGCGGTTCATAGAGCTCGCGGGCCTCTTCGTCGAGCACGTCGCTGCCCGCGATGCCGACATCCGCGGCGCCGTGGTGGACATACGTCGCGATATCGCTGTTGCGCAGCACGAGCACGCGGAGCACGCCGCACTCGTGCACGAGCTTGCGGTTGTCGGCGAACACCGGCGACAGGTCGTAGCCGGCGGTCGCAAACACCTTCGCCGCCTCGTCGAGGATGCGGCCCTTCGGTAGCGCTAAAATGATCGGGCGCATCGCGGGACTACAGTAGCTCGTACTCTTGTGCGAAGGACCAGCTGCCAGGGGGTTCCGACGAACGCGAGCCACGAGGCGGCTGCGGAACATCGCGCCACAGACGCGACAGATCGAGCTCGATCGCGTCGAACGGCTCGGCGCGTACGGGCTGGTTGCCGGTGTGGACCGCGATCGATAGCAGCTTGCCCTCGTGCATCCGGAACACTTCGAGAGAGCGATAAACCGGGTGTACGAGCCACGCATGCTGCACGCCGGCGGCCGCGTAGATCGGCAGCTTCTCCCGACGATCATCGACGGCGGTTCGTAGCGACAGCACCTCGCAGATCCAGTCCGGTGCGCACGTGATGTACGGACCGCCCAACCATGTCGTATCGAAGCGCTCGCGCCGCCAGCCCGCGAGATCGGGCACGACGATGTCGGCGCCAAGGTGCAGCTCCGGCTCGTACACGATCACCCAACCACCGGGTCCGCCTCTTCCTTCGTCGAACGGCGGGCCGAGGGCGTATCCCAACGCGGAGGCAGCCCGTGCGTGCGGCATCGCCGGGCGCGGGCTCAGCCGCAGCTCGCCGTCAATGATCTCGGCGACCAGCTGCTCGGGCGCGTCGAGCACATCCTGGTACGTCGCGGGCTTCTTCTTGTCGCCAGGATCCGCCATGACTCAACGACAGTCTACCACCCCGCTACGACGTGGCTCGCCGCATCATTTATCGCGTGCGCGTTTGATCTTGGCGCCGACGCATTCTTCAGCCACCGAGTCAATCGATGCGTTCCTCGAGCCTCGCAACACGCTGCTCGAGCGACTCCTGGTCGCCATCCTTGAGAGCCCGAGCCGCCTCGGCCCGGTGCTTCTTGTCGCGCAAGCGGGCAAGGATCTGTTCGCGCTGTTCCTTCGACAACTGCGCCCAATGCCCGCCAGTCTGTTCGACGTCCTCGCGGATGCGATCATCAGCCAACACCTGCTCGGCCGAGCGGGCGTCATCGGTCGTGTAACGGATCGGCACAGCTATTCGCTCAGTATAGCTCACGGCCGTCGCTCGTCGCCCGGTCACCGACGGACGATACCCACGCGTGCGACATCACCGTCACGACGTAGATCGCCGCATCATTTGTCGCGGGCGCGTTTGATCTTGGCGCCGACGCCTTTGAGCTTCTTCTCGATCTGCTCGTAGCCGCGGTCAAGGTGATAGACGCGGAGGACCTGCGTCTTGCCGCTGGCGACGAGCCCGGCGAGGATCAGCGATGCCGATGCGCGCAGGTCGGTGGCCATCACGTTGGCGCCGCTGAGCGGCTTGCCGCCGCGGATGATCGCGGTGCGTCCGTCGATCGTGATGTCCGCGCCCATGCGAATGAGCTCGGGCACGTGCATGTAGCGGTTCTCGAAGATCATCTCTTTGATGACGCTCTGGCCCTGCGCCAGCAGCGACAGCACCATGAACTGCGCCTGCATGTCCGTGGGAAATCCGGGGTGCGGCTGCGTGGTGATATCAGCGGGCTTGATGTCGCCGCCCTTCACGCGCAGGCCGCCGCCCTCGGCGGACACGGTGGCGCCCATCGCGCGGAGCTTGGCGATCATCGCCTCCATGTGCTCGGGCCGTGCGCCTTCGAGCAGCACGTCGCCCTTCGTCATCGCAGCCGCGACAGCGAACGTGCCGGCCTCGATGCGGTCGGGAATGATCGCGTGCTCGATGGGCTGCAGCTCGTCGACGCCTTCGATCGTGATGATCGGTGTGCCGGCGCCCTGAACCTTCGCGCCCATCTTGTTGAGCACGAGGCCAAGCTCCTCGACCTCGGGCTCGCGCGCGGCGTTCTCGATCACCGTGCGGCCCTTCGCGAGTGCGGCGGCCATCATGATGTTCTCGCAGCCGGTCACCGTCGGCATGTCGAGCAAGATGGTCGCGCCCTTGAGGCGCTTGCACTCGACGTCGACGTAGCCGTGCGTCAGCGTGACCTTGGCGCCCATCGCCTCGAGCCCCTTGAGGTGCTGATCGATCGGGCGTGCCCCGATCGCGCAGCCGCCCGGCATCGACACGCGTGCGCGGCCATAGCGCGCGACGAGTGGGCCCAGGACCAGGACCGAGGCTCGCATCGTCTTGACGAGCTCGTACGGTGCCTCGAGCTTGGGCTTCCGCTTGCCGCTCGGTGACTCGATCGTCAGCGAGTGCTTGTTGTCGCCCTCCTCGACGGTCCAGCCGAGCATGCGAAGCAGCTTGGCCATGGTGCGAACGTCGGCGAGCTGCGGGACGTTCTTCCAGGTCGAGGTGCCGACCGGCAGCAGGGCTGCAGCGAGCAGCGGCAGTGCGGCGTTCTTGGCGCCGCTGATCGGAATTTTTCCAGCGAGGCGCGCGCCGCCTTCGACGACGATTTTGTCCATCGGTCACTCCGCAGATAGCACGCCGGAGAAACGCCGTGGGAGTGCTGGTTATGCCATTTGGACTTCTTCGTAGTCATCGGCCATTGGGTCGAGCTCAGCCAAGTCGTCTTGGCCGGATGTGCGCGAGGTCCAACGCGATGCGGCGAAGCGTGGCTGCTCGCGGTAGCATTTGGGAAGATGTCAGAACGCGCGCCTAGGCTCTCGCCCGACTTCTCGGACGAGCTGCGTCTCATGGCCGACGACATCACCTCCAAAGCTGCGCGCCCGGTCCGCCGCCGGTTCACACAACTCATCGACGCTCTGGAACGAGCCCGCGCTCGCTACGCGATCTGCGGCGCGACGGCGATGGGTGCGCATGGGACGAGACGCTTCACCGAGGACATCGACGTCCTGGTCGATGCGCATGATCTGGAGCGAGTCGTCGCGGAGCTCGCAGCCTCGATGCGCGAGCTGGGCCGCGAACCAGCGACCGGTCCCGCCAAGCAGGTCCGCCTTCGCTCCAAGCGTGCGACGACCTCGAGCGGGGTCGACATCGACCTGATGGTTCCCGTCGACGCCGTGGAGGCATGGGCTCTCGCGACCTCGATTCGCGCGCGTGCCTTCGACCGCAAGGTCGACGTCGTTTCGACCGAGGCACTCGTCCTGATGAAGCTGCGCGCCTTCCTTTCGGACCCACATTCGGCGCGCGGACCGCTCCATCGCGCCGATGCGATCGCGCTGCTCGCGGCTGGATCCGTGGACATCGCGTCGCTGCGCAGCTTCGTGCGCTCGGATGCCGCCCTTGCAGCCGAGCTGGAGCGAGCCCTGATGACGCCGCCGCCGCGTGGACGCCTCGGCTGACCTATCCCCTCTCGGTTCGCTACGGGTCAGGCCGCACGCGAACGCTGCGACTCGCGGCGCCTGGCGTCCGCCATGAACGCGATTTCGTCCGACGGTCCGGGGCAAGCCGTGCGAGCCCCTTGACCAGTCGGTCGTCGGAGCGCCCGATCGATACCCGCTTGTGAAGATGCCACACCTCGAGCACCGGTACCGCGGCAATGGCCTCGCAGAGCGCGGTCTCCTTGCGTGCAAACGCCTCGCGCGTAGACAGCGACGCGTCCGGCGGTTCGTCCAGGATCTGGAGCAGTCGCGCCTCCAAGCTGAAGGTTTGTGGCCCGGCCGGCAGCGACGGCGCGGATTGCGCAGGGGCGAACGTCGTGCTGGATTGCCGACCCGCAGCGCGCGCTGCGGCCAGTCGACGGTGCATGGGATCGGATGGAGTGGCCATTTGCGGTCGGTTCTCGGCCGCGCCGCCGGCTGGTTGCGCGGACTCGGTGTTTTTTTGCGCCGCGATTCTTCGCAACCCAGACCGCCACGCGTCGATAGCCGGTCGCATGGGTGAACATCAGCACGAACAGATCAAGGAACGGAACAAGACCGAGGGGTCGCACAAAGGAAACGAGGCGACTACCTCTCGTCCTGCCCAGCCGCTGCGGATCGCCGCCGCGCCGAAGGCGGATTTCGGCGACCTCATGGTCGACGAGACCGCGTTCCGGGAGATTCACATCTTCAACCAGGATCGCGACCTCGCCTTCCTCGACGCTCACATCGAAGGAGGCGACGCGTTTCAGATCACTCGGAAGCCTAACCATGTGAATCCGTCCGCAAACGGATTCGACCCCACCTCGGCGATCCGCGTCGCGTACATGTCGCGGTCGCGCAAGGTTGATCGCGGGTTCCTCGTCGCAACGCTGCGCTGGCGCGACGGTACGTCGGAGTCGATCCGGATCGCGCTGCACGGCGCCGCCCATCGCAGCAACGAGCTAACGCACGAGGATGAACACCGGCAGACCGAAGCGAGGATCGAGCAGCAGACACAGGCGAAGGAGCGCCAGCAGGCCGCGGGGCACGAAGAGCAGCGGATCCGCGCCGAGGAGGCGAAGGGCGGAAGCCACGAACGGGTGCTCGACGACGCTGCTCAGCGGCTCGCGAACCGGCTGGACAATCTCTTCGAGAAGCAGGCCATCGGCGTGACGGAGGCGGCCGCAAAGGTGGCGATGTACAAGCGGCGACCACCTCCGCCACCTCCGCCAGACATCGTCAAGGAACTGGCGTTCATGGCACTCGACATGGCATCGGGCAAGCTCGTCTCTCTGGTAACGGCCGGGATCAACGCTGCCGGTGCCGGTTGGACGAAGGGAACGCCCGGCGAGGAGGGCTACGGCTGGAGCGATCCTGGAAAGCCAGGCACCAAAGAGGTGTCCGTGTCACCCGCCGGGCCCGTGCTCGGCTTCGTGATCGGCAAGCTCCTCGCTAAAGGGGTCGCCGGGCTCAAGGCGGCACCATCAACGGTGGAGGATGCAGAAGGCAGCAGCGTTGCCGAGAGCCGCATTGACCAGCTCGATTACTTCGCGTTGCAAGCCGAGGTGGTGGCGAACAAGAAGCACGAGGCGAAGGACAATGCGATCGACATCAAGCGAAGCCTGATTCATCTCGATAACCCGCGAGATGCACCAAAGGCTGCCGAGATGTTGCGCAAAGCAGGAGAAGCTCTCGCACAGCACCACGAGTCAGCACGGTCGGTTCAGGCGGTCGAGACCATGAAAGGCTGGATCCGGCACGTGAGCCACAGCGCGTTAGGCTCGGTTCGCGCCGAGAGTGCGGAGCGCCAGGGCCTGAAGAAAACCAAAGATGAAACATCGACGGCCCAGATCGATCAGGCACACGCTGCTCGACCCTACGACGGCGTGATCGAGCTCGAGTTCGATGCCAACGCGAATCAGCCCGGCGCAGCGGTGAGGGTTGCAACGGCGCGCCTGTTCGGCGTCTCGGCCGCAGCCGCAGCGTCACTCGGGCTGACGAAGAAGGCACTCCGAACATCGGGCCTTCCGATTCGCGCGCGATCAACAGCGTCGTCGTCCCCGGTCCACGTGTCGATCGCCCGCGACGAGGCAGGCAACGTGCGTTTCACGGACGAGAGCGGCGCGGTCGGCATGCCAAGCCCGTGGCTGAGCGGCCGTGAGGGTCGCGCTGGATCGCAGTCAGCTGCGCAACGTGCCGCGAAGAACTTGATCGAGGACATCGCCGGGAAGACGCTCACGCAACTGAATGTCACCCTCGAAACGGATGGGACCGATGTCTAGGCCATGGATGAGCCTGTTCGTGATCGCGGCGGCTTGTGATGGGAGCTCGAAATCGACACCGGCCCCACCTCCCGAGACCGCCAAGCCGCAGCCAACCGAAGCTCCTCGGACAAAGACCGTGCGCGTCGATGGAGGCTGGTTCCTGGCGGGCTGCGCCGTGGTGCCGACAAACGCAACGCGCAACGACGCGATCTCGTGCGTGGCCGCAAACCCGCCGCGGCGAATCTGGGTATCGGCGTTCGAGATCGACGAGACCGAGGTGACCGCGCAAGCCTTTGCGCGTTGCGTCGCCGCGAAGGGCTGCGACGAACGCAAGACCCGGGGCCCTGCGCTCGCACCGATGACGCCCGCACTCGTGCTATTCGACCAAGCGAACCGGTACTGCGCGTGGCAGGGTATGCGACTCCCCACTGAAGCTGAGTGGGAGAAGGCCGCGCGCGGGACAGACGGCCGCATGTACCCGTGGGGCAACGAACCGCCGACCTGCGGCAGCGCGGTCCTGCGAAGCGATCCCGTCGACCAAAGCCATCCGCTCGTGTGCAAGCAGACGCGTTCCGTGGCCGAGATCGCGACGCATCCGCAAGATCGCAGTCCGTACGGTGCGATGGACACGGCTGGCAATGCGGCGGAGTGGACGTCTGACCTGCTCGTTCTCGATTTGGGCGAATGGCGCGATGGAGCGGCCCCGGGGAGTGTGCGGTTCGCCGATCCGGTGGTCGTCGATCCGCGCGGTCCTACGGTGGAGGCCTATGCCGCCGCCGCGCACCGGCTTGCCAACCCGAACCTGAAGTACGTCACGCGGGGTGGGCTCTTCAATGCAGCCATTGGTAAGCGTTCCCAGCTGCCGATGGTCTCCGAAGACGACATTCCGCTCGCAGGGTTTCGCTGCGCTCGCAGCCTGCCCTCAGCGCCACCACCCGAGGCCGCTCCCGTCCTCGAGGCGACGGTCAGTGTGGTCGAGATCCCCGGCGGAGGCGGGTTCGAGATCAGGAGCTCCGCGCTACCCTCGAAGTAACCGCCTGATTTCGCGCGGCAATGACTCGCGCGCAACCGGCGGCACGCCCGGCCGATAGCCGGGACATGCAAGACGCCAAGGCACGGTTGAACGCGCGGATCGAATGGGCTCGTCAGGTGCTGACCGGGTCCGTCACCAGCAATCCCGGCGCCGCCTTCCTCGATGGAATCTGCACCCGCCTGGCCCTCTCGGAGGCCGCACGCGACGCGCTGTGGTTGCTCGTGGCATCCGAGATCGATCTCGGCATCGCGCGGATCGCCCAGTCGCTCTCCGGGCTCGACTCTATCGGCTTCTCGGTGCCGGGGCTCCGGGAGGCGACGTCGCGAATCGGTCACGAGCTCTCGAGTGGCGACCTCGAAGCGCTGGTCGAGCTCGCCCTCGTCGAGACCACCACCGAGTCCCGCGTGCCGGCGGCGCTGCGTTGGATCAAGGCCTCCGACCGTGTCGTCGAGCTCGCGCGCGAAGCACTTCGGCTCGACCCCCGAATCGCCCGCATCGCCGAGATCGTCGCGGTAACGCCGAGTGTCGCGTTGCCGATTCCGGCCGAGCTCGGTGACGGCATTGATCGAGACGCCCTCGTGATCACCGTGGGTGCCGCGGGAAGTGGCCGCCGAAGCCTGCTGGTCGCGGCCGCGCTGGAGCGCGCCGCGGGTGTTCTCGTGGTGCGCTGCCGCGAGCTGGAACGCGACGCCGAACTGTTCGTGCAGCAAATGCGCGCGATCGTCCGCGAGTGCTGTCTGTTCGGCGTCGTTCCTCTGTTCGCGGAGCTGGAGCTTGTGGTCGAGTCGCGATGGACCGAGGTCGAGCGCGAGGTCCTCAAGGCCTTCACGGGCCCGGTCCTTGCGACCATGTCGGCGTCAGAGACCTTGCGCGCGTCGCGAGCCGTCGTTCAGCACCGCGTGGTGGCTCCGGAACGTTCGACGCGCCGGCTGCTCTGGAACGCCATTCTCGAGGGCGCGTCTGACGACGTCCTCGATGGTGCTGCCGAGCTCGTTCTGTCGCCGGGCACGATCGAGCAATGTGCCAGGAGCGCCGCCTCGCGTGCCGGCGGCGTCGAGAACATCACGTTGGAGCACGTTCGGTGCGCCGTCACCTATGCGCACGACCAGAAGCTGAGCGGTCTCGCGACGCGGATCGACTGGCGCGGTAGCTGGGACGATCTGGTTCTCCCCGCCGACCAGTTCGAGCTCGTGGTCGAGCTGGTCTCTCGCGTCCGCCATCGCAACCAAGTGCTCGAGCGCTGGGGCTTTGCGAACAAGCTGGGACGCGGCACCGGCACGGCTGCTTTGATCTCGGGCCCGCCCGGAACGGGCAAGACCATGGTCGCGGGCCTGATCGCCGGCGAGCTGGGCCTGGATCTGTACCAGGTCGACCTGTCGCGCGTCGTGTCGAAGTATATCGGCGAGACCGAGAAGAACTTGGCGACGCTATTCGACGCCGCCGAATCTGGGCACGCCGTG
>JBBQFU010000301.1:0-10365 GCA_038322185.1 Haliangiales bacterium
TGTACGCGGCGAACGGCGCCGCGCGCAGCACGAGCAGATCGGTTCGCACGCTCTGCGTCGCGCCGGGCCAGGTGGCCGGCCACACGACGCCACCACCGAACGGCACGCCGACCGCGATGCCCGCGGCCCAGCGATCCTTCGCGTAGCTCGCGTCGAGGTGCGGCGGCGTCTTCCACGGATTCTCGCTGTCCGCGGTCCATGTGCCGTCGGTGCTGCGCGCCTCGAGCGACGGACGGGCGAGGGCGAGCGCGAAGCCCACCCGCCAGCCGCCACCGTCGGCGAGCGCGGCCGGGTCGTGCCACGCGGCACCCGGGTCGTCGGTGCGAGCCGCACCGGCGCCACCGGTTCCGGCGGACACCGCGTTCTGCTGCGCGACGGCCGTGCCGCCCGCCTGCGCGACCTGCGCGCCGCCAAGGAGTGCAACGAGGACGAGCTTGGACGTCGACATCACAGGTTCTCCCCGTTGAGGAACTTCGCGAGGTCCGAGACGCCGCGGAAGTACTCGGGTTCGAATGGAAGGGTCAGGAACGCGTGCTCCGCGATGTAGTCGCGGCGCGGCGCACCGGTCACGGTCTCGAGGATCCTCGTGTTGTCGTTCGGGATGATGAAGTCGAGCTTCGCCATCTGCAGCAGCAGCGATCGCGCACCGGTGACGTCGCCGAGGTGCTGCGGGTCGACGCGGTCCATGAACCACTTCGCCACCGTGATGAAGCGACGGCCCTCGAACGTCTCGCGCTCGACGTTCTGGCGCTGGAAGAACGCGTTCATCTGGCCCTTGAAGAACGTGGAGTTGTCGAACATCGGCACCAGGTTCGCGCCGGGCACGTTGAGCACCGCGCGCTGGATGTCTGGGTCCGTGCCGAGGAACACCGCGCCCATGATGCCGCCGAGCGATTGACCGGCGTAGAAGATGCGCGACGTGTCGACGGCGCGGCCCGTGACGGCCTGCCAGTTGCCGAGCCGCAGCGAGCGGTCCAGTGCGCCGAGGTCGACGAGCGCCTGCTGGAAGTGATCCTTGCTGTTCGCGATGTGCTCGATCTCGAGGAACACCGCGCCCGACGCGATCGGCATGTCGAGCACGCCGAACGTGGCCAGCTTGTTGCCGTTACCCTGCGCGTCGACGCAGCGGCCTTCGTCGTTGCACGTGGTGCCCGAGGCGCACGGCTCGAGCGATGCGAGGCTGCCGTCGAGCGGGTCGACGATCGAGATCGGGCCTCCCTTCGCGCAGTACGTGCGACTGCCGTGATATGGGAAGTCGATCGAGATCGCGGCGAAGCCCTTCGCGGCCAGCGCGTCGCCGACCGCGAGCACGAAGCGGCGCTCGGTGACCAGGCCGTGTCCGAAGATCACGACGGGCACCGGGCCGGTCGCGGTGCCCTTCGGCATCGTCATCGTGAACTTGATGTCAGCGATCTGATGGCCGCCGTCGCCGCGCCACTGCCGCGAGGTCTTGTCCATGAAGTCGGCGGTCTTGATCGTGCCGTGATAGACGCGGCCGACATTCGCGATCGATCCGATGCCGAACGGGAAGTCGAGCAGCGCCTCACCGGGCGACATCTCGACGATGTTCGCGGGGCTCGCGGGAATCGCCAGCGTGGTCGAGGTCTCGCGCAGTGCGACGAGCGGCTGCTTCACGCTCATCGTGGTGAACGGCCACGCAGCGAGGATGCGATCGCGACCGAGTGCATCGAGCACGGGCGCGAGCTGCTGGCGCGCGGTCTCGAGCTTGAGCGCGTCGTGCGCGTCGACCGCGCGGATCTGGCTGACACCGTCGACGAGGATCGGTGTCTGCGAGCGCAGCAAGTGGCCCATCGGCATGAGCGCCGGCGTCTTGCCGGTGAGATCCTGCACGGCCTTGTCGACGACGAGCACGTAGGTCGTGCGCTCGGTGAGCCGGCCAGACTTCGGCGTGACGACGAGGTGAACCTTGTCGGCGAGCAGCTCGACCGTGGCGGGCACGAGCTTGGGCTGCACCGGCGTGACCTCGTAGAGGCGGACGGTGGCCTCGGTGATCGAGCCCGGGTTCGCGGGCGCGGTGAGCTCGAACAGCTGGCTGCCGGACAGCGAGGCACCGTCGAGGTCCGACAGCCGGCCCTTGGCCTCGGCCTCGACCTCGTTGTCCCACGGCGCGGCGGGCACATCGATGCGACCGGTCGAGGGTTCGACCATCATCGCGATCGGCATCGGGATGCGCTGCGACGGCTGGTCCATCGCGAGCTCGGTGTTCTTGGTCACCGTGAACGCCCACAGCGCGGCGACTTCCTCGCGCGGCACGTCTTTGGTCGCGGCGAAGAAGTCGAACGCGCCGGTCAGATCCTTGCGGATCCCCTCGAGGCGGCTCGCGTTCGACACGCGCTCGGCGTGGTCGTCACCGGGAAACGCGTGCTCGTGCTCGGGCGTGTCGAGCGCCTCGATCTGGCGCAGGAAATAGAACGCGGCGTCGCACTCGACCTTCTCGCCGCCGCGCCCGACCACGCCCTTGCTACCGCCACGCACGAGCGCGACGTAGCGATCACCGCGCAGCCAGCCGGTGCGCGGCGGATCGAGCGTGAGCTTGGTGCCATCGGGGGACAGCGTCATCCGCACGTCCACGACGCGCTCGGGCACCGCGCCCCAGCGCCAGACTTGCACGGTGCCATCGGTGATCGACTTCGCATCGATCGCGCCGGTGAACTCCACGGTGGCCGACATCAGGCTCGACCAGCCATCGAGCGTCTCGAGGTACTGGTAGAACTCTGCCTCGGTCGGGTTGAGCTTCGCGCGCTCCTTGTCGGTGTCGTTTGGCAGGTCGAGCCGGCCGGCGATCGAGTCGCGCAGCACGTCGGTCGGCATCGGAATCACGCTCGCGTCGGGGTCAAACCGCGCGTGAATGATCGTTGCCGGCGGATCGAGCTCGAGCGTCGTGCACCCGGTGAATACGAGTCCCAACAGCACTAGCTGGCGCATAGTTCCTCCCATGGCGGGGCGAGCTTTCCTCGGTTATTGAAACTGAGTCAAGAGCGCATTGACTCGAGGTCAGTAAGAAACCTCACGCAAGATCGCTCCCGCGTCGGGCTCGTGGGCGCCCTTACGCAGTGCAACCAGCCGGCATCAATTTACCTTCGCAACGCCCTCCGGCGTTGCTGCGCGCCCCGGCAAGCCGGGACTTTCAATCGTCGTGAATGCGCGCGGGGGGCAGGCCGGGTGGTTTGCGGTCCGAGAGCCGGATGAGCGGCATCGCGATCAGCACGATGCCAGCGCAAGCGAGCCACAGCAGCGTATTCACGACCGGCGTCCAGCCCGGGGCCACGTTCGGCGGTTGGCCGCCTGTGACCGCCTCCAGGCCGGCGCCCGCGAGAATCATCCACCCTGCCCAGGTCAGAACCGGCCGCAGCTGCGGCGAGCGCAGCACCCACGCAGCTGGCAGCACCACGGTCACGGTCCACAGCCGGTGCGTCCAGTCCATCGTGTGGGGCACGAGCGACAGCAGCAGCGAGCACGACGCGAAGCCGAGCACGACGAGCGTGAGCGAGCGCAGTCGCCGCTGCACGACCTCCTCGCGCGCATGCTCGGCTGTCACGGGCGGTGGATTCGCGCTTCGGGGATCCGCGAGCGGCCGCGCCGGTAGTTCGGCGCATCGTGGAGGCGGCGTACGAGCGGCAACCCGAAGAACAACAGCAGGGTGATCGAGGCCACGAGCCAGTGGCTCCAGACCGAGAACAGCGAGTGCCGGGTGCCGATGGTCAGCAGCACGCCGAGTAGACCGATCGTGGAGCTCCACATGATCCACAGGAGGATCGCGGGCCAGCGCGGGCTCACGAGCGCCCAGCCGCCGGGGACGAAGAAGCACAGCAGGAAGAACCGCATGGAACCGGTGCCGATGACGGCCGCGGTGATGCCAAGCCCGAACATCACGACGATGATCACGCGCAGGCGAAGCTCGATGCTGTCTTCACTTTCCATAGACGATCCCCAGGTAGACGAGCTCGCGATGGAAGTCTAGCTCCATCAGGTTGCCCGCCAAGTTCCGCCAGATCGCGGCGCGGCCCTCGAGCGACCACTCGCCGCCGAGCTTGCGTGCAGCGCGAAGCTGGATCGAGCTGCGGTTCTCGTCCTCGATGTTCGTGAACTGCTGCGACTGGAGGTCACGCCGTACAACGAGACCGTCGAGGTACTGATCGAGCTGGACGCTCATCAGCAGCGTGAGGAACACGCGCTTGCTGGCGGGCACCGTCGCCGACGCGGTGATGCGGTGACGTGCGAGCGACTGGCCGAAGCTGTTGGAGTCGATCAGCGCGAGCTGGTAGCCGATCGCGGCGACCTGCTTGCCGACCCAGGTGAGCTCGATGCCCGCGCGGCTGTAGCGATCGAGACGCTGGATGTCGGTGGTGGCGCTGCAGCCCGGATCGGCGGGCGCGTTCGGCGGGCAGTCGTTGATCAGCGCGACCCCATCGAACGCGCGGGCCTCGAAGCCGAGCGTGGTGACCAGCTCGAGGCTCCGGGTCTTGCTCGCCGGCTGCCACAGGATCATCTCGAGTCGTGCGCTCGCGGCGGGACCGGTCCAGTCGAACTGGTGGTCGGGCTTGTACACGAAGTCGCGTACGCCGAAGCCGAGCGTGAGCGAGCGCTCGTCGCCGGATCGCAGCACGAGTAGCGCATCGGCGCCGAGGTTCCGGAACGTGCGCGCACCGACGTCGGCAACGACGCCCTGCGAGTCGACCGCGGTGACGTTACCGCCGAGCAGCACCGGCCGCTCGTGCACGCCGTGCAACCAGCGTAGATTTCCCGCGAGCGCGGTCACGCTCTCGGTGCTCACCTGATCGTCAGGGACCAGGCGGCTCAGGTTCGACAGCGTGAGGCCG
This sequence comes from Haliangiales bacterium, assembly GCA_038322185.1. Lineage (GTDB taxonomy): Bacteria > Myxococcota_A > Polyangia > Haliangiales > Haliangiaceae > JABFXX01. Next base: position 4,842 of record JBBQFU010000301.1, read on the forward strand.
TAGCCGCCGCCGGCCGCGCGACCCTTGTGGTCGAGCCGGGCGCCGAGCCGCACGACATAGGTCGCGGTCGTCGCGGTATCGAGGCCGGGGCCGGTCTCGACGCGCTCGACGTTACTGTCGACCTCGGCCCCCGCCTCGGCGCTCACCGTCGAGGTGCCGGCCGCTGCCGGTGACGCCACGCCGCCCACGAGGACGGCAGCAAAGGCGGCGGCGATGAGGCGCGCCCTGGGACGCATCGCCGCATCGTAACCTGGGCCGACCCATGGTAGGGCAGGGGGATGCGGCTCCTCCTCGGCGTACTGGTCCTCGCTGCCCTCGGTTGCAAGGGCGATCCCACCAAGTGCGAGAAGGCCTGCCGCAACTACGCCGAGCTCGTGTTCTGGAAGCAGGCCGACGTCGAGATCAACGCGGCGCCGACCGCCGAGCGCGACGCACTTCGCAAGAAGAAGATGGGCGAGTTCACGCACAACCTCTCGAAGGGCGTCGACATGTGCACGAGCAAGTGCATGTCCGCGAACAACGACAAGACCACGAACTGCCTGCTCGACGCCAAGACTGCCGAGCAGGCCAAGAAGTGCGCGGTCGCCGATATTCCCGAGAATCAGTGACTAGCGACGGTGGTCGCGCACGACCGGCCCGGTCTTGCGCTTGGTCTGCACGCGCACGCCGCCGCCCACGTTGACCTCGATCGGCACCGGTAGCGTCACCGTCACGCCGCCGTTCGCGCTCGCGCTCGTACCCGCCGACACGCCCGCCGAGACACCGGTGGGAACCGCGACGGTGGTCGTGGTCGTCGTGGTCGTGGTCGTCGCCGCCGTGGTCGACACGCTCGTCGATCCGCCGCCGCGCGTCACGACCGCGCCACCGACGGTGCCGCTGTCACCGAACTGCGTCGAGTCCTGCCAGCCACCCGCCGACCACACCCACTGACCGCCGGTCCAGCTCCACGTGCCTGCCATCCACACCGCGCCGTCGAACGGCGAGTTGCCCGGATACTCCGCGATCAGCGCCGGCATCGGCGGCCGCTCGCGCGCACCGAGCGTCATCAGGTAGCCGCGCAGCTCGCCGCGTACATGGAGTGCGAGCTCCATGCGCTGCGCCTCGGCGGCCTCACGAATGCGGCGCTGCTCGAGCTCGAACGCCATGCGCTGATTGCGCTCGTACTGCGCCTTGGCCTCGCGAGCTGCGCGCTGGTCGTGTTCGAACGCCAACCGAGCCTCGCGCTCGGCTCGCACTTTCGCTTCGCGAGCTTCGAGCTCGAGACGCATCTTGAGCTCGAGCTCGGCCTTGGCGCGCAGCTCGAGCGAGATACGCAGCTCTTCGGCCGCACGCTCGCGCTCGCGCTTGTTCGGATCAGCGTGGCACTCGCCGGCGAGGTAGCCGACAAGGAGCACGCGGGTCTCGCGAACCTGCCGCTCGCGGCGCAGCCGGATCTCCAGCTTGAGATTCGCCTCGATCTCGAGCTTGGCCTGCACCTCCATGCGCAGTCGCGCGCGCTCTGCGTCACGCTCGGCCTCGGCGCGTGCGCGCCCGGCCTCGCCCTCGGCCCGCAGCTGCGCGTTTGCCGCAGCGGACTTCGCGCGCTCGGCGTCGATGCGCAGCTGCTCGCGGGCACGCAATGCATCGGCTTCGGCGCGGGCCTGGGCGCGCTCGGCCTCGGCCTCGGCACGCTCACGCTCACGCGTTGCCTGCGCCTCTGCACGCGCGCGTGCTTCGGCCTCGCGGCGCTTCTGCAGCGCGAGCGGATCGGCGCCGGAAACCTGGAGCTGCGCCGTGAGCTGGCCGCGCACCTCGATCGCCGTCGCGTTCGCGGCGACCTTGCGCTCGCGCGCCTCCTGATCGAGGTCGCGGATGTGCGTTAGCTGATAGCCGACGATCACGTTCGCGTCGTCAGCGATCGCAGACAGCGTGCACGTCGCCGCGGCACCGAGCCCGACCTCGACGCGCGTGTTGAGGCGGCCCTGGCCCACGTCTCCGGGCGGCAGCTCCATGATGTCGGGGAACGCCTGCTGCGCGACGGCGTCGCCCGCCGCTGCACCCGCCTGCTGACCGGACACCTGCGCATCGACCGTGGTGCTCGTATAGGTCGTACCTGCGGGCGACCGGCTCGCCGACTGCGCCTGTCCCTGCACGTGAACGTTCGGCACCACGGCACCCGCGACGGCACCGGTCACGCTCGCCATCGCCCGACGATCGCGCGCGGCCATCTCGTTGAGCTGGCGCAGGCGGCGAACGCGATACGCGTCGAATGTCTCGCCAACCGATCCACGGCGGACGGGCAACCCAGCGCAGACCAGCTCGTAGTCGATCTGTTGTGCGCGCGGAACGTCGAAGGTCAGCGCGATATCATAACGACCGCGGCCGAGCTCGATGGTGGTCGGCGGGCCGGCGGGCTGACCGCGCAGCTGAACCGACGCACCACCCGCACCGACCACTTCTCGTTTGAGGTGGCTGCCGCAGCCGGCAGCAAGCGAAGCGAGTACAAAGGCTAGACGAAGGCGCATCGGACGGGCTTCGTTGCCATCAGCGTGCCAGGGGATTTCTCACAACCTGGCAAGGCGCTTGCGAAGGGTTCCCTCAGTTACCTATGACTTCAACAGCTTTAACTACACACCGTGAACGCCGGGCTACTCCACTGCTTGCCACACTGGCTCTGGCAGTTCTCGCTTCTGCCTGCGGGGGTGGGGGCGGCAAGTCCAAGGACACCTATGCGAAGGGGACCCAGGTCCAGGAGCAGTGCTGCGAGAACCTGAGCGGTCCGGGCCGCGACGAGTGCCTCAAGAAGATCGTCCGGGTCTCGGATCCCGAGGTCGCCAAGACCCCGGCCAACCAGCAGCAGTACGCCTGCGTGGTCAACAACTTCGTATGTGACCCCGCCGCAGGGCACGCCACGCAGGCCAGCGCCCAGGCGCAGATGGACTGCATCCAAGACCTGGAGTGAAGCTGCTACCCTGGATCGGGAATGGCGCCCAGCAATCGGCTCGATGTACTGGCCCAGCGGGTGCGCGTGGTCGATCGTCACCGGCGCGTCCTGTCGATCGCTGTTGCGCTCGTGCTGTGTGGCCTCCTCTCGCGCAAGGTCGCCGCGCTTTTCGGGATGGAGTGGCCGAGCGTGTTCTTGCTCGTCGTGCTGGCGCCATTCTTGGGCCTCGTGTGGTGGCTCGTCGAGGCTGGGTTCGCGTGGGTGATCGCGCTGTGGGAAACCGAGCACGATCGGATCGCGCGTGACTGCGGCTTGCCACGCGCCCAGCTGCTCCGTCGGCGCCGCCGCCGCGAGTGACCGCCCGAAACGAAAAAACGCCCCGACGAATCGGGGCGCTTCGAGCGAAGGTAGATAGTGGTCTGGACTAGAAGTCCATACCGCCCATGCCGCCCATACCGCCCATACCGCCGCCGCCACCGCCGCCGCCCGCCGGTGCATCCTTCTTGGGACGCTCGGCGATCATCGCTTCGGTGGTGAGCAGGAGCGCCGCAACGGACGCCGCGTTCTGCAGTGCCGTGCGAACGACCTTGGTCGGGTCGATCACGCCGGCCTTGACGAGGTCGGTGTACTCGAGCGTCTGCGCGTTGAAGCCAAAGGAGCCAGTGCCCTCCTTGACCTTCGACACGACGATCGAGCCAGCAACGCCTGCGTTCGCCGAGATCTGGCGAAGCGGCTCCTCGATGGCGCGACGGATGATGTTGACGCCGAACATCTGCTCCTCGGAGAGCTTGATGCCCTCGAGCGCGCTCTGAGCGCGGAGCAGTGCAACGCCACCACCGGGGACCACGCCCTCTTCGACGGCTGCGCGCGTTGCGTGCAGCGCGTCTTCGACGCGGGCCTTCTTCTCCTTCATCTCGATCTCGGTGGCAGCGCCAACCTTGATCACGGCGACGCCGCCGACGAGCTTCGCGAGGCGCTCCTGGAGCTTCTCGCGATCGTAGTCAGACGTGGTCTCCTCGACCTGCGCACGGATCTGCTTCACGCGCGCCTCGATGTCGGCCTTCTGGCCAGCACCGTCGACGACCGTGGTGTTGTCCTTGTCGACCGTGATGCGCTTGGCGGTACCGAGGTCCGCCAGGGTCAGGTTCTCGAGCTTGAGGCCGAGATCCTCGGTGACCGACTGGCCGCCCGTGAGGACGGCGATGTCCTTCAGCATCTCCTTGCGGCGATCACCGAAGCCCGGCGCCTTGACGGCGGCGATCTGCAGCGTGCCACGGAGCTTGTTGACGACGAGCGTGGCGAGCGCCTCGCCATCGACGTCTTCCGCGATGATGAGGAGGGGCTTGCCCGACTTCGCAACCTGCTCGAGGACCGGCAGGAGCTCCTTCATGTTGGAGATCTTGCGCTCGTGGATCAGGATGTATGCGTCGGTCAGCGAGACCGTCATGCGCTCGGTGTCCGTCACGAAGTACGGCGAGAGGTAGCCGCGATCGAACTGCATACCCTCGACGACGTCGAGCTCGCTGTTCATCGACTTCGCCTCTTCGACGGTGATGACGCCTTCCTTGCCGACCTTGTTCATCGCCTCGGCAATCATCTTGCCGATCTCGGTGTCGCCATTGGCGCTGATCGTGCCGACCTGCGCGATGTCTTCCTTGCCCTTGGTCGGCGTCGAGAGCTTCTTGAGCTGCTCGATGAGCGACGACACGGCGATGTCGATGCCGCGCTTGAGCTCCATCGGGTTGTGACCGGCCGCGACGAGCTTGGCGCCCTCGCGGTAGATCGACTGCGCGAGGACCGTGGCGGTCGTCGTGCCGTCGCCGGCGTTGTCCGAGGTCTTGGAAGCGACTTCCTTGACCATCTGAGCGCCCATGTTCTCGAACTTGTTCTCGAGCTCGATCTCCTTGGCGACGGTGACGCCGTCCTTGGTGACCGTGGGGGCTCCCCAGCTCTTCTCGATCACCACGTTGCGGCCACGCGGGCCGAGGGTGACCTTGACCGCGTTCGCGAGGGTGTCGACGCCGGCCTGCACGCGAGCGCGCGCCTTCTCGTCAAAAATAATGTCTTTGGCAGCCATGATATCTCTCTCTTTCCTTACGACTCGATGACGCCGAGGACTTCATCCTCGCGCACGATGATGTGATCCACGCCGTCGACCTTGATCTCGGTCCCCGCGTACTTGCCGAACAGGATGCGATCGCCCGCCTTGACGTCGAGCTTGACCAGCGTGCCGTCCTCGAGGCGCTTGCCCGAGCCGACCGCGATCACGTTGCCCTCGAGGGGGCGCTCCTTGGCCGAGTCCGGGATGATGATGCCACCACGGGTCTTCTCGGTCTCTTCAACACGACGGATCAGAATGCGGTCCTGCAGCGGGCGAACGTTCATGAGCTTCTCCAGATACGGGTTCGGGATTTTGTTAGCACTCACAACCGACGACTGCTAACGAGTGAGGAGATAAGCCCTAACCAGGCGCCGCGCAAGGGGGTCGGGGCAACCTTTCCCTACACGACGCTACAGGCACGGGAGCACGTCAGAGCCCAACGATTTCGACAGGATGTTGCGCTTGGGCCCCCATCCTGAAAGATCGAAGTATGGACCTGA
>JBBQFU010000302.1:0-10223 GCA_038322185.1 Haliangiales bacterium
CGGAACTGGCGAACCTGGACCTGGACCTAGACCTAGACCTAGACCTGGTCCTGGACCAGATCCAAGACCTGGACATGGACCTGGACCTGGTCCATCAGACCAGCTTGGTGAGCATCTTCACCACGCTCTCCAGCAACGCGATCCCGCGGTCGTACCGTTCCGCGTCGATCAAGGCTCGCACGCGAAGCACGTCCAACGATGCCGCGCACTCCATCGCCTCACCCCGCGCGATCTTGTAGTGCTTCGCAGCATCGGCGGGTGACCATCGTCCGGCGGCCTCAGCGATGTTCCTGGGCACCGACTCGGCCGCCCGGATCAGCTGATCGATGCGCTCTGCGTGGCCGCGGGGGAGCGAGTCCGCGAGCTCACTGGCGAGCGCGAGGAACTTGATGGAGAACTGGTACACCTCGAGACGCTGGAAGTTCAGCATCCAGCGTGTGTCGGCACGTCGAGCGATGCGTTGCTTCGCTATGTTGTTTGACGCGACGACCGACGTCTAGGTTTGATGGACCAAGTCCAGGTCCAGGTCCAAGTCTTGGACCTGGTCTAGGATCTGGTCTTGGTCCAGGTCTTGGTCCAGGTCCAATCCGGGTTCAGGGCATGAATGCGTTCGTCTTCACGCCGCTGACGCCGTAAATCTCGGGGTTGTTCTCGCCGCGTGCATCAGCACGGCGCTGCGCGTGCTCGTTCATGTACTTGATGAGGTTGTTCCACGAGTAGCGGCGGGCCGAGAGGCCACCGAACTTCGCGTCGGCGCCGGCGAACACGTTCATCCACAGCTGATGCGCGGTGCGCTCGCTGCCGGTGATGCCGGGCTCGGTGTTGTTGACGACGTCGGTGAGCGCCCAGCCGGTCGGGTCTGCCGCAGTCGCGCGGTTACGGAATACCTGCTTGGTGTAGTAGGCGTACGACCAGCACGCGTCCATGAACATGATCTGGTAGGTGTCCTGCGGATACGCGGTCGGCTCGTCGAGGACGGTGAGCGATCCGTAGAAGGCGTGACCGGCGTAGTAGACGATCTCGTGCGACTTCATTGCCTCGCGGAACGCCGCGTTCGACAGCTCGCGGTCGACGGTGTCGGCGAACTGGATCGGCGTGAGCATGTCGATCTCGACCTTGAGACCCTTCGGCATCGTCTTCTCGAGACGGACGCCGTGCTTGTTCGGGAACGTCTTGGTGACGCGGAAGCCCTGGTTCTCGAGCAGGCGCTTGATGTCGTTGTACGAGAAAAAGCCCCAGTCGTTCGGCGACAGATCGCCGTGCTCGATCTGGCCGAAGATCTGAACCATCGTGATCTTGCCGTCGGCGGTGAGCTTGTCGTACTCGGGGTACACGCTCGACTGCGCGTTCGACGACGTGATCTTGTAGCTGCTCGACACGAGCTGGTCGCCGGTCAACGTGCAGCCGGCACGCTCGGGGTGCCAGTAGTAGAACAGGTTGTCGGCGCGCAGGTCCGCATCGGGCACCGCGCCAGCGTTCGCATCGAAGTCGCTCGAGCACTTGGTACCGACGCGCTCGCGCAGGCCGTCGATCGTGAGCGGCAGCTTCATGTCGATCTGCTGACCGACCAGCGCGGCCGGCGTCAGCATCATCGCCTCGAGGTCCTTGTACTTGACCAGCGACTCGACCTTTAGCGTGTACTCGACGAGCAAAGCGCCGGACTCGACCGTGACGGCCGAGAACACGGGCTCGCCGCTCTCGAGGTTCAGGTTGTACTTGGCGGCGCGCAGGGCGTTACGCGCAAACTTGGCGTGCGTCGAGACGGCCGACACCACGTCGGTCAGCGAGTAGTCGGTCGGGGTGGTCTTGAGCTTCTCGGCCATCGCCTGGAGCTCGGCGGCGGACTTGCCCGGGAGCGGCACCCGGAGCTTGGAGGAGAAGGTGGCTTCCATCTCGGCGGCCCGGCTGCCCAGGTAGCCGGTGTCGACCTTGCCGTCGGCGAACTCGTCGAAGCCGAACATGTCGATGTCCTCGGATTCCCCCGACGAAGCGCAGGCGGAGGCGACCAGGAGCGAAGCAGCGACGAGATTCGACAGGCGCATGGCCGCTTGCAGTGCAGCGGCGGTGCCAAGGGAACCCCATGGCGGGACGCGGACTTGCGCTGCTGGCGTGGCTATTCGATCAGCCGTCGCCTGGGGTCGACGAGCCTGGGGCTAGCGGGGCTCGCGAGGCTCGAAGACCAGGCCGGCCTTGCGCAAACGACCCAAAAGCGCGCCGTCCATCGCGACCGATGGCGTCTGCACGCCACCGGCGCTCGCCAGGTCGTCGTACGCGAGGCAGAGCGCGGACTCCCCGAGCATCTTCGAGGTCGACTTGTAGCCGGGATCGCCGTGCGGATCGCCGACGACGTAGACCAGCTTGTCGGCGCCGTCCTCGGCGAGGAAGCGAACCTTCCAGTGGCCGCGCTCGCGCTTCTCGGCAGACGGACCTTCGCCGGGCCGCGGCGCGCGCTTCTGCAGCTGGTCGCGCAGCCACGGTCGCTTCATCGCGGCGGCGAGCGCACCGAGTCCCGCGGTCATCGTCGCGGCCATCACGGCGCCGCTCGCGTTGCCAGGTGTCGACATCACCTCGCGATAGACGAAGTCCTTGCCCCACGGATAACCGGCGAGCGCGTGACCGCGGCGAACGACCGGCGAGTTCGTGGCCGCCATGAAGAACGGCGCGAAGAACATCTTGAGCGTGGGCTCCCAGCCGACGAGTCGGTTGTCGACCTTCGGCTTGGGGCCATCGGGATCGGGATCGAGCGCGTAGGGATTGCGCATCACGCGGCGCACTGCCGGATCTTTCATCGCGTCGGCGATCGCGAATCCGCTCGCTGCGGTGCCACCGGACAAGCCGCCGCTCGACTCGCCGTAGAACGCAGTGACCTTCGCCGCGTAGCGACCGAAGCGCTCCTTGAACTCCTGCTGCGTCGCCCACGTGCCGAGGTCGCTCGGGATCGAGTCGAAGCCGCACGTGTGAACGATCCGAGCGCCGGTCTGGGTCGCGCGCTCGTGATTCGCGTCGATCGACGCGCGCATGAAGTTCACCTCGCCGGTGAGATCGCAGTAGTGCGTGCCGGCCTCTGCGCATGCGGCGACGAGCGGGCCGCCGTACCTCGTGTATGGACCGACGGTGGTGCACACGACCTTCGCGCGCTTCGCGACATCGGCACACGCCTTCGGATCCATCGCGTCGACGATGATCATCGGGACATCGAACCCGAGCGCCTTCAGCTTGTCGGCATTACGGCCAGCGACCGCCCACGAGCCGGGCTTCTGCAAGGCGAGATACTCGGCGGTCAGCTTGCCGGTGAAGCCAGTCGCGCCGAACAGGACGATGTCGAATTCTCGGTTGCTCATAGGGTCGGTAGTCCTCGCCACGCGCCGCGCGGAAACTCCGCCTCGATCGCGCGCAAATCATCGGGTGTCAGCTCGACGGTCGCAGCGTGTGCGAGCTCGTCGACGTGCTTGGCGTTCGCCGACTTTGGAATCGCGAACGAGGTCGGATGCCGCACGAGGAACGCGAGCGCGACCTGGCGCGCCGTTGCGCGATGGCGCGCAGCGATCTCGTCGAGGATCTTCGACGGTGGGAAGTCACCGCTGCCGAATGGGCTGTACGCGACGACCGCCACGCCATGCTCGGCGCACCACGGGATCACGCGGTGCTCGATCGAGCGTTCCTGCAGGTAGTAGAGGACCTGGTTGCACGTGATCTTGCCGTCACCGACGAGGCCATGTGCCTCGGCGAGATCGCCGTCATCGAAGTTCGACACGCCCCACGCGCGAATCTTGCCTTGCTCGCGCAGCGTCTCGAACGCGCGGAACGTCTCGGCGAGCGGCAGCTCCTCGCGCCAGTGCAGCAGGTAGCAGTCGAGGTGATCGGTCTTGAGCCGCGCGAGGCTCTGCTCGCACGCGCGCAGCGTGCCGGCGTAGCTCGCGTTGCGCGGCAGGACCTTCGACACGAGGAACACGCGGTCGCGCAGGCCATCGAGCGCCTCGCCGACCATGGTCTCGACACGTCCGCTGCCATAGAGCTCGGCGGTATCGACGTGGGTCATCCCGACATCGACGGCCCTGCGGATCGCGGCGATCGCGGCAGTCCGGTCATCGTGCTCCATCTTCCAGGTACCGATGCCCAGGACGGGGACCTCGACCGTGAGCGGCCCGAAACGACGCTGCTGCATGACGAGCGCATCCTATGCGATCCGCTATCCTGAGGTCGTGTCACCGTTCACCGAGCGCTTGATCGGCAAGCTCACGCTGGCGGATCACATGCCCGCTCCCGAGAACGGGCCTCGCCGCGCCGCGGTCTCGGTGGTGCTGCACGACGAGCCGCCCAGTCCGCGGGTGCTGTTGATGAAACGCACCGAGCGCGCCGGCGATCCGTGGTCGGGTCACATCTCGCTCCCTGGTGGTCGTCACGAGCCGGGTGACCCCGATCTCCTGGCGACCGCGATCCGCGAGACGCACGAGGAGCTCGCGATCGATCTCGCCGGCTCCCGCCTCCTCGGCAACCTCCCCGCGCTGCGGCCCTTCATGTCGGGACCGGCAGGGGTCGAGGTCACACCGTTCGTGTTCGTGACTCACGTTGCGGTCGAGCCGACGCCGAGCGCCGAGGCAGAAGCGGCGTTCTGGTTGCCGATCGAGCTCGCGGCCTCGGGCGCCTACGACTCGCACTACACGTATCCGGGCACCGACAAGCAGTGGCCCGCGTGGAACTACGAGGGCCACACGATCTGGGGCCTGACGTGGCGCATCCTGAACGACCTGCTCGAAGTCGCGCGCTAATCCCTGCTCGTGGACGACTCAGAACGTGACGGGCACGAAGCCGCGCTGCGGTTTTGCGAGCAAGTAGCCTTGGATCAAGTCCACGCCGGCATCGGTGCATGCATCGAGCTCGGCCTTCGTCTCGACTCCCTCGGCGACCACGCGGCTGCCGAGCTCGCTGCACAGGTTCGCGATCGCGGCGACGACGCGTCGCTTGACCGGATGACGATCAAGGTCGCGCACGAGCGACATGTCGAGCTTCACGATCTCGGGCTCCAGTGTCGCGAGCGCACCGAGTGCAGCGTAACCGGCGCCCAGATCATCGACCGCGATCCGATAGCCAAGCTTGCGCAGCATCGCCACGCGCGTCGGGCCCGCTGCGGGATCGAGCCCCGTACGTTCAGTGATCTCGAGCACCACGCGTCCGGCGAGCGGACCGAGGCCGGTCTCCGCTGAGAACAGCTCCTCGTCGGAGAGCTCGAGACCGTGCACGTTCACGAACAGGTGCACGTCGGGCGGTGCATCGACCGCTGCCGCCGCCACCGCGCGCCGCACGGTGCGACCAAGCAGGTGAATCTTGTCGAGCCGCTCGGCGGTCGCGATGAAGATGTCCGTTCGCTTCAGCGACTCCTCGTCGGTGCGAAGCAGTGCCTCGTAGGCGAAGACCTTCCGCGCGCGAACATCGACGATCGGCTGGAATGCCATCCACGCCTTGTCGATCGCACGCGCGAATCGCTCTTCGACACTGTCGGCCGCCTTCGCCTCCGCTTCACCACCGTAGAGGGCGCGCTGATACGACTCGGCACGCCGCCGCATCCGCGTGACGCCGTGTCGCCGAGCTGCACGGGCGACCGCCGCGGCGAGCGCCTCCGTCGACGAGAATGGTTTCGTGATGTACGAGACCGCGCCGTAATCGATCGCGCGCACCGCACCATCGAGCGTCGGATCGCCGGTCATCAGCAGCACCGGCACGTCGTCGTCTTGTGCGCGCACGGCCGCGACCACGCCGTAGCCGTCGAGCTCGGGCATGTTGATGTCGGACAGCACGCAGTCGAACGGCTTTTGCGAGGCCGTCAGCGCGTCGACCGCAGCGCGGCCATTCTCGGCGATCGTGATCTCCCAACCCTCGGCCTCGAGCACCCGCGTACAGACGCGGCGGATGCTGGCATCATCGTCGACCACCAGAACCCGCCCGAGATGACTCTTGTCCACGGTGGAACCGTACTATGCGCGGCCCGGAAGGCGCAGCACGAAGCACGGGCCCTCACTACTCGCTTCGTACTCGATACGTCCACCGTGTGCCTCGGCGGCAAGCCTACAGAAGTAGAGCCCCATGCCGCGCTTTCCGCCTTTTCCCTGGACGTACTTTCCGAACAGGTTGTCGCGAATGCTCTCGGGTACCTGTGGGCCCGTATTCATCACCGAGATCTCGACGGAGTGCTCCCCGCCATCGGCCCAGCGCCGTCCGCCGAGCATGATCTTGCCGGGCGGGTTGCAATAGCGCATCGCGTTGCCGAACAGGTTGTGCAGGACGCGCTCGACCAGACCTACGTCGAACCGGCCTTCGAGGTCCGGGGGGCACTCGACTTGTAGGGTGACGCCCTTCTTCACCGAGGCCGTGTTGACCTCGATCACCGACTCGAGCAGCGAGCAAACCTTGGTCCGGTCGACCATCGGCTTCACGGCAGCATCCTCGAAGCGCGAGATGTCGACGAAGTTCGCGACGAGACCGGACATCCGGCGCACCGAGCGCAGGGTGGCGGCGAGCGCGTCGTTGGTGTCGTCGTCGCCTTTGATGACCTCGAGCAGGTACGACAGGTTGCTGAGCGAGACCGACAGGCCGTTGTTGAGATCGTGCGCGAGGAGCGCGTTCGCTTCCTGGCCATACACGAGCCGGCGCTCGGTCGCTTCCTTCTCGAGACGTATCTGCACGAACGCGCGTTGCGTGCGCACCGCGGCGGACACCCGACGCTTGATCTCGGAGAGCCCGATCGGCTTGAGCACGTAGTCATCGGTGCCGGCCTCGAACGCCTCCGCGCGGCTTGCCTCGGCGTCCTGACCCGTGAGCACGATGATGTGAACCGCGGTGCCCTGCAGCTTTTTCAGGTGACGGATCACGTCGAAGCCGCTGACGCCGGGCATGCCGAGATCGACGATCGCGACATCCGGGGGCGTCTGGCTCGCCTGGGCAAGGGCTCCGGCGGCATCGTTCGCGGTTACGACCTGAAAGCCCGCCACGGCAAGTCCACCTGCAAGCTGGTTACAGATCGCAATGTCGTCATCGACGACGAGCAACCGCACGGCGCCCGGGAGCACCGTGGTCTCCGAGACCACCCCGACCTCCCTCGACATTGCATGTTAGTATCGCGCTACAGCATGGTGCCCACAATGGCACGCCAGGTCGATCCTCGACGGCTTGCCGAGATCACTCTCGCCACGGCAGTGCGCGCCGGGGCGGACGCCGTGTACCTCGAGCCTGGGGAAATCCCCGAGGAGACGTTCACGATCACGTTCGAGCGGGAGCGAGAGACGTTGAAACGGCTCGAGGTTGACGCACTCAGCGGTGCTGCTGCGATCGCCCGACTCGCGTTCATCGCCTCGCTCGACATCGCCGGGGCCAGTGCGCAGAGCTCCGTGGTGCCGGTGCGCTCCGGTACGCGCGAGGTAGAGGTGGTGATCACGATCCGGCCCGGTGCGGGGCTTCGCGCGGACCTCATGATGGTCCCCAAGCTGCGACGGCCGCGCCCGTCGACGGTCATCCCCGAGCTCGGAGACACGATCGGCAACTACCGGCTTGGCGAGGAGCTTGGCGAGGGCGGCATGGGCACGGTGTATCGCGTCGAGCATGTGGTGCTCGGGCGCCAGTACGCGCTCAAGGTCCTGCGTCCCAAGGTGGTCGAGCGCGAGTCGACTGCAGCCCAGCGCTTCGTCCGCGAGGCCCGCGCGGCGGCACGCGTACGGCATCCAAACATCGTCGACGTGTTCGACTTCGGCCACTTCCCCGATGGCCGGCCGTACTTCGTCATGGAGCTGTGCGAAGGCGAGAGCCTGATCGACCTCGTGCGGCGCGATGCGTTGCAGCCCGCGGAGGTCGTGCAGGTCGCCAGGCAGATCGCGAGTGCGCTCGCCGCGGTGCACGATCACGGTGTGATTCACGCCGACGTCACGCCATCGAACGTGCTGGTCACCGGCGTCAGTCCGCTTCACGTCAAGCTCGTCGACTTCGGGCTCGCCGCGATCGCCGGCGAGGTGTTCTACGAGGAAGCGTCCGACTTCGTGCTGGGCACGCCGCAGTACATCTCGCCCGAGCAGTTGCACGGGATGCCGGCGACCGATCGCTCGGATCAGTACGGCCTCGGCTGCGTGCTGTTCGAGCTGATCGCAGGTCACGCGCCGTACCGGCACGAGGCGGTCCGTGAGCTGTGCATGATGCACATCAACGCGCCGATCCCGACGCCGGTGAGCCCGCACGGTCCGCTCCCCGCCAAGCTCGCTGACGTGGTTCGCACGTGCATGGCGAAGTCGCCGCACCAACGCTTCCCCGGCATGCGCGCGATGCTCGCCGCGCTCGACGAGGTCGAGCGCGTGACTGACCGTAAGGGCTGGCAGAAATGGTTGAACGCATGACGCCCAAACCGCTGATCGTCTGTGTCGATGACGACGAGTCGATGCTCGCTGCGGTCAGCCGCACGCTGCGCCGCGACCCGGCGTTCGAGGTGCGAGCATCGACCAGCGTCGCGCAGGTGATCGACTGGATCCAGAACGATCAGGTCGCCGTGCTGGTGTCCGACTACGAGATGCCCGAGATGACCGGCGCACAGCTCGCCGGTATCGCGAAGCGCCTCAAGCCCGAGACGGTGCGGATTCTATTGACCGGACGGCGCACGCTCGACACCGCGATCGACGGCATCAACCAGGGCGAGATCTTCCGCTTCCTCAACAAGCCGTTCGAGGACAAGCAGCTCCGGCAGGCCGTGCACGAGGGCGTCCAGCGCAATGCCGAGATGCTCGCGATGTCGGGCGAACGGCAGCGGCACGAACGACGGGAGGCGCTGCGAGGCGCGCTCGAGGCCGAGTACCCCGGCATCTCGACCGTCGAGCGCGATGGCGACGTGTTCGTGGTGACAGACGATCCTTGGAGCGCGGCGAAGGCGCTCGGACTTCCCGAGCTCGACAGCACGATGGAGCAGCCTTGACCACGCCGAGCGATCAGCTCATGCAGTGGGCAGCGGTCGGCTCGCGCATCTCGGGCTTTCACCACGACAGCGCATCGAAGCTGCAGAGCCTGATGATGGCGCTCGACGAATCGCTCGAGCTGATCGGTGACGACAAGCCCGACGTCGCGCACTCGCTCGAGATCGCGATGACGTCGCTGCGCGAGCTGCACGGCCTGCTCACCGAGAACCGCGCGCTCGCGAAGGCGCCGGCACGGAAGGATGCCAAGCTCGCCGAGCTGCTGACGCGCGCGTCGATGCGTGCGGGCGTGAGGCTCGACGGCGACATCCCCGACGTCACGGTTCATGTCGCGCCGCCGTCGATGGTGCACGCACTCGCGCTGATCCTCGAGGTGCACGCGGGCCCGCAGCAAGGCTCTCGGGTGATCACCGTCGACGTGAAAGCCGGGAGTCGCGTGATTCTCGGGCTGACCGGAACGGCGCCACAGGAGAGCGCACTCGATCCGATCGCGATCGCCACGTGGCTGATCGAACGCGAGGATGGCGCAGTGTTCAGCGCGCCTGCGGGCGTGCAGATTCACCTGGCCACGGCGGCGCGCTCGGCGACCGACAAACCGTAGGCCGTGAGCACGAGGTCCGCGAGCTCGGCATCGCGAGCGGCGGTCGGTCCGCGGAGCTGCTGACCGACGAGCTTGTGCACGCGGTCGCGGATCGCAGGCGTGGGGATCGCGACCGGGAACGCGCGCATGTACTCGAGCTTGGGCCGCACGGCGCCGTTGAGTGCGGGTGGAAACCGGCGACGCGCGTACCAGAAGTAGAGCGGGGAGTTCAGGACTGCGAGGAGGAAGCGATCCGCGCTTGGCAGGATCCACACCGTCGTGTCGGGGACCAGCTCGCCGGTCTCGTCGAGGCAGCATGCGGGGGCGGTCTGGATGTCCTGATAGAACAGGCGCGGCGCGCGTGATTTCGCGAGCGGAACCACGGGGTCCTGCAGCTCGTGCCACTTGTACGGCCCGGGCTTGCGACCGGACCAGTCACCTACGTGCCCGGCGGGACGCGGCTCGAGCGCGTCGCGGTAGCGAGCGAGATGAGCACGCACGCGAGGCAGCTTCGCGAGCGAGGTGCCGCGGTCGACGAGCAGAATGTACCGATCGAGCAGGTCGGGCGTCGGGACCTGCCAGCGCCGCACGTCGCGACCTTTGACGAATGGCCGGATCAGCGCCGCCGCTGCAGGCTCGGCGGCGACGAGCTGATGGCGGGTGGCACCATCGATGACGAACGCGCGGTTGCAGCCGGTCAC
>JBBQFU010000303.1:0-10202 GCA_038322185.1 Haliangiales bacterium
GCTCGTCGCCCGAGGCGCTACGCGGGGTTAGACTGGTCAGGTGTTCGAGGCTCGACGCCGAATGACCGTCACCGTCGGCGTTCTCGCCATGGTGGTAGGCGCGTGCGCGGACCAGAAGCAGCCGGCGCGCACGGACGCGGCGGTCGATGCAGCGACGGATGCGGCTCTCGATGCGTCGGTCGATGCGCCGGTCGACGCGATCGCGCTCGGGCCGTGGGGCACGCCGCAGCAGGTGTTCGCGACCGACGAGGATGATCCGACGCTCACGGCCGACCAGCTCGAGATGTATCTGAACAAGGGCGGCGACATCTACGCCACCACGCGCGAGTCGCTGACCGACGAGTGGGCGATGCCGGCGAAGGTGATCGAGCTGTCGTCGGCGTCGAACGAGACGACGCCCGAGCTGACGAGTGACGGCCTGACGATCTACGTCGCGAGTCGCCGCACACCGACGCTCGGGCAAGAGGACATCTGGATGGCCACGCGTGCCTCGCGCACGAGCACGTGGGATCCGCCGACCCGTATCGTGGAGCTGTCGTCGTGCTTGCTCGACATGGCAGCGACGCCGCACGCTGATGGCAAGACGCTGGTGCTCACCTCGTCGCGTGGCGGCATCCCAGCGATCTACGTGAGCACGCGTGCGAGCGCCACCGATCCGTGGGGGCTGCCGGTCGAGCTCACCGAGCTGGCGTCGGCGATCGGCGATCTCGACGCGGTGCTGTCGGCCGATGCGAAGACGATCTACTGGGGCAGCGCGTCGAGCGGCGGCGGCGATCTCATGCAAGCCACGCGCGATTCGGTCACCGATCCGTTCGGCGCACCCGAGGTGATCACCGAGCTGAGTGACCCACTCCTGCTCGAGGCAGATCCGTGGGTGTCGCCCGAGGGTCGCCACATGTTCTTCGAACGAGATGGCGGAATCTGGGAGTCGAGCCGATAGATCGAATGTGGTGCTCGTGCTCGTGCTCGTGCTCGTGCTCGTGCTCGTCCACGATCCCGTCCGGGTATTGCGCTGCGATTCGTCGTCGAGCACGAGCACGTGCACCTGTACGTCTCACGTGGATGTCAGGTCTCACGTGTCGTGTACGTCGTGGACGATGGGCGATCTCAGATGCGCGGCGCGAGCTCGGCGATCAGATCGCCGGCCGCTTGCCGCTCGATCCCGTCCGCCGGCAACCCGCGAATATCGAGCGCGTAGCCGACCGACCCACGGGGTAGCGGCAAGCCGGACATCAACGCGAACCACGTCGGTGCATCGGCCATGGGCAACTCGGCGACACGGCCATCATCGGCGGCACCCGACATCATGCGGCCGAGGCGCGCGACCTTGCTCTCGTTGTCACGCCGGCGATAGACAGTGAATGTCGCATCGCGCTCGCGGATGTAGACCACGTTGGCGCGCGCGGCTGCATGCACGCAGGCCACGTCCCACATCGTCGGACGCGAGTGCGTGCTGATCAGATCCGCGAAGTCGCGGCCGATGTGCGCGAGCGCAGCGCGATAGCCGCCGACGGACTTGAGGTCGCCGTGGTCCTTCACGTGGACATCGAGCCAGCGCAGCCGCCGCTCCGAGAGGTCGATCGTGAGCGGCACCGTGATCATCGATCGGCCACGCAGATCGAAGCGCTGGGTGACCGCACGCGGATCGAAGGGCTCGCCCTCGGCGGGTGCCACCATGATCCCGGCGAATCCGTGGGGCAAGCGGTCGAACGGAACCTCGTTGAAGCTGAACACGGACATCACCGCGTGGCGTGCGCCCTCCATCGTCAGGTGCTCGAGATGGAGGTCGATGAACTCGGTGGCGCCGAACGGCGGCGGCGCGTCGGTGAGATCGCCCGAGTGAACCGCGGCGTGCCCACCATTGCGGCC
This sequence comes from Haliangiales bacterium, assembly GCA_038322185.1. Lineage (GTDB taxonomy): Bacteria > Myxococcota_A > Polyangia > Haliangiales > Haliangiaceae > JABFXX01. The sequence continues at coordinate 1,870 of JBBQFU010000303.1, forward strand.
AGCGACGACGAGGTTCGTGTAGTCGCACGTGGCGACGTGCCGCCAGTTCGCGTCGTACAGCGCGATCGAGAGATCGAGATCGGTGCGCTGGTGCTGCGGCTGCTCCCAGTGCAGGAACAGGCGAATGCGCTGGCCATCGGGGAGCGCGAGCTCGCTACCGCGGGGCCACTGGAGCTTCGCGCGCGACGCGGTGCGCTCGTTGATCGGCACCGTCACGTCGACGAGCGCGCGATCGATCACGGCGCGCGGGAACTGGCGGTTGACCTCGGCGCGGTTGCACAGCTGCCGCCGGATCGAGCCGACGAGCACCGCGATCGCATCACCACGCAGCGGCGTGCGCCGATCGGGTGCACCCCACGCGCGCAGAACCTCGCCCTTCGGGAAGAACACGCGCCGCTGCCACGGCCGGCCGCGCCGCGCCACGTGCGCGGCCAGCGTCAGCATCAACGCGGGTGGCGCCTTCATCGACGCGAGCTCGACGGACTTGAGCAGCGTCTGCATCGCGTCGAGCTGACGCGTCTGCGCGGTACGGATCAGGTGATCGGCACGGCGCAGGAGCTCGCCCGGCCGGTGCGTCAGCCGAACGAGCGCCGAGCGCGGATTGCCAGCGCGCAGCGCGTCCTCGATCGGACCGGCCCATGCGCTCGCCTTGATGCGGTCACCCTCGACGTAGACGTACGGCAGCCGCACGGCGTGCTCGCGCAGCGCCGGACCCAGCGTCGACGTCGCGAGGTTGGTGCCGCGCAGCACCGCGAACGCGAGGTGCGCGTTGGGCAGGCCGGCATGCTCGAACGGGTGCAAGCGCTCGCCGAACCGCTTCCACAGGCTGCGATGGCGCATCACATCCTCGATCACGCTCTCGAGCGGCAAGCCCTCGAGCGTCTCGAGCAGCACGCGCCGCAGTCCGCGCGACAGCGGGCCCATGCGCACCGGCTCGACCAGATCGGACTTCGCACCCATCAGCACGCACGCGACGCGCAGCACGTCGGTGGCGGTTCGCAGGTGCTCCGCGGTCGCCGCCATCATCGCGGCGCGGTTCGGCGCGACTCGCCACAGCCGCGCGATCGCGACTGCCATCGTTTCGCGCATCGGAATGCGCGCCGGCAGCCACTGCGCCGCCTTGGGACCGATCGTGTCGATCACCGCCTCGACCTCATCGCGATCGTCGGGAGACAGTGGCGTCTGGCGCGCGAGCAGCCGCTGGAATCGCTCGCGCGCCGTGCCCGCGAGATCGAACGCGAGGTGCACGAGCGTCAGCGTGCCGGCGTGCTGGGTCACGCGCTCACTCGCGGGGGGCGGAATGATGAAGGGCTCGCCGAGCGTCACGCGGCGATGGCAGATCGGACACGCGGTGTAGCCGGTGCCATCCCAGCACGCGCGGCACACGAGATGCCCGCATGGATCGAGCGCGCCGACGGTCTTGGACTCGCCACACCACGGGCACGGCTGGCGCTCCGAGGTCGCGAGCCAGCTCACGATTCGCTGCAAGTACAGCGACGGCGTATCGGACGGAACGCCCGCGGGGAAGTGACGGAACAGTGGTACGTGCGGCCGGTGGGCGCCGACCTGCTTGGCGAGCGTGTCGTAGATCCAGCCACGGAGCTCGAGGATCACCTGGTGCGGCACCCGCCGCAGCATCGATGCGAGGTCGATGCTCATCACGTAGCCGAGCTGGGCGAGCTCCTCCTCGAGCTGCTCGACATCGTTGCCGCGCTGCGGTCGGGTCGACGCGCTCGCGATCAGATCAGGATCCATCACGACGACGTGCGTGCGCGCCAGCAGAAGCGTGCGGATCCGGTCCATGAAAAAGGTGGGCGGAGAGTGGCTGCGCTACCGGGTTGGATGAGAAGGAAGCACAACCAGAGCCGCCCAGGCCGACGGTACCAGAGCCGGCTGGCGCGGTGGCCCGCCCGTGTCATGACATGGGGTGCGCAAAGGTTTGGCCGTCGTCGTCGGTGTGGTGGCGCTCGGGTTGACGCTTCGCTACACGATTCACAGACCGGACAAGCCGCAGGCAACGCCGACGATCCAGCAGCCGACAACGAAGCTGCCGGGGACGCCCGAGACGCCGCCCCCCGTCGAGCCAGCGCCGACGCCAGTAGAGCCCGCGCCCGAACCGCCGCGAGTGGCGGGCACGGTGCGCATCATCGACGATCTGGTCCGCGACTTCGGCGTGGGTCCGGGGGCGATCTACTACTGCGCCGGCCACGCGCTGATGCGGCAGCCCAAGAGCGGCGGCGATGCCGAGCGCATTGCGAGCTGCGAGTGGCAGACGAGCGATCTCGTCGCCGACGGCGAGGGCATCTTCTGGTGCGAGAAGGACAGCCTGATGCGCGCCACACCCGGCGTCGAGGGTGCGCACGTGGTCGCCGAGATCGAGTGCATCATGCAGGCGCTCGACGAGCGCTACGCCTACTTCGTGCGCCCTGGCTTCGCGGGCGTCGAGGATCCTGGCGTGTATCGCGTCGAGCGCAGCGGCGGTACGCCGGAGCGAATCCACCAGCGCAACAAGGAACAGTTCGGCGTGCGCGTCGACAGCGACGCGGTATGGATCAGCGGCTACTTTCTGGGCACGGTGGCCCGCCTCGCGAAGACGCCGGGCTCGCAGCCACGTGCTGTGTTCTCCGGCCAGAAGAACCTCGAGGACTTCGGCATGGATGCGACGTACCTCTACTGGGCGATCGAGGGCACCGCGGAGCTGCGTCGGCGCAAGAAGACCGGCGGCCCGATCGAGGTCGTCGCGCGCAACGTGAAGTCGTATCCGATCGAGGTCGTCGACGGTCACGTGTACTGGTTCGAGCGCACCGAGTCCGCGTGGCGGCTGATGCACCTCGCGCCCGGCGTTCAGGATGCCGAGATGCTTGTCGACAACCTCACGACACCGTCGATGAAGGCCGACGCGGAGGGTGTCTATGTCACCGAGCTCGACCGTCCTGGCGTGTTCATGTTCAAGCGCTAGCCAGCCGCGGTATCCTCGCGGGCGTTGAGGCTCGCAGCTATTGCGCTGAGCATGGTGGTCACGTCGATCGGCTGCGATCGCGTGCTGCGCCTGCGCGAGGTCGAATTCTCCGACGCGAACGTCGATGCCGCGGATGCACAGCCGGACGCGCTCGTCGAACGGGGCCACGACGAAGATGCCGACGAGCTGGCGGACTCCGCCGACAACTGTCCCGCGGTCGGTAACCCTGGCCAGGAAGATGGCGATGGCGACGGCGTCGGTGACAGCTGCGATCCACATCCCAACCTCGCGATCGATCGGATCCGCTACTTCGACCCGCTCGTGCAGCTCAGCGCGTGGAGGATCACCGCCGGCGAATGGCTCCTCGACGGTGACAGCGTGTCGCAGACCGCCGATGGCGAGACGCTGGCCGTGTTCTCGCTCGCCGGCACGCTGGTCGATCCGACGATCGCGGTGACGATCACGGCGCACACTGGCTACGGTGGTGGTGCGTATCTGATCCAGGGCGATCCGACGACCGATACCGGGCCGATGGGATCGATGTGCTACTTCAACCGTGTCGCCTCTCCCGACGGGTTGACGATCTGGGACGATCGCGCGGTCGCGGGTGCCAGCATCGAGTACACATCTGCATTCGGCGCGAGCGGCTATCCGGTGCGCGTCGTGATCCAGGCGAGCACCGAAGCGGCGGGTGGCGCCAATGGTCCGCCGATCTGCTCCGGCTATCGGCCGGGGCAGGTGACCGTGACCGGCAACTCGCAAGTCACTGCGCCGCTCGGCGATGCGCAGGTCGGGCTCTACACGTACGCGGGACAGACGACGTTCGCGTCGGTCACCGTGTTCGATCGCAAGCCGTAGCCGAAACGACAGACGCCCGCGCGAGGCGGGCGTCACGAGATCGCGAGTCGCTTAGCGGCGATGATCGCGGATGACCGGACCACCACCCGGCGGCGGGCCTGCCGGGGGCGGCGGCGAGCCAGCGCGTGCGCTCCAGCTGCCCTCGACCCAGACCCAGCGACCACCCTGCTGCTGCCACGAGCCCTCGACCCAGGTCGAGCCCGAGCGAGCGCGCTCCCAGTGACCGTCGATCCATGCCCAGTTGCCGTTACGCCAGTCCCAGCGGCCCGAGATCCAGACGTGGCCCGCGCGGGCCGGCTGGTTCTCGACGCGCCGCGCCGGCGGAGCCGACGACGGATATGCGCCGCCCGACACCGTGACGCTCACGCCACCGTTGGCGCGATCCGGGTTCGGGTTGTTGACCGGCGGCGGCGGGTTGTAGCCACCGCCACCACCACCTGCGGGCGTGACAGACACGCCGCCGTTGGCGCGGTCGGGCGACGGGCCCACGTTCTGCGGTCCGTTGTTGGCCTGCATGCCCCACGAGCCCTCGACCCAGAACCACTGGTTGCCGTTGCGGCGATCCCAGCGGCCTTCGTTCCAGTACTGGCCCGAGCGCTGACGCTCCCAGTGACCGTCGACCCAGGCCCACTGGCCACCGCGCCAGTCCCAGCGACCCTTGACCCAGACGTGGCCAGGGCGGACGACGACGGACTCCTCGCGCGGGGGCGGGGGCTCCTGATAGACGACGACGGGCTCCGAGCTGACAGCCATGGTGCCGCGGCCGCGAACCACGCACGCGGATAGCGACGCTGCGAGAGTGAGAACGACGAGCAACTTTCCAGAACGCTTCATGTGAGTCTCCTGTGTGCCAGTGGGACGGCCAGGTCCCCGGATTCCTTCAACGGCGCCAGTATTAACAAGGGGCTGGGGGGTGTCAACGCGCGTAGGTGCGCGGTCTTACAGCTGCGCGTGATGGGCATCACCCGGGCCAAGCAGGCGTTAGCAGGTGAATTACGCTGCTGTGCGTGGTTTGGACCACGATGCGCCCCGATGAGGCACATCGCGTGGCTGGCGGTCCTCGCAGCGTGTGGCGATCCGAGCTCGGACTCGACGCCCGCCGATGCTGCAGTGGATGGGCCGATCGCACCGGTGTTCCGCAACGCGGTCGCGATGCCGGACGACCAGCTCGCACGCGAGGCGCTCGATGTCCTCGGTGGCTGCGAGAGCTGCCATGGCATCACCCGCCAGCGCGTTCGCTACTGGCGCGCGCTGTCCGACGCCGCGATGGGCACTTGCCTCACCGATCTCGCGGTCAGTGACGATGCATCCGCGCGCCGGATGATCGACTGCGCGCGCTCGATGCCCGACGTCGCGACGGCGGACTTCGAGACCAAGAAGCTCGGCATCTACGCGACGGCGACGAACCTGCCGTGGTTTCAGTTCACGTTCTGGCGTGCCTACGGCGAAGCGGGCAGCGCCAAGCTCGCCGAGTTCGACAGCGCGATCGCGATGCCCAAGGGCGGACCGCACCTGACGCAGGAGCAGTTCGACATCCTCGCCGAGTGGTTCGCGCGCGGCGTGCCGCAGCTCGACGAAGCGCTCGGCCCCGATCCCGCACCGACCTCGTGCACGCCCGGCATCTCCTCGGATGTGGCCACGCATGTCGCCGACCTGGCGACCACCGGCTGGCGCACCGTCAATCGCACCAACATGATGGCGATGTACGGCTGCGGCACGGTGGCCGATCCACTCGACTGCCTCGGCAGCGAGCCGCTGGCGTCGAGCTTCGCGTACGGAACCGGCTGGGATCTGCCGAACCGCGGCAGCGCGCGCGTGCTGCACGACGTGACCTACAAGACCGCGTTCTGGACCCGCAGCTCGCCCGACGGCCGCTTCGTCGGTCACGGCGTCGTTGATGTCGAGGGCTCGTACATCGTCGATCTGCAGCGCGGCGCGACGGTCAACATCGCCGCGCAGTACGACCCGGCATTCTTCCCCGATAACTCTGGCCTCGTGTTCCAGGGCGGACCGCGCAACGTGTGCGGCATCAGCGTGCTGACGTCGAACCCGACGAGCATCACGATGACCGAGGCCGCGTGCTCGCGCATCACCACGGTCGGACTCTACGAGCACGTGGGGCAGGGCCTCGGCGGTGGTGACTACTTCGCGATCGACGGCCAGTTCGAATCCGACGACGGCGGCAAGGAGCCAACACTTCGCCAGCCCGCCGCCTCGTTCACGATGGCCGGGTTCACCGACTTCACGCCGATGATCTTCGACGGCACCAAGTACGTCACCAAGGCGCGCGTGCGCGTGCTGACGCCGTTCGAAGGCGACACCGTGCTGTCGCCGTCGGCGGAGCTCCTGCTGACGCGCGTCGCGGGTCCCAGCGAGAAGCAGCTCGGCTACGTGCTGCGCAAGGTGGTCGCGACGGCCGCGGGCTCGACGTATACGATCACGACGCCCGAGATCGCGCGGTACTGCCTCGACGGCGGCAAGCCCGGCTTCTCGTACGACGAGCGCTGGGTCGCGTTCCACCGCTACGTGACCGACACCGACGCCGACGCGCAGGAGCTCGGCTTCGCGAACAAGAGCGCCGCTGGCTTTGCCGCGTACAAGACCGCAGGCGCGGCGAATCTCTACCTGATGGACCTGCGCATTGGCGTCCGCGTGCGCGTCACGAACATGGCGCCGGGTCAGTACGCGCTGTTCCCGCACTTCCGCTCCGACGGCTGGATCTACGCGCAGGTTCGCGACGCGAACACCGAGCACGAGTACACGATCGCGACCGACGCCGCGCTGCGCGCCGAGTAAGACTTCCTATCGTCCCTGATACTTCGGCGCGCGGCCCTCGGCGAAGGCGAGCAGGCCCTCGTCGCGATCCTCGCTGAACAGCGTGCGCTCGTAGCACTCGCGTTCGATCTCGAGCGCCTCGGCGAGCGAGCGGCCGTAGCCGCGCTCGATCGAGGACTTCGCGGCCGCGATCGACATCGGTGCGCAGGCGGCGATATCGGCGAGGTACGCGTCTGCCGTCGCGCGCAGCTTGTCGCGTGGCACGACCTCGGTGACGAGACCGATCTCCTTGGCGCGCTCTGCCGTGATCTTGCGTCCGAGTAGCACGAGCTCCTTGGCGCGCGCTTCACCCACGAGACGGGGCAGGCGGACCGAGCCGCCGGCGCCGGGCATGATGCCGAGACGAACTTCGGTGAGCCCGACCTCGGCACCCGCGACGAGGATGCGGAAGTCGCACGCCATCGCGAGCTCGAGGCCGCCGCCGTAGGCCGAGCCATTCATGAGCGCGATCGTCGGCAGCTTGATCTCGCCCCAGCTCTCGATCGCGCCGCCGATCGCATTGATGAACGGTGCGGCCTCGGCGGCCGGTACGCCCTTGCGCTCCTTGAGATCAGCGCCCGCGCAGAACGCTTTCTCGCCGGCACCGGTCAGCACGATCACGCGTGCGTCCTCGTTCTGCTCGAAGCTGTGCGCGATGTCCTGGAGCTGGAGGTTGACGTCCCGCGACAGCGCGTTCATGCGCTCGGGGCGGTTGAGCGTCACCCACACGACACCGTTCGGCTTCGTTTCGACGAGGATCTCGGCCATGGCCGAACCTTAGCTGATCTACGAGCCGAGTTTCTCGGCCTGGCGGCGCGCACGCGCCTGCTTGCCGAGATGCGCCTTGAGATACTTCGACGGCAGCTCGTGCCCGACGAACGTCGAGGCGGTGCGCGAGGCCTCGGTCAGCTTGTCGAGATCGATGCCCGTGGCAACGCCCATCGAGTGCAGCATCGCGACGACATCCTCGGTCGCGAGGTTGCCCGACGCGCCGGGCGCATACGGGCAGCCGCCGAGCCCGCCCGCGGCGGAGTCGATCGTGGTGATGCCCATCTGGAGCGAGACGAGACAGTTCGCGAGCGCGGTGCCCTGCGTGTCGTGGAAATGCACGGCGATCGAATCGGACGGATGCTTGGCGAGCACGCGCCCGATGACGTCCTCGGTCTGCTGCGGGTTGGCCACGCCGATCGTGTCGCCGAGCGAGACCTGAAACACGCCCATGTCGCGCAGCTGCCCGACGAGCTCGACCGCACGGTCGGGATCGACGTCGCCCTCGTACGGGCATCCGAACACCGTCGAGACATACGCGCGCACCGGGACGTTCGCCGCGCGAGCCGCGGGGATGACGTCGTTGAACGCCGTGATCGTCTCGGCGATCGTCTTGTTCACGTTCTTCTTGTTGTGCGTCTCGGATGCCGACAAGAACACGGCGACCTCGCGCATGCCCGACGCGAGCGCGGTGTCGAGGCCGCGGCGATTCGGCACCAGTGCGCTCATGCGAATGCCGGCGGACCGGTGCACGCCCCGCGCGACCTCGGCCGCATCCGCGAGCTGCGGGATCCACTTGGGAGACACGAAGCTCGTGATCTCGATCGACTTGATACCGGCTGCGACCAGCGCGTCGATGAAGCGGATCTTGTCCGCCGTGGGCACGTTGCGCGCCTCGTTCTGCAGACCATCGCGCGGGCCGACCTCGTAGATC
>JBBQFU010000304.1:0-10082 GCA_038322185.1 Haliangiales bacterium
GGTTCCTCGAACTACTCGAGGAACATCCGCTTCCAGTGCCCACGATCAAAGTGCAGATCTGGGGCAAACCGTAAGTCGACCCAGCAGAAGAGCCGGATGGTGGAAATCTCCTTGTCCGGATCTGGAGAGGGCCCCGGTCGGGAACGGCCGGGGCTACTCGACATGCGGCTTTCGGCGCGCGGACCATCGAGGCTCGACGACCCGAACGGGGCTCGAAAGAGGAACGCGGCGATCACGGGCAACGTTGCCCGACGTAGAGCTCAGTCGCCGGACACCTTGTTGAGGAGCAGCGGATTGAACTCGCCCTGCTGCGCAGGGAAAACCGCACCCATGTAGCTCAGGCCCGCGGCGCGAAACTCTACGACCACCAGATATGAAGCTCCCTCCTCGAGCGGAAACTCGAGGTCGAACGAGCCGTCGGGAGACAGAAAGCCGCCCTGGATGGTCCGACCGGACTGGTCGTCGACCCGCTTGATCGAGACGAGTCCATTGCCCTTGGCGACTCGCGCGTCGGGGATCCGGATGTGCCCGCGGTCGTCGCGCAATCCGGCCTCGCCCGCGAGCTGATCGCGCGGCGTGACCTTGATGCCGGCTTGGTCGAAGACCGTGTCGGTGAACGCGTCAGCACCCTTGATGCTCAGCTCCCATGGCGTGACCTCGCCGTCGTCGCGCTTGAGGTCGTACTGGTTCTGGCCGAGCTTTGTCTCACCGGTCTGCTCGTCGCCCTCGCCAAGCATCTTGGAGTCGATGTCGGTCCGGAACGAGAACTTGCGGTCGGCGGTCATCACCTTGAGCATCATGCTGACGGCGCTTCGCGCGACGGGTGCCTGCACCGAGAACTGGATGACGCCGTTCTCGTCGGCGACGCCGGTCTGGATCTGGTCGTTGCCGAAATTCGCGATCCACGCCGCACCAGCGAGGCCACAGGACGCGTCGGTGCGAATCGTGATCCCGTTCGCGCCCGTCGTGACGTGTGCCGCGACCTGCACCGGCGGATCCTCGTTCTCGTTGCCCTTCTCGTTGCCCTTCTCGTTGTCCTTCTCGTTGTCGTAGGCGCGCTGACTCGCAGTCGGAGCGGCCTTCTGTGTGTTGTCCTGCACTGGAGGAATTGGGCCGTTGCCGCTGAGCTTGTTGGGCTTCGTGGGCCCAACCTGTTCGTGGACCTGTTCGTGATGGTTCTCGTCAACCTGCCGCTTCTGCGTCTCGTGGTGAGGGAGGCGATCCATACCTCCAGGATACGCGGCCGGTGGTTTCGGCGATAGGCCACGTTGGGGCAGGTCGAGAATTGCCGCGGCGGTGAGTGGGTCGGTGTGGGAGACCGTTCGAGGGTCAGGTCGTGATGCCGACTTGTCCCCTTTGCGCATATTTGCTTTGCGGAAAGCCGTCGTGCGCTGCGGACCCGCTCGCGATCGGTGGCGCTGACTGTGGCAGGAGCTGGATGCGGCGGATGACGCGCCGGACAGCTTCTTCGAGGTCGACACCACGACCCGGTCGATCGGCTTCGTCGTAAGTTGCACGTCGTCGGCGTCGATCAACTCGACGCGCTTGTCGGCCACGTCCTTCATTCGCTGCTCGATCTCCTTCGACCACTCGCGCTCCCATTCCGGATCGAGCGATGCATCGACGAGACTCTCGTACAGCTCGTCGGCCAACTAGGTGCAGCGACGTCACTCAGGATTTCGCTCGGTGCGGGGAACGAGCACCGCGACGTCGGGGCGACCGATCTGTTCCGCGAGCTCGCGCGCGAAAAGGCCGGGGGAGGTGATCGAGACGTCTTTGCCTTCGTAACGAAGGAGCCCCGCTTGGAGCACGTTCGAGCGTCGATCGCGCGCGCCGTTCTGGATAAAGTAGGGCACGAGGCGGTGCGCGTGCTTCGACGTGACCGCGAAGTGGAGCGGCGTGAGGCCGTAGGGCTCGGCGATGTAGTGGAGGTCGGCGCCGCGCCGCACGAGGACTTCGGCGTTCTCGTAGCTGCCGCGCCACGCGGCCTCGCATAGGGACGAAAGTTGGATCGTCGGCTTCACGTACGTGGTGCCTGCCGTCGCGTTCGGATTGAGGCCGTGATCGATCATGCGCTCAAGCGTCGTCGGGCTCGCAAGCAACACCGGCATGAGCTGCTGTTGCTCCGGCGTGATGCGCGCTCCATGCGCGAAGAGCGCCGCCGCGGCAGCATCGAACCAATCCTTCTCTCGCGCGTCCATGAGCAGCACCGACATCACGGTCGGGTGGTTGGGGTTGGCGCCCGCATCGAGGAGCGCGACGAGGATCGCGCCAACGCCGTCACGATGAAGGTTCCGCATGGCGAGTCCGAGCGGCGACACTGGCACGTCGCGGCGCGTCTCTTTGTTGACGTCCGCACCCTCGCGGATCGCCTCCTGCGCGAGCGGAAGGTCTCCCTTCTCGATCGCGTCGACCAGCTTCTTCAGCGCCGCCGGCGTCGCCTTTTTCGGGCGCAGGTTCCCAAGGAGCGTCGACAGCGGGACGCTGAGCTCGAGGTTCAACTCCTCCGGATCGAGAACGACGATCGAAGGATCGGCAAGCGCGACGTCGGCCTCGCGAAGGAGGAGGAACTGATGATCCGTGTAGCCGATCTCGAGGAACGCCCCGGGCTCGGTCTTCGGGATTGGCTCGCCGCCGTGCGGTGGGATCGCGGAGGCGATGCCGAGGTGGGCGAGGATCGGGGCGGTGACCTCGCACCGCGCACGGCATGGTCATGGGCCTGGTCGCCCATTATTCTCGAGCCTGTTGACACCCTAGCTAGTCTAGCTAAGCTAATAGAGTGAAGATCGTCAACATGCACGAGGCAAAGACCACGCTCTCGCAGCTCGTCGAGCAGGCGGAGAAGGGCGAGGAGATCTTGCTCGCGCGGGCGGGCGAACCGGTGGCGCGAATTGTCGCGTTGAAGAGTCGCACTCGTCGTGTTCTCGGTCAGTGGCGTGGACGCGTCCGGATGTCGGACGACTTCGACGCCCCGTTGCCTGCGAACGAGCTCGAGCGTTGGAGCGGGGACGAGCCGTGATCGTCTTGCTCGATACCCACGCCCTGATCTGGTCCATCGAGGACAGCCCTCGGTTGTCAGCGCCAGCGCGCGCCATCATCGAAGACGCGAGCAACGTCGTGCTCGCAAGTTCGACGTCGGCCTGGGAGATTTCGATCAAGAAAGCGCTCGGTCGACTTGTGGCACCTGATGACCTCGAGTCGGCGATCGAAGCTGCCGGATTCACGAAGCGCACGATCACTTTCGCTGACGCACAGCGTGTCGGCGCATTGCCGATGCTCCACAACGATCCCTTCGATCGAATGCTGGTGGCGCAAGCACTTTGCGACGGGGTTCCGATCGTAAGCTGCGATCCGCAAGTCGCCCGATACCCGATACAGATCATCTGGTAACTAGAGTAAGACCACGTCAGCGTCGTCCAGCAGGTCGGGCATGCCGATAACCCAGCGGGCGCGCTAACGCGGCATGGGGGACGACCGTCGGCCTGTTGGCACTGATGCCGTTGACCAGTGCCGCACGCGCTGCCGGTGTCGAGAGGACCACGCCGCGCTCGGTGAAGTCGGGCTGGAACTGGCGCTTGCTGATCGTTGCGTGGCTCAGCACGATGTCGTGACCGGTGAGGCGGCCGGCAATGAGGCGCTCCTTGTCGGGCAGCACCTCGGCGATCAACGCGCCCTTGCGCGACACGATGATCTTCACCTGATCGAACGTCGCGCGCAGCGCTGGGGGCGGCACGGCCGAAACCTCGACGGCGCGTCACCAAACAGCTTGCAGCTCTCGCAGCACCCGTCCACATCCTTGCCCATGCCTCGATAGCGCGTGCAAGTGAGGTAGCATCGAGGAATGTGGCGAACCCTGGCGTCGTGTCGCTGGTGTGGGGATGTGGTGACGACGCGTCCACGACGAAGATCGATGCGTCAGGAACGGACGTCGCGGCTGACGTCGCGGGGGATGTCGCGATGTCGGGGCTACCGACCGCCGCCGATCTCGGTCGAGCGTGCGTGATCGCGAGCGCCTGTGGCGCCATTGGGCTGACTGACTGCTTCACCGACAGCTTGTTCACGTACTACTCGGAGGTCGTGCAGTGCGTTCTCGCCGCAGGTAGCGACTGCAGCGCCGTGCAGGCATGCCGGGGATATACGGTGACCCCCGACCCCGCGTGCACGCCAACCTGTACTGGGACGACTGCGGTGAACTGCAGCGGCGGAAACCGATACAGCTTCGACTGTACGACCGGCTTCGCCTCGACCGGCCCGACCTGCCAGCTGAGCGGCGGTGCCCAGTGTACCGGCGGCGCGTGCACGGCAGCCGACGACATTTGCGACGGCACCAAGCTCCGATCCTGCTCGTCGAGTGTTCTGCTCGACTTCGACTGCGGCCATTTCGGCTGGAGCTGCGTCTCGGGCGCAAGCGGTACGCGTTGCAGCGACGGCTCCGCGGTCGCGTGCTCCACGTTCGATGAGACCTGCAGCGGCAACCAGGTCGTGTTCTGTCGCAATGGCTTCCAGGTCAAGCGCGACTGCGCCGCGGTCGCGACCGGCGCGACGTGTTACGCACAGAGCAACGGCCGCGCGTATTGCGGTGTTGGCAACGCGTGCGAGCCTGGCGGATCGGGCGTCTCGACGTGCACGACTGCCACGACGCTGTCGTACTGCGCCGGCGGCGTACAGCAGACCTTCGACTGCGTGGCGATGGGGTTCTCGGGTTGTACGTCGGGACGATGCGCGCCCTGATTCAGCGACCGCGAAACCTACCGTGGCGACGTTCCCTACGCGGACTGCCAGTAACGCGATGCGCGGCGGTCGCCCGGTGACAGTGTCGGGCACTTGCTGTAAGCCTTGGTGATGACGGGACGGGCATGTTTCGCATTGGTGCTGGGGGTGGCTGCGTGTAGCGATCCGTCCTCTTCACGTCCCGACTCCGCCGTGGGCGACGCCGCCATCGATGCGGATCCGCAGGTTGCGGAGCGCAGGGTCGACATCCTCTTCGTGATCGACAATGCGCCATCGATGCTCGACAAGTACACGACGCTGCGAAACAACCTGCCGAACTTCATCAACGTGTTGCAGACAATCCAAGGCGGGTTCCCGAACGTCCACATCGGCGTCATCACGCCGGACCTCGGCACACGCGGAGCGCTCGACGCGACGCCGGGCACGCCGGTAGGCGGTAGTGGCCCCGGTTCGTGCTTCAACAATGGGAGTGGTGGCAAGTTGCGCACGCATGCGTCGGTCAACGGCAGCTTCATCGTAGACGTCGAGCTGACGGATGGCACACGCCTGCGGAACTACACCGGAACGCTCACCGAAGCATTTTTCGGTCTTGCGTCTGTCGGGACGCAAGGCTGCGGCTTTGAGCAACCGCTCGAGGCCGCCAAGCTTGCACTCTCATCGCAGACGACGACGAACGCGGGCTTTCTGCGGCCGGATGCGAAGCTCGTGATTATCTTCATCGACGACGAAGACGACTGCTCCGTCGCGCGCACGACGTTTTTCGACAGTGACCCGACGACGCTCGGCCCCTTCCAGAGCTTCCGCTGCAATCGATTCGGCCACGTATGTGCGACCGGAGGCACTGACGCGGACCAGATGAATCAGGTCGGCGCGAAGGACGGCTGCACGTCGAACGAGTCGTCGACCTATCTTACCCACGTCGCCGATTACGTCACGTTCTTCCGCGGCCTGAAGTCCGATCCTGCGAATGTGATCATAGGAATCATTGCCCCGCCGCCCATGCCCTATGCAGTCGAGCTGCGTGCGCCGTCAGGTGGCGGGACCGCAATCCCCGCGGTCGCGCACTCGTGCCAAGGCAACGGCCCGAACGGTCCCGAGGTCGGCGATCCCGGTGTCCGTCTTGCTGAGTTCGCGAACGGGTTCCCGAACCGGTCGACATACGACACGATCTGCCAACAAGACCTCTCAGCGGTAGTCACCCAGATCGCGCAGCTCCTCGGCACGCTCTGGATGTAGAGCCGGCCGAGCGTTTGGCTCCGAAGGCGCGGCCTGCGCGAAGGCAAGCTGATCGCGCTCGCGTCCTCGTCCTCGTCCTCGTCCGAGGCTGCATGACGTACTACACCGCCGAAGCCGAAACGCGAAAACACCCTGAATCCTTGTAAGAACTCAGGGTGTCAGTTGGCGGAGCGGGCGGGACTTGAAAAGTGCGCGCTCAACGCTCGAAGGCTGCTACCGCGTATCGGAGTGAGAAAGAATCGAGCACCACGAATCGCGGAGTCGTACCGCGCGTTCCTGTTGAACGTAACGGCTTCCGCCAAACTGACCCGATCGCAGTGAAGATTTCCGTCGCTCTCGCCGCGTGGTGCGTCGCTCGCAACCGCCGAAAGCTGCGTCGTGCGTTGAGCGACCTACTTGCAGTTCTCGAGGCACCTTGACCATGCATGCCTGCTAGAATGTGCGCATGAGCAAGCCGGCTGAACACGTGACGCTCGACGAGGACGTCGAGAGCGAGTTGCGCAAGCTCGCTGAACGCTCCGGTCGTCCGCTCGATGTGCTCGCGAATGCTGCCCTTCGCGATTACGTCCGTTACGAGAACCAAGTGGGCGAATCCGTTCAACGCGGTATCGCCGATCTCGATGCTGGACATACGCGGACTACCGAGGAAGTCCTCAGCTACCTCCAAGAGCAGCGCCTCGCTCGCAGTCGCGGATGACGGTTGTCTGGTCGGACGAGGCGGTCTACGCGCTGATTGCTCTCGAGATGAAGCTCGCGGAGCGTTACACCGTAGAGAGAGCGGCCGAGATCGTCGAGACGCTCGTTCGCCGAGTTGCCCTCCTCGAGCAGCACGCTCAGATCGGGCGAGTCGTTCCCGAGTACGGTCAGCCGCAGCTACGCGAGCTGGTCGACAACTGGAACCGCGTGCTTTATCGCTTGCGCCCAGACGCCATCGAAGTCGTGACGATCGTTCCCGCGCGCGTCCCGCTCGATCGCTGCGATCCCGAGAACGATTGATGCCGGCTCGAATATTCACGCGATTGGCAGATGCACTCACAAAGCCGCAGGCAGTGCGGCGACTAACGCTGCTCACGGTGATGATGGGCCGCAGGATATAGCGAGCGAGGCGTTCGAGCCCGCGGCGGTCGGAGGCGTCGACGGAGCGTTTCGTATGACGGCCCGCAGGACATGGTCACCGCACACACCGGCCTGAACATCACAGCCGCCCAGTACGACCTACTTCATCGCGAACATCGTTGTACCAAGCGCTCGTTTCGAGCGGCGTCAAGAACGGCGCGCGGCGGAGCGGCAGGCCACAAGGGGCAGTCGCCCGGACAGCTCGTGGCGGTCTCACTCGCATCGCAGAACGTATCGTTGCAGGCGGCCAGTGTTGATGCTCGGGGCGTGATTCATCTCGTGCTTCTCCGTCACGCATTCGTCGCCGGCAGCGGGGCTGCGAGACGCTCGTGTAGAAACGCCAGGATCCTATCGACCGCGGCGCGCGTCGGCTCGCCGGCCTTGTCGATCAGGTTGATCGTCAGGACGCTATGGGGCGGCTCGGGCGCGGGCTTGGCGGAATCCGCAGGGAGCTCGATACCCTCGAACCCAGCGCCCAACTCGCGGCGCAGGGTCGCGAACCGTGCAGCGCGGCAGAACATCGTGTCCCCGTGAAAGCGCACGCCCAGGAACCGGAGTCCCTCGTCCGCGATCCGCCGGCGCGCGTTGGCCATGGCTTCAGGCGTAGCGTGTACGGCCGCCGCCTTCGCACGCGTGATTGGCAACGGGAACGAAGGATGTCCGAGTACCGGGGCAATCACCCAAGGATCGAGTGCCATCGTGAGCGCGAAGTTGCCGGTGACGCACATCCCAACGACGCCGACGCCCGCGCCTCCAATCTCGTCGTAGACGTGCTTGGCGAGAGCGCGCAGCCAGTCGGTGATCGGGCTTGCTCGATTCTCGGCAAGGCAGCTGAACTCGCGGCTGACGCATACACGCGTGAGCATGGCGAAGCGCTCGATCGGATTGGTCTTCGCCCCGACCCGGCCGAACAGCCGCGGCATGAAGACGGTCATCCCCGCGCCCGCCACCTCGCGCGCGAATCGCGCGACTTCGGCGGTGATGCCGGGCACCTCGTGCATGACGACGACCGCCGGGCCGGTGCCTTGCCGATAGACCACCTTGGTATCTCCGTCGTGGGTGAAATCGGATCGCGAGAAGTCATCAAGTGGATCGATGGTCATGCAACGACTATTGCCGGTGGACTGCGCATTGACGTCCTCGGTGAGTCACCAATCACATAGCCTTCCCGCGGAGCTACGATTCGAGATCGAGCGCGGAGATCCGCGAGGACCGAACGATCGGTGATCGTGGCAGATCGCGAACGCGACGCCGACCTTGTCCCCGGAAGCGACGTCCAGCTTGCCATCGCGGTTCGTATCAACCGGGACTCCGATCACCGCGCGCGCGTTGATCAGCTTGTGAGCCGGCGCCGATCGAGAGCTGGTCTCAGCCCGGATCCTTGTCGACCTGCGAGAGATCGCTGATCGCAGGACCTTCGACGACGCGGCCGTAGGGATCGAAGCGTGAACCGTGGCAGGGGCAGTCCCAGGTCCGCTCGGCTGGGTTCCATTGCACCACGCCGCCGAGGTGAGGACACGCCGCCGAGCATTCGTGGCGCCCGCCACTCTCGTCGACGTAGGTCGCGATCAGCTTGAGGCCGTGCCGGACCACGGCGCCTTGCCCGGGCGCGATGTCGTCAGCCGATGCGACGTCGCCGCGCTTGAGCCAGTCGGCGTAGTGCGCCGCGACGTTGAGGTTCTCGCTCGCGAATTCCTTGATCGCCCGCAGGGTCCGGCGCGACGGGTCGTAGAGCTTGGCCCACGGGTTGTCGCGGCCCTGGATCAGGTCGGTCAGCAGGAGCCCCGCGATCGTGCCGTGGGTCAGCCCGTGCCCGGAATCTCCGGTGGCGACGTAGACATTGTCGCGGTCCGCCGGGTTGCGCCCGATGAAGGCGAGGCCATCGACCGGCTCGACGATCTGTCCCGACCATCGATACTCGACCTCTCCCATCATCGGGAACCACTCGCGGGCCCACGTCGTGAGGCGATCCCAGCGAGTCTCGGGATGCGGGTCCTGACCGGTCTTGTGATCCTCGCCGCCGATCACCAGCGTGTCGTGACCGGAGCCGGGGTGGACGCGTACGTAGTGGTACGGATCGAGGGTGTCGGAGTACAGCGCCTCGGTGACCGCGCCCTTGGCCACGCGCGCGCCGATCACGTAGCTGCGGTAGGCGGACTGCTTGGTGTGGATCACCGCGAGGTCGTTGACTGGCACGTTGGTCGCGACCACCACGGCGCGTGCGGTGATGATCGGTCCGTGACCGGTCTGAACCGTGGCGGTCTCGCCGCCCGTGATCGTGTCGGCGTGGGTCCGGCCGTGGATCTGACCGCCCGAGCGGGTGATCAGGCGGACCAGTCCGGCGAGGTACGCGAGCGGTTGGAACTGCGCCTGGCGGCGGAACCGCAGGCACGGACCGGTGTCCCGATCGAGCGGCGCGCGCGGGACCATCTCGACGTCGAGACCCGCGCGTCTCGCAACCTCGAGCTCGTGGTCGAGCTCCTCGCGCTTGTCCAGCGGCGCGAAGATGTACTCGTCGACGCGACGAAATCCGCACTCGATCGACTCGCTCGCACAGATCGAATCGATCAGATCGATCGCCGCGGCATGGCTGGCGACCGCGAGCCGGAGTCCGTCCAGGCCGTGCAGCCGTTCGAGCCGGCCCAGGCCGTCGTCGAGCACCGCGGACAGGTGCGCGGAGGTCCGGGAGGTCTGGCCGTCCCCGGGTGCCTTGTCGTCGATCACGATGACCGAGCGGCCTTCTCGCGCGAGCAGGTACGCGGTCGTGAGCCCGGCGATCCCGGCGCCCACAACGCAAACGTCGGCAGCGGCGTCGGCCTCGAGCCGCGGCCACTCGGAGGACGCGACCTCGGCAGCCCACACGGACGTGGTGTCGCCGTCGCGCGCGGGCGCGGGGGCGGGGGCGGGATTGACGGCCAGCGCGGCGGTCATGACTGGCCCGCGCGAGGGGGAATCGGGGAGCGGACATCGAGATGACGCGGCTCGCGCGCGTTGGCCCG
>JBBQFU010000305.1:0-10035 GCA_038322185.1 Haliangiales bacterium
AGCCGCCGAGCAGCTCACGCCGGCCGCCTTCAAGGCTACGCTCGCCTGACGCACTCTCCGCCGAGCCGCTCCGCCGAGCGCGAGCGCCTCGACGATACACGACGGGTTCCGGATCTCGCATCCCGCCGTCGTTGATCGGTCTCGGTGCATCCGCGATGGTCGCGATGTCGATCGGTGGCTGCGAGGAGAGCATCCCGGAGCCGATCGATGCCGGCCAGATCCAGAAGACGTTCGATGCCGGTGTCGACGGTGGTCCCGACGCGGCGGAGCAAGGCAGCAATGGTGCCGGCACCGATGCCGCGGTCCTCGGGCCTGACGCGGCCGTGCCGCCGCCGCCTGACGCGTACGTTCCGCCGCCACCGCCCGATGCCCCCGACGGCCCAGATCATTGATGACCCCCGGGCGGCCCGGTCGGGCCGCGAGACTGATGTAACGTCGAGGGATGGCTGACGACCCTCGCGCACGTCTAGACCCGTTGCGCAGCGAGCTCGGCGCGATCGATCGCGACATCCTCGCGCTCGTGGCACGGCGGCAGGCGGTGGCGCAACGGATCGGCCAGCTCAAGCGTGACGCAGGCATCCCGACGCGCGACTACCGCCAGGAGCGTGACGTGGTCGAGCGCGCCCGTGCTGCGGCTGTCGAGCATGGCCTCTCGCCCACGCTCGGCGAGGAGCTGATCCTCGCGCTGATTCGCGGCTCGCTCACGGTGCAGGAGAAGGACACGGTCGCTGCGAGTGGCGAGGGCTCGGGACGCCGCGTCCTCGTGATCGGCGGATCGGGTCACATGGGGCGCTGGTTCGTGCGCTACCTCGCCGCGCAGGGCTTCACGGTCGAGAGCGCCGATCCGACGGATCCGCCGGTGCGCCACGACAACATCACGTATCACCGCGACTGGCGTGCCCTCACCCTCGATCACGAGATGATCGTCGTCGCGGCACCGATGCCGGCGACCGGCGAGATCCTCGAGGAGCTCGCGAAGGCGCCACCCAAGGGCATCGTGTTCGATGTCGGCTCGCTCAAGAGCCCGCTGCGCAAGGGCCTCGCCGCGCTCAAGGCCGCGGGCGGCCAGGTCACCAGCGTGCACCCGATGTTCGGTCCCGACACCGAGCTGCTGAGCGGCCGCCACGTGATCTTCGTCGATGTCGGCGTACCGGCCGCCACGGCTGCTGCCCGCGCGCTCTTCGAGCCGACCATGGCGACGCTCGTGGAGATGGATCTCGAGAGTCACGACCGGCTGATCGCGTACGTGCTCGGCCTGTCCCACGCCCTCAACATCGCCTTCTTCACCGCGCTCGCCGAAAGTGGCGAGGCCGCGCCGCGCCTGGCCACGCTGTCCTCGACCACCTTCGACGCCCAGCTCGGCGTCGCCGCGAAGGTCGCCGCCGAGAACCCCGACCTCTACTTCGAGATCCAGACCCTCAACGACTACGGCAGCGAGTCACTCGCGGCACTGCTCTACGCCGTCGAGCGGCTGCGCTCTGTCGTCCGCGCGAACGACATCGAGGGATTCCGGGCCCTCATGACGCGTGGCAAGGGCTATCTCCACCAGCGCGGCGAGCACCGCTAACCGACAACGCGGCGGCCCGCTCGTCGACGACTACGCGGCGGCCGCGGCGAGCAGGTCGGCCGTGTAGCCACCGGTGACGTCAGGATTCGTTGGCATGTTGAGCAAGCGACGAACCTCGACGAGCGGCGTGGCCCAGTGGTCTTCCCACGGGAACACCGCGAACCGCTCCGCCTTCATGCCGATGCGATACATGCGGATCGCGTCGACCAGCACCTGCCGCGAGTAGGGCAGCGCGCGGAGCGTGCCGAGCGCGGCGAGGATGCCGGAGCTCGGCGCGCGCACCTGCGCGAACGTGAACGCCTGCAGCGCGATCTCGCCCGCAGGGTCGGTCTCGCACCGGGTGACCACGTGCCAGAGGTCGTGGGTCTGACGCATCCGCTGGATCACGTAGGCCGCGCGTGCCTCGTGAACGTCATCGGGCGAGCCGTCGAAGATGTTCGGCGTCAGGCCGTGCGCGATCATGAACTGCGCGTATGCGTGGCCGAGCGTGCCGACCGGCAGCCGCGTGAACGCCGCGAGGTCGACCGTGGTCGAATCGATCGCGCAGCGCTCGGCGAACAAGCGCGCGCCGACCGGGTGCTCGAAGAACAGGTGAATGCGCTCGTCCCGGCGACCCGCGTTGGCGAGGTTGGAGAACTCGAGCACGCGCTCGGTGTCCTCGGGGTTGGCGAGGATCTTTCCGAGCGCACGGATGGCGCGTGCCCAGCGAACCGGCGGGCGCAGGTCGGCGACATCGGTGGTAGCGGTCGGTGCGGGGGCAGATGATTCGGTGCGAGTGACTTGATTCATAGGGGACATCGGAAGCTCCGTTCCGTTATTGTCACGTTGATAATAGTGACAGGCGTGTTATTGTCAACATGAAAACAAGATGAGCATTCGCGAGGTCCGCAAAGTCCGCCGTGAAGTCCGCAAGGTACGCCGCGAGGAGCGCCAGGACCGGCGTGGCGAACGGAGTGAGCGCCGGCGACGGTCACCCGAGGTCGCGCGTCAGGAGCTGCTCGACGCAGCGGAGCGCGTGTTCATCGAGTTTGCTCCTGACCAGGTCGGGCTCAAGGAGATCGCGCGCGAGGCCGGCGTCAGCCACGCGCTCATCACGCACTACTTCGGCACGTACACCGGCCTCATCGAGGCAACCCTGGAGCGCCGGCTGACTTCGTTGCGCGAGACCATGATCGCGCGCCTCGGCGAGGCGGGCGTGCTGCAGAAACCCGAGGAGCTGCTCGCGATCCTGTTCGCCACGTTCGAGGATCCGATCCACCTCCGGCTCATGAAGTGGATGGTGTCGAACGAGCGTCCCAATGCGATGCACGCGCTCGCGTTGCAGCATCACGGCGTCCAGATCGTCGCGCGTCAGATCGCGCTCGCACTGCGGCCGCAGGCGACAGCCGAGATGATCGAGACGGTCGAGCACACGCTCATGACAGCGGTCGCCGCAGCGCTCGGCTACGCGATCAGCAAGTACGCGCTCGCCGGTGCCGCCGGTAAGCAGGTCGGCCTCGCGCTCGATCACTCGATTCGCCTGACGCTCGCCGGCATGGTTCGCAGCTATCTCACCGAACAGCTCGGCGAGATGCCGCCGCCGCAGGCGTGAGTCTGCGTTACGCTCGATGCATGTTCTCGCCCGACCGCTATGTCGAAGCCATGCGCTTTGCTGCTGCCAAGCACAACGCACAGAAGGAACCCGGCCACGAGCTGCCGTACCTGGTGCACGTCGTGTCGGTCGCGGCCGAGGTGATCGCCGCTCTCGCACACACGACGGTGGCGGATCCCGACCTCGCAGTGACCTGCGCGTTACTGCATGACACCGTCGAGGATACCGGAACGAGCATCGAGGAGATCCGCGAGCGATTCGGTGATGCGGTCGCGGCTGGCGTCGCCGCGCTCACGAAGAACGAGCAGCTCCCCAAGGCGGAACAGATGGGCGATAGCCTGCGCCGCATCCGTGAGCAGCGGCCCGAGATCGCGATCGTGAAGCTCGGGGATCGCATCACCAACATGTCCGCGCCGCCTCACTACTGGACCCAGGAGAAGTGCACCGCATACCGCGCCGAGGCCGGGCTGATCGCCGACACACTCGGCGGTGCCAGTCCGGCGCTCGAGGCGAGACTTCGTTCGAAGATGGAAGCGTACAAGACGCACTGCCTCTGAGCCGATCAGCGACGTCATCCACGCCGCAACACCGCGAGCGTCGACGGGATAGGCGCCGGGGTCGTGACGCCCGGAAGCTCCGCATCCTGCGCGGACACGAGCTGCAGCTCGGGCAGCAGCGCAGCGATCGCCTCGCCACTCCAGCCGGTCGTGACATTCGCGATGCCGTCGCGGTGCGCCTTGACGATCAAGGCGCCACCGGGCGCGAGCAATCTGCGCATCGACGCCGCCCACGCATGGACGCGAGCCCGCGGCAGCGTGTGCAGCGTCGCGCGGTCGACGATCACGTCGTGACCACCGACGAGCGCACTCGCGCAGATGTCGTCGCGCAGCCAGGTGATCGCGGGTTCCATCGCCGCCGCGAGCTGCAACGCAGCAACCGACACATCGGTGGCAGTGACGCGATAGCCGAGCGTCAACGCGTGGCGCGCGACTTGACCGAGGCCGCAGCCGACGTCGAGCAGCGAGCCCCGCGATGCCCCGTGTGCAACGAGCGCCGCCGCGATATCGGCATCACACGCATCACTGGCCCACGGCACGAGCGGCAGCCCATCGCTGCGCGAGGCACCGCCCGCCGCGGTGCGATAGACGGCATCCCACGTCGACGCGCTCACCGCACGCACCGCCTCGCGCCTGGGCAGCGCCCCCGCGGCCCGCAGGCAATCCACGGTGGCCGCGACCTCTCCGGGCGCAGCGGCGGCGCCGGTGACCGTTGACCTCGCCGACGGCGCATCCGCGACCTCCTGCGAGGGAACACCGTGCAGCACCACGACACCATCCGCACGCAGCTGCTCGAGATTGCGCTGCACCGCTGACGCCTCGAGCATCGCGATGTTCATCGATGGCGCCACCACCACCGGCGCACGCGTCGTGAGCGCGATCGCTGCGACGAGATCCGAGAAGTCACCGTTCGCGATGCGCCCGATCGTGGTCGCGCTCGCCGGATAGATCACCACGAGGTCGGCCCACTGCGCGAGCGCGACGTGCGGCGCCGGCGCATGCGGACGCGACGGCCAGATCGACGTGTGAATCTCGCGACCCGCGATCGCACCGAGCGCATCGAGCGACACGAAGCGCTGCGCGGTCGCGGTCAGCGCTACTTCGACCGTATGACCGCGCCGCTGCAACGCGGAGATCAACCCCGGTGAGTGGGTCGCCGCGATCGCACCGCTGATCCCGACGACGATGTTCTGCCCTACCCCACCCTTCGCCGATGGCGCGGCCGCGTCGGCGCCCGCACGCGTCACAGCCCCGGACTCCACGAGCACACGCATCAGATCGCGCACGACCTGGCGACGCTCACCGAGCGGCCCCGCCAGCGACTCGACGTGCGCGAGCAGCGCGGCTTCATCATGCGGACGAGCGAGAAACCCGATCACGACGCGCGCGAGGTCGGCACTGTCAGTCTCGAGCCGTCGCACGCTGCCATCGCGCGCCACGAGCAGCAGGTCATCGCCGGCATCGGCGACAGCCGCCCATTGCGATCTGACCCAGCGCTCGCTCACAGCTCAGCCATACCATGGCGGCGCCGAAGCGCGCCGAGCTAGCCGGCGACGCGAATGATGCCACCGGACCGCGCGTGGTCCTGGTGGTGCCAGCGCGCGAGCGAGCGGAAGGCCTCGTTGGCGCCGGTGACGATGCGGCTCTCGAATGCGGGCGAGTACGCGAGCTGATCCATCGCCTCGCCGAGCTGCCGCCACATGGCGCCGACCTGGCCCTGGTAACAGAGCAGGTACGACGACGCGTGCGCCATCTCGGTCGGAAGATAGGTCGCGAGGTGGCCACGGATCACGGCGGCCGACAGCAGCGGGCGCTCGATCACGTAGACCCAGCCCAGCGCCGATGCGGGGCCGCGGAAGATCGGCATGCCGATGCTCTGCGGCAGGGCCTGGACCTCTTCCATGGTCATGCCGAGCGCGAGCAGGTCGTGAACGATGAGCGCGGCCTTCGCGCGGCCACGGACGTCGATCACTTCATCGAGGCCCGGCGCACAGGCCAGGGCTGCCTCGAGCGGCGCCACGAACCCGTAGGCCCGGGCGAGGAACATCCGGTAGTCCTCCGCCGAGACGTTTGGGCAGAACAGATAGTCGTCCACGTCGGCGTCGGCCTCGCCGTGGTGAGGACGCGTCTCGGTGTTCAGTCGGTTAAGCACCCGCAGCTCATCACCCATGGGCCATTCCGTACTGCAAGACACGTACGTTTTTGAAGTTGTTGTCTATTCGCACAGTTAACCTGATTCAGGCTGAGCATCCTCGCCACATGTGCTGACGGCCGCGCGCGGGTCGGCTCAGTGGGAACCAACTCTGGAAGTCTTCCTGCGCGGGTGTATGCGCGAGGTTCTTGGAGATCACGCCGTCGTTGACGCACGAGGACGACGCGCGATCACCACCTTTGCGACCAGGTGCGGCTGCGTCGCGACGACATCGAACCCGACCTCGCGCAGCGTCGCGCCGAGATCGTCTGCGAGATAGTCCGCGTAGAACGGCTCGTGAAAATCGCGCGGGAATCCGTGCAGCACGTCCGCCAGCTCGGGACTCTCCGAGACCTGCGCCGAGTCCTCGATCACGACGAGCCCACCGGGACGCAGCACGCGGAACATCTCGCGCATCACGTTCCGGCGCGCATTCCGCGGCAGCTCGTGGAACATGTAGACGCTCGTCACCGCATCGAAGGTCGCATCGGACCACGGCAGCGCCTCGCCGTTCTCGACCGCGAGCGTGAGCTCCGCAACGTGGCTCAGCCGGTCACGCGCCTTCTTGATATAGGCCGGCGATAGATCGGCGCCATGCAGCCGCATCGTCGGATGCGCGACCGCGAGCTGGTGCAGCGTGCGCCCGGTGCCACAGCCGATATCGAGGAGCTTCACACGATCGGCGCCGCCCATCTCGCGCACGAGCTCGGTGATCGGCGGGATGATCTGGCGCCGCATCACATCGGCGGTGCCGCGGAACAGCAGCTCGACACCCAGCTCGTAGACCTCGGCCGAGTGCTCGCTGAAGTAGCCGTCGGTCTGCCAGTGGAACGTGCGGCGGTAGTACGGCGGGAACCGGTCCTTGTCGACGTTCGGGATATCGCGGAAGTCACCGCTGCGCCGGCGGCGAATCACGCGCGGCACATCGCGGATGAGCTTGGGCAGCTCGCGCATGAAGCGCCGCAGCGGGAAGTCGAACAACAGCTCGCGCGGATATAGACCCGCCTCGACATTCGCGAGGTCTTGCCGGTGCAGCTCGTTGCGCCGGTGCTGCAGCGCCTTCATCACCTCGACATCGATCTGCTGCCGCGGCGTCCGAATCACCAGCCGGGCCGCCTCCTCCATCACCGTCGCGTTGATCAGAAACGACAGGTGCTGCGAGTGATACGCGAGGCGGTCGAGGCGAGTGAGCATCAGGTCTCCTTCTTGGGCTTCCTCCGTCGGAATAGCAGCCCTGCGCCCACAAGCAACGTGAGCATGACCGGTGGCTGTCCGCCGGCGCCGCAATCGAAACATCCTGGATCGGAGGGCGGCATTTGCGTGCCATCAGGCGGCGCCTCATCACGCGTACCGAAACAAGCCATGTAACCAACGCACGCGATCGCTTCAGACACGATTCCGAGCTGCGACACCAAGCAGCACCACTGCGACTGCTCTTCCATGTAACGATCGATGCAACGGTCTTGCTGGATGGTTCCAGCGGCACACGTGACGGGCGCCTGGATGTCCTGGAAGCGGAGCACGCCGGTCCACGCTGCGAGGTCGGACGACTTCATGATTCCGAAACCGTCGGACGTGATGCCGAGCTGCACGCTCTCGTTGTTCTGCGTGCACGCCCACACCTCGTTCGCATCGTCCTCGGCGAGACAGCCGATGTGCGGCGCCGTCGGCAGATCGACCCAGGTGTTGCCCGTTCCGCCGCAACCTACGTTGGTGACGTACGCCGACTTCCACGCGCCGATGTCACGCGTGCCCGCGACGCACGAGCCGTCATAACGCACGAGGAATGCGATGCCGCCGATGTTCGGGCTCTTCGACAGGATCTTGGTCCACGTCGCGCCGGCATCGTTGGAGCGATAGATGCTCTCGCCCGTCGTGGTGCTCTCGAGCGTGACGCGCGCGTAGATGATGTCCTCGTCGGTCGGATCGATACCTGCGATCTCGATCGCGGAGTTCGTCGAGGTCGGCGTGATGCCGGTCAGGCTCATCGCCACGAACGAGGTGGCGCCGTCGTTGCTGCGATAGAGGAGGAACTCCTTCTGCGCCTCGCACGTACCGCCCGGACAATCGGCGGGTAGCGTGCATGCATCGCCGGGATTCGACGAGTTCGACGTGCACTGCTTCGGCAGCCGGTAGCCCGTGAGGTACACGCGCTGGCTGTTCGACGGCGCGACGGTCAGGGTCTGCCACCACGCATCCGCGGTGCCGGGGATCGAGACCGAGGTCGGGAACGTCACGCCGTCGTCGGTCGACTTGTAGATCTTGGTGTCCATCGGATCGGACGCCGAGAAGTAGACCGCGCCGTCACCGCCACGCTCGACATGCGTGATGAACGTCATGCCCGGCGGCGTCGCCGCGAACGTGCAGTCGTCGCGCATGACCTTGAGGCCGTCGAACGTGGTCGCGAACACGGCGCCCGTCGACGAGAACACGTAATCCGGATCGTAGGTGCCTCCGTAGCCGACCGCGCGCTCGCAGTACCACTGCCAGGTCGCGCCGTTATCGTCGGAGCGAATCAGGCCGAAGGTCGCGCCACCCATGATCTTGGTGTTGTCGCCGACCTTGAAGTTGATCGTCGACATGAACGGATCGCGGCCATTGGCAGCCGCCGTCCCGGCAAGCCCGGCGACGAGCAGCGCCGCAACAGAACATCGGACCAGCGATCTCGCGACGATACTCATGCGCCGATCCTATCCCGCAGCGACGGCAGCCGGGAGGCCAACGACCGTGGCCTGGCTCACCATCCCTGACGAACCGCCGCCCGCTTGCTGCGATCCGCCCGCCTCGCCTTAGCCCAGGCCGATCTCGCGCAGGCGCTGGTCCAGGTACTCCCCGGCGGTCAGCGTGGGGTATTTGGCCTCGCCGCCGGTGCGGGCCACGCAGCTCGGCAGCGGCGACAGGTCGACCTCCGAGCGCGCGTGAACGAAGCACGGCATCGAGAACCGCTCGCTCGTCGAGTCCCCCGGATTGACCACCCGGTGCGTGGTGCTCTTGTAGAGCCCGTTCGTGATGTTCTGCAGCATGTCGCCCGCGTCGACGACGAGCGTGTCGAACCCGGTGTGAACCGGCATCCACGTGCCATCGCGGCGGAGCAGTTCGAGGCCCTCGGACGTCGCGCCCGACAGCAGCGTGATGAAGTTGATGTCCTCGTGTGCCGCCGAGCGAACCGCACCCGCCGGCACCTCGGGACCGATTGGCGGGTAATAGAGGACGCGCACGATCGTGTCGCTGTCGGTCGCGAGTGACGAGAAGCGATCGATCGGCTCGTCGATGTAGAGCGCTGCCGCCTGCAGCAGGATCCCACCGAGCGCATCGAGGCCGCGATACAGCTCGGTCAGCGTCGGGATGAAGTCGGGGACTTCCGACACGCTCGGATTGTCGCCGTACTGCGGATGCGACCAGCCTGGCCGACCGACCTGCCAGAACTCCTTGAGGTCGGCAGCCTTCGCGTCGCGCGCGTGTTCCTTGCCCAGGCCGGTGAACCCGCGCTGGCCCTTCTTCGCAGGATCGGTGTAGCGCGCCTTGGTCTGGGTCGGCAGATGGAAGAACTGCTTGGCCGAGTCGTACGCGCGCTTCACCAGCGCGTCGGTGATGCCGTGGTTGCGGACGGCGAAGAAGCCCGTGTCGGTAAGGCCTTCGCCGAGTGTCTTGATGAATCGTTGCTGCGCCGTCCCGCCCGCCTGCCACTCCCCTAGATCAACAACAGGGATATTTTGCGAGGACATCTTGTCTGCCGATTATCGCGTAGCTCGTGGCGCGACAACAACGGCAGGGATCGTACGAGAAAGCCGGAGGCGGAAATCAAGCCGCGCGTGCTGTGGCTGCGCGGAGACGGCGCCGAGCGGTGACCGCCAGCGCGGCGAGCTGCGCCTTGTCGAGGGTGAGCTTGCGGCGACGCGGCAGCTGCTTCACGGCGTGCTCGATCCGCAGCGCGATCCGCTTGTCCCGCGTGCGCTGCGTTGCGATCAACTCGAGCGGTCCACGGCCGCGCGTGTACTTCGCGCCCTTGCCGGCACTGTGCGCAGCGAGGCGCGCCGGCAGATCATTCGTGATGCCGCAGTACAGCGAGTGATCGGCGCAGCGGACGAGGTAGACAACCCACGTCGCCATCGCGCGCTCAGCCGACCTT
>JBBQFU010000306.1:0-9945 GCA_038322185.1 Haliangiales bacterium
CGTCGCGGCGTGGTCGACCCTCGCCGAAACGTTTGCCAACCCACCTTCGTTGCCGCCTCCGACCTCTTTCGATCCCCGTTCGGGTCGTCGAGCCTCGATGGGCCGCGCGCCGAAAGCCGCATAGACTCGCCTATCCTTGCCCAGCTCAGCAGGGTCGTCGACCTCGCACTGGCTGAAGGTCCTCAGACGGTGACCCGGCATGGCAAGGAAGTTGCGGTCGTGGTCTCCAAGAGGGAGTTCGATCGGCGCCGTCGGGGGCGCGGGTCCCGAGGCACGCTCGTGGGGTTCTTGCGGGGCCTCAGCCTCAGGGGCGCGCGGCTGGATCTCGAGCGTTCAAAGGACATCGACCGCGACGTCGAGATGTGAGTTGTGGCTTTTCTCCTCGACACATGTCTGCTCTCCGAGCTCTGGAAGCCGAAACCGAACCCGGGGGTGATGGGGTGGCTCGGCGACTCGGACGAAGCAGAGCTGTTCATCAGCGTCCTGTGTCTGGGGGAGATCCGGAAGGGAATCAGCGCGCTTCCCGACGGCCGAAACAAGGTTCGCTTCCTACGTGACTATGCACTTCTGCGTAGCCGCTTCTCGTCGCGGGTGATCGCAGTCACGGACCAAGCCGCAGAGCGATGGGGAGATCTGTCCGCTGCGGCTGGGCGAACTGGGCGGCATCTTCATGTCGTGGATGGGCTCGTCGCGAGCACGGCGTTGGTCGCGGGGCTGTCGCTCGTCACGCGAAACGTCAACGACTTCGCGACCACCGGCGTTCCATTGGTGAACCCTTGGACCTGAGGCCGCCGGGCGCCGAGTGGTCTCGCCAATCAGCAACGGTGCGGCAGGCGCATCACGAACGTTGTCCTGCCGTCGGCGGAGTGCGCCTCCAGCGTGCCGCCGTGCGAGAGCACGATCTGATGGGCGATGTAGAGGCCGAGGCCGAGATTGCCGGTTGACGACTTCTCTTGCTGCCGCGCTCGGCGGAACGGCTCGAAGATGAACGGCAGTACGTCCGGGGGAATGGGCTGTCCCTGGTTGGTGACCTCGACGACTGCCTGCGCTCCATCGGCGTGTGCCTTGACCATCACCGCCGTTCCCGGCGTGGCGTACTCCAGGGCGTTCCCCGCGAGGTTGGAGAGAACTTGGGCCAGGCGATCCGCATCCCAGGTGCCTGTCACGTCGCCTGCAACCTCGAGCTGGATGGTTGCGTCGAACTCCTCGACGACGCTCTGGCAGATCACACGCAGATCGGCCGGCTCCGGTTCGATCGGCAACCCGCCGCCAAGCCGGACGCGCGTGAGGTCGAGCAACTGCATGATCATTCTGCTCATGCGCTCGCTGTTGCGCAGGATGAGCGAGACCTTCTTCGCATCTGGATCGTCGAGGTGGCCGCGCGCGAGCAGGAATTGGCTGGCCATGGAGATCGAGGCGAGCGGGTTACGCAGGTCGTGCCCGAGCATGCCGATGAACATCTCCCGGAACTCCGATACCTCGCGGAGCTTGCGCTCGCTGTCCTCGGCGCGCTGCCTGGCCCGTTCGGCCTCGACGGTCAGTTCTTGCGATCGAATGGTTGCGATGACCAGCTGTTGATTCGCGTCGCGCTGGTCGACGATGAGCCGATCGGAGTCAGCACGTTCGCCGGTCAGATCCTTGTCCATGGCTTCGCGTTCGACCACCAGAAAGGAATCCGAGCGACGGTCCTCGCGACGACTCTCCGCGCGCTCGTTCCTTAGCAACGCATCTGCGCTGGATCGCTCGTCGTCGAGGATGCTGTCCGCTCGTCTGCGCTCGTGCTGGGAGCTGGCATCGGCGGCCGTCGACTGCGGAGGGTGCTCGATATCCGCGTCGTGTCGTGCAGTGTGAACGACATGGTCGGCACGTTCGCGGGCGAGCCGCACGATCTCGTCCGCCGCCTGCTCGAGAAGGTCGCGCTCCTTCGTGAGAGCGTCGTCGGCCTTGTGCCGTTCGATCCGGAGGCTCGCGTCGGTCTGATCGCGTCGCGGTCGGCCCGGGTAACACACGCTGTCGGCCGCGGAACGCGCGAACCGCACGAGCAGCTCGGTCGGATCGCCGAGGACGGTCATGGCACGGACCGTCTCGTCGTCAAGCTCGACGGTGAAGTGTTGTTTTGCCATGGCCTCGCCCTCCCGTACGCGCACGAACTGGGCAAGCGCGCGACACTACTCAGCGCATCTCGCACACGATGTGCGTGACCGCCCCAGAGCGACCTACTCTGGTCTAGCACGTGTCCTTCACGGTGCGCACCGCGAAATCTAGACCGCTCACGAGTCGCGGTCGGCGAGGATCTTGAGCGCCTGGTTGCCCGTCGAGTCGGGCGCGAGGATGCCGCGGCCCTTGGCCTCGACCGCGTTGATGCGGGCGGTTTCGGCAGCGGGGATCTTGGACCGCGGGCGTGGGTACGACCCGAGCGCGGAGTCGATGTGCAGAAGCGAAGATCCCGTGGAATCGCGTCGAGGTCGTGATGGGGAACAACCCCTTGGAGGAGTATCGCAGTTCTGACTATTCGACTAAGTCATGAACTAAGTCTATGATCAGATATGTCCGCCAGGTCGGTGTCCGTCCACGAGGCGAAGACGCAGCTGTCTCGCTTGCTCCAGCAGGTCATCTCCGGGGAGACGATCGTGATCTCGCGCTCGGGCCGCCCGGTCGCACGCCTGGTTCCGATCGAGCCGCCGGCGACGGCCCGCGTACCCGGCAGCGACGATGTACGGTTGCATGCGGACTTCGATGAGCTTCCCCCGACATTGCGACGGGCCTTCGGACTGCGCGGCCCGAAGCGGCGAAAGGCACCGTAGTGCGCGTGTTGCTCGATACAAACGCATTCTTATACTGGACGGCTGGTGGGAAGAAGCTGTCTCCCCGCGCTCGGAAGGTCATCGAGAATCCGGGCAACGAGATCCTTCTCAGCTCGGTCTCGTCGTGGGAGATCGCGATCAAGCACGCGTTGGGCAAACTCGACCTTCCGGAGTCACCGAGGAAGTTCGTGCTCTCCCGGCTCGCGCGGCACTCGATCAGTGGCCTGGCGTTCGAACACTCGGATGCGCTCGCGGTCGCCGACCTTCCCGATCACCACGAGGATCCGTTCGATCGAGCGCTGATCGCTCAGGCACTGGAACGCGACCTCGCGGTCGTCACGTCCGACGAACGCTTTGACGAGTACGGCGTCACCGTCGAGTGGTGAACGGACCTACTGCGCCGGGCCGCAGGTGGCGAAGTCCGCCGGCACAACACCGTGACGCCTGGGGCGTGTCGCCCAGCTCGGTCCTACAGCGTGAAGATCGCCGCGCTGGGTGTTCGGCAACGAGGTGACGGAAGGCTCACCGGTCTGCACGGCGCACAGGCAGCCCGGCTAACCAAGAAATGGAGTCGTCGAGACCGTCGTGGATGCGCGGAGCAGGACGGTTGCGACGGCTGAGTGCTCGAAGTGCGAGCAGGTAGTCGTCGCGGAACACGACCCGAGCCGGGGCAGCGTCAGGAACGACGGTGGCGAGTCCGAGGTGTTCGAGGATCGGAGCGGTGAGGTCGGGGTGCGTGATGGATGCGATAAAAGGCAATCCCGGTGGCCGCGAAGAGCAGCAGCACGAGGTGGCTCTTGAACTGGTTGACAAGTTGCTCTCGACCGGTCTGCCCGTGCGTTGGATCCGCTTTCGCCCTGCGGG
Organism: Haliangiales bacterium; assembly: GCA_038322185.1. Classification (GTDB taxonomy): domain Bacteria; phylum Myxococcota_A; class Polyangia; order Haliangiales; family Haliangiaceae; genus JABFXX01. Next base: position 3,669 of record JBBQFU010000306.1, read on the forward strand.
CCTCAGCTAGACTGCCGATCTCCGATCCGGCCCCCCCTTCGTTCTCCCAGCGCGCCAGCCCATGGTCGTTGAGATCCTTGGCCGCAGCGGTGCCAGATCGCTCGGTCTTGTTCTTCGTAGGCATGGGCCTGGGGGCTTGACGAGCATCGCAACAGCGTTAGCGATGCTCGTGCAGTTGCTCCAGCGTGCTCTCGAGAGAGCTCTTCAACTTGTCCGCCGCACCGGCGACAGCCTGGGCCACCGTCGCTGCCTCACAAGTCACCGCGGTGGGTTGCCGCCCTTCGAGACGGGCCTCCATCACGCACCGCTTGTCGTTCTGGCCATTCTTGTCGCCGTTCTCGTCGCTGAGGTGAACTTCCACGCGCGTGATGTGAGCGCTGACGTGGCTCAGCGACTTGGTGACCGTAGCCTGTACTTGGGCCGCGAGTTCCTCGTGTCCGTCAATGTTCTTGTCGGTGTTGACTTGGATCTTCATGAGTCTTGTCCCTTCGTTGCGCTGGGTCAGTATCGATAGATTGCGGCGACGCCGGTACGCGTGGGCATCCTCGCCGCCGGGATGACCAAGACCTCGCCACCCATCTTGCCAACCAGCTCGCCTAGGTCATCGAGCAGGTCATCGACTCGCGGATTGTTCAGCACGCCGCCAACGACCGGGACGGTCCGCTGGTCGAGGTGGCCAGCGATCTGACGATCAGCCTCGATGAGTAGCGTGGCAACGCGCCCCGAGGCTGCGGCTGCGGTGATCTGCGGCAGGCTGTCGCTGCCGCGCCCGGTCCCTCTGGCTTGTTCGAAGTCGTTCGCCACCCTGGCGAGCCGCGCCTCGTACCGCGGCTCGACGACCTGCCAAGCCAGCGTTCGCAGTTCATCGTTCGTCACGGCATCAGGGTTGATCGTGATCCCATCGGTCAGCAGCAATGGATTCTGACTGACGCCGTGAAAACGATGATGATGCTCCGGTAGCGCTGCCAGGATCAGCGGCAGGCCCGTGGGCCGCGAGTGGTGCTCCAGTACCGCACGGTCGATCGAGCGGAAGAATCTATCCGCGTCGATGTCCACTTCGTCGGCCTTTCCGCCGTGGCCGTGGTTCATCGCGTTGCTCGCCCGACCAACTCCCCCGTAGGACGCGACCGTCTGGTGCGGCTCCGTGAGCTCCGCGCCGAGGGCGTCGGTGAGCGTGCGCGGCACCCCGGGGGCCAGCTCCACCTCTTCAAGGGCGTCGCGATCTCCTTCGAAGAGACGGATCTTGTCGAGACTCAACCCGAGCACCTGATAGCGGTCGACCGACTGGAGGAACTGCCACAACGGCTTGATGTGAAAGCTGTCCGCCACGACAACCAATTCGGTGACATGACGTGGCAGGCGGAACACTCGAAACAGGTCCGGCGCGCCCAGCACTGCCAGTCCGTCGAACGTGTGGTTCCAGAAGGCGTGGTCATGCGCGAGTGCCTCGAATGGCTTCAGAACGGATCGAGCCTCGGTCGTGGGATAGGCCTGCAGGAGAGATGCTTCCAGCTCCTTCACGAGGTTTCGAAACCGGAGCGGGTCCTGCTGGTTCTCTGGATGCCGTCGGTGCGTCGCCTGGTACAGCGAGAGACACGGTGCCGGGTGAGGGGCCAGGAGTTCGGTGAGCGATTCCTTGGTGAGTGAGCGCACTATGTTCCTTTGGTGGACCGTTGTTAGCTGGCCAAGCGGTCCGGACAGCGCCGCACACACGACCTACTTCCGCCCGTACGCTCGACCGAACTCATGTGTAGATGGCTGCAGGGAGAGTGCCAGGCTACTGCCTGCGCACAAGAGAGCGCGGTTGCGCCCCCGCTGGACGACACCTGCGCCGCTTGCGGGCTCACCGTCCAGGCGGCGCACGCCCGCGGCTTCGGGTCAGCGCGCGGGCGCGGATGCGCGCGATCGCGCTCCCGTTTACGCGCCGCGGGACGACTCGCGACGGGGCAGATCGCGTCCTTGAGCTCGCGGACACCATGCGTGCTCGCGACGAAGCGGACGTCAGCTCGAGCCAGTTGGCCGTTCTCGCCCGTGATCCCGACCAGACGCATTCCGAACAACTCGTCCGGCTCGTTCGCGATACGACCGCTTCTCGCAACATCGCCTCCACGGCCCCACGGAATGGTCGTTGCACGGTCGTGTCGCGTGCGCCGCCTCAACGCTCCGCTCGTGGTCGCCTGGCCGGGGTGCCCCAGCGGCCCCTCACCCTCGGTGCGTGAACCTCGAGGTGAGACGCTGGCGTCCGCAACGATTCAGGCCGAATCGGATCTGGACCTGGTCCTGGGCGCACGGCGCCCCACGTTGCACGTGGTCAGGCGGCGCGTGCTCGAGGAGGCGATTCGTACATCGCGATGAGCGTGCTGGAAAAACACAAGGCGCGCCTGCAGCAGCTGCTCGCCAGGCTGCACACGAGCTTGTGGCTCGCGCCGACGCTCGGCGTCGTGCTGGCAGTCGGCGGCAGTGCCGGGCTGATCCTGCTCGACCGAGCGCTACAGCTGTCGCGCAACGACCATACGTTCTTCTTCGACGGCGGCCCCGAGAGTGCTCGAGAGGTGCTGTCGACAATCGCCTCCTCGATGCTGACGTTCACGGCGCTGGTGTTCTCGATCACGATCCTCGTGCTCCAGCTCGCGAGCGCCCAGTTCTCGCCACGCGTGATTCGCACGTTTCTCGAGGACCGCACCACGAAGCTCGCGCTCGGCGTATTCGTCGGGACGTTCGTCTACGCCATGGCTGTACTCGCCCAGGTCCGCGCGGACCCGAGCCCGTTCGTCCCCGCCATTGCGACCTGGGTCGCACTCGTGATGGTGCTTGCCAGCGTTGGCGTGTTCATCCGGTACATCCACCGCATGACGCACGGAATCCGGGCAATCACGGTGATCGCGGGAATCTCCGGCGACACACGCCACGCGATCGATCGCATGTTCGCCTCGACCGTGACACGGCAAGCCGAGCCGTCGACCGCTCCTTCGCTCGGAGAGCCCGACGCGGAGATCACACACGATGGATCGCCGGGCGTCATCACCTTCGTCGATGCGGACGGCCTCGTCGAGCTGGCGACGCAGCTTGGCTGCGTTCTCGAGCTCGTGCCGAGGATCGGCGACTTCGTGCCGACGAGTGCAGCGCTGCTGCGCGTGTGGGGCCCATCGCCTGAGGCCGAGCGTTGCCGCGACATGATCGCGCTCGACGTCGAACGCACCATCGTGCAAGACCCGGCGTTCGGCTTTCGGCAGCTGGTCGACATCGCCACTCGCTCGTTGTCGCCCGGCATCAACGATCCGAGCACTGCGAGCCAGGCCCTGGACCACCTGCACGACTTGCTCCGCCGGCTCGTGACCCGAGCCTTTCCGTCGCCCGCGCGCGCCGGCGAGGACGGACACGTCCGGCTGATCGTCCATGGGACCACGTTCGCCGACTACGTCCACCTCGCGTTCGACGAGATTCGCAGCTACGGCAAGTCCTCGATCCAGATCCAGGCGAAGCTCGAACACGTCGCGCGCGACTGCGCCACGCTAGCCGCCCCGGATCGGCGCGTACTGTTCGAGCACCAGTTCGGCCATGGATCGGGGTCGGCCCGAGCCGCCAGCGTCCCGCCTACTCCTTCGACTTGAACACGCGCATCAGCCACCACAGCGAGGGCAGCAGGATCACCGCGCCGCCGATCATGATCGGGACGAGCGCACGCAGGGTCGCTTCGGGAGACGCCGCGCTGCCGATCGTCACGTCGGGTGCGACCAGCATCGGGTAGTGAGCGGCGCCCCAGCCGATCACGAGCAAGACGATCAAGGCAAGCGCGGCACCACGCGCGACGAGGTCATGCCGCTTGCGCAGGGCGATGATCGCAACCTTCACGCCGGCGAACACGTGGAGGGCAGGGCGCAGTCGGTCCCAGCCATGGAGGTACAGCCCGAGGAAGATCGCCTCGATGAAGAAGGACCATAGATGCTGGGCCGAAACGAAAAACGCCCGGTTGGATCCATCTTGGCTGCGCGCTACTACCCTCGCCAGACACGGGATACGCCTCGTGGAGCTTACCCTTGGTGAGTGCTGTTCTTGGATCGAGGTCCGTGTTCTTGGCGCGCGCGAACCACTCCGCGACGTGTGGTCGCCACATCAAAGAGACGCGGACGACAGCACGGCGCGCTGCGACCGCTGCGCCCGCCAATCCACGGCCCACCAACGCGCACGATGGAAGGGGCGCCGCCTGATCGCGGGCATGGGTGTTGCTCCGTCGGTGGAATGAACCACTCACCACCGACGAGGTCCGACATGAAGATCACGAAGAACAGACTGGCAGTCCCCGGCGTATTGGCCGCGGGAGCGATGGTATTCGCAGCGAGCGCGATGGCGGAGGGGCCGAAACCCAGGCCCGCGCAAGATCCTCCCGGTAGCAAGAGCTCGCAGGCGCCGGCGCAGCCGTCACCACAGATGGGGAAGGGGCACGGCGACGTCGACAAGATCCTGCGTACGTGGCCGGCGGGCCCACAGCTCGCGGCACACGAGATGATGGCGAAGTACGGCGCCCCGCAGGAGGTCACGTCGGAGCGGATGATCTGGCACGACGCGGGGCCGTTCGCGATGATCTCGTTGACGAAGGAGCAGCTGCCCCACGACTTCCCGCTCCCCCACATGGACTACCTCGAGCATACGATCCTCTACGACGTGCCCACCGACAAGGTCGACGAGGTGCAGGCCTTCGACGGCAGCATCACGGTGTACCCCGTCGGTGGCACGCTCTCGGCGCGCTGCGACCTCGAGAGCAACAACGTGCTCACGCTGAACCTCGCCAAGGACGTCATCAGCGGCAAGAAGAGCGTGACCGCAGCGCGCAAGCAATTCGGCGACCTCGTGATGCAGCGGACGCTTGGTAAGAGCCCCGCGTATACGACGGCACTGCAGTTCAAGCCGCAGGATCAGTCCGTCGCAGCGGATATCGGGAAGGTCACGATCCCCGGTGCGCCCACGCGGGTGCAGGAGGCGGGCAAGGCGACGCAGAGCGCCGAGATCCTCGGGATGCTGATCGCCACCGATCTCGATGAGGTCCACGCCGCGATGACGGCGCAGCACAAGGAGGATCTGCGCGGACCGGTGGCGGCGTACGCGAAGACGCTGCATCAGGAGCACGGAAAGAACGTCCAGAAGACCGCGCAGCTCGGGATGAAGATGAAGGTGACGCCGGCGCAGACGCCCGAGGTGCGCGAGCTCCACGAGAAGCACGCCGCCGCCCTCGCGACGATCGTGCCGCTTCAGGGCGAGGCGTTCTCCCGAGCGTTTCTCGACAACCAGATCACCATGCACACGCAGGCGATGCAGATGATCGACCGGCAACTCGAAGCTACCGACGATCAGGCCCTGGAGGCGCACCTGAAGCAGACTCGCCAGGCGATCTCGAGCCACCTCGCCCAGGCGAAGCAGCTCCAAGGTGACCTGCGCCCGCAGCAGACCTCAGCGCGCAAGTAACGGGCACTCACGCCGTCTTCAGCGCACGCGGCTCAGAACACGTCGCCGATCGGTGTCGTACGGCGAGGGTACGCCACACGGTCTTCGCGCCGTGGTCAAGCTCGTGGCGAGGCAGCACTCACGTTGGCTCGTCAAGGACCGCCCGGAGTCTTTCGAGGTTTACCGGTTTGACCAGGTGAGCATCGAAGCCGGCGTCGTGAGCTCGCTGGCGATCGGATTCCTGGCCATATCCAGTAATGGCGACGAGTCTCGCCGCCGCGACGGCGGGGATCTGACGCAGATGACGCGCCAGTTCGTAGCCGTCCATTCCCGGAAGCCCGATGTCCAGGAGCGCGAGGTCTGGGCGAAATGTTTGCAGCATGGCCAGAGCTGCCGGTCCGTCGTGTGCGGTGCGAGTCGTATAGCCGAGCATCTGAAGCGTTTCGGCGAGCAACACTGCCGCGTCTTCGTTGTCATCGACGATCAGGACGTTGCGATCATTCTTCGCCGGCGCGACTGCGGGCAGCGCAGGTGCGCGTTCGTTCTCGACCGGAATCTCGGTCGCCATCGGTAGCCGTACCGCGAATGTGCTGCCGGTCCCTGCGCCGTCACTCTGTGCCGAGACCGAGCCCCCGTGAAGTTGCACGAGGCTGGCAACGATCGCGAGACCGATACCGAGACCACCCCGTGACCGCTCAAGGGTCTGCGAGTTCTGGACGAACAAGTTGAACACATGTGGTAGCAGATCGGGCGGGATGCCAACGCCCGTGTCGCAGATGCTGACGATCACGTCACTCCCGTCGCGCACTGCCGTGATAGTCACGCGGCCGCGCGGCGG
>JBBQFU010000307.1:0-9867 GCA_038322185.1 Haliangiales bacterium
TCCCCCGCGATCAGCTCTACCTCCAGACCAAGTTCACGGTCCGCGACGGCCAGGACCACCGCCTTCCCTACGACCCGAGCGCGCCGATCGCGACGCAGGTCGCCCAGTCATTCGACAGCTCGCTCGTACATCTCGGCACGACGTACCTCGACAGCCTCGTGCTGCACGGTCCGTCGCAGGGCGGCGCGCTCGGTCCGCTCGATCACGAGGCGTGGCGTGCGATGGAGGCGCTCGTCGATGCGGGCAAGGTCGGCGTGATCGGCGTGAGTAACATCAGCACCGGTCAGCTCGACGAGCTGCTCGCGTTCGCGAGGATCAAGCCGGCCCACGTGCAGAACCGCTGCTACGCGCGGACCGCGTGGGATCAGATGACGCGCCGGGTGTGCGCGCAGCACGGCATCACCTACCAGGGCTTCTCGCTGCTCACCGCCAACAAGCAGGTGCTCGCGAACAAGGACGTCGAGAAGATCTGCACGCGCCATGGCAAGACGCCGTCGCAGGTCGTGTTCCGGTTCGCGCAGCAGATCGGCATGCTGCCGCTCACCGGCACCACGAACCCAATGCACATGCGCGAGGACCTCGATCTCGCGTTCGACCTGTCTGCCGATGAGGTCGCTGTCATCGAAGACGCCGGCTGACCGCGTGTCGCTTCACATGCAGTTTGTATCGGCGATCGTGTAGGCGCGCCCACGCGTGGTGCAGTCGGTCGCCGCAGAAATCGACGAGCACTCTGCCGGCGACGTGAACTCGATGTGAACCGGAGTGAAGAGGTGCCGCATTGGATACCAGACGTCGGCCATGAGATAGGCGTCTTGGAAGTTGGCGGCGGAGCCGCCCTCCCACTCGAGAAGCAGCTTGCAGGTGCCGCTGTCGGCCTCGACTCGCCCGTGGAAGCTGACGCCGTTCAGGATGATGAATGTATCGCCAGCGGTCGAGAGCCCGAGCGGATCGTCTTCGAGTCGCCGCAGCCGGAGCTGGTCGCCGCCAAGGCAACCGTCGGGCAGGTGGATCGCGACTGTCTGCTTGACCTGACACGGAAGGAACGTCGAGTCTGGTGTGAAGCGACACTCGAAGCCCGCGATCGACGATCGCTTGAGCTCGTCGATGGCGCAGGCCTCGAGGTTCGCGGCGCCCGCACACGCCTCGCACAGCGCGTCGTCGAAGCAGTGAATGGGCTGCGTGATGTCGCCGACGGCGCAACCCTCCATCGCGGGCATGCCGTCCACGCATCCACTGACGCCGACGCGGCAGCCGCCATCGAAGTTCAGACGACGATCGAACAGGCAGCCTTGCGTGGAGCCGATGCTGCGATCGAACCAGTACTCGTCGCACTCGAGCTCATGATCGTCGCAATCGGGATCCTGGTCCGGCCCGTAGTAGCGGCTCTTCCACCTGTCGCCGTGCCACGTCTGGTACACGGCGCAGCCGACATACTCTGCTCCGTGATTGCGCCGGGCCCAGGTGTGTACCCGCTGTTGCGGCGCACCGGGCGCGGGTGCGGCCGTGCTGTCGTCAGCGATGCCCACGTCGACGAGATCGATGCGCCAGTGTTCCGCGGTGTTGACCGGGATCGAGACGTCCCGCAGCTCCGCCCCGACGACCGGCACGCCGTTGGCGTACCCGACGATCGCGATCGTGATGGGCTCGAACGATTCGGCGACCTCGAGACGGATCTCCGCCGTACGCGGATTGGCGAGCTCCGTCACGATCACCAGCGGGTCCTTCATGTGAAAGATCTCGCCCGCCGGACGGCTCATCGACGGCGTCCAACCGACACCTTCGGTGCAGGGATTGATCTCGTCCTTGTGGTCGGGATCGACACAGTACGCGGTGGCAACGAACAGCTCGACACGGTCGAGGTCGACGTCCGAGTGGATCGTGAGATCGGCGCCGACGCCGGAGCACGCGGTCGCAAACACCAGCAGTGGTATGCAGCGACGCATGGATCGACAGGATACAGCGATCATTCACAATAGTCGGATGTTTCGACACTGTGTGATCGCCGTATGCGCAGCGGCTGCGTGCTCGCGGCCCGCAGCACCGGCGACGCAACTGCCCGCGACCGAGCCCGCCGCGATCGACGCAGGTGTGGTCGACGCAACGGCCGATGCGGCACCGGATGCCGCTGTGCACGTGCAGCTCGACCGTGATGGGAACGACGATCCGGAGGATCCTGGGACGGGAACGGCTCCGGTGGCCGGCACCTTCGAGCGCGTCGGTGTGCCTCCGCTCGCACTGCAGCGGATCTGCGATCTGACGCCACTCGGCGAGGCGCTCTATGCAGCGCACGCACGCTCGCCGCTCGGCAGCGATGGTGCAACGCTCACGCGCTACACGCCGGGCGCGAAGAAGCCGTTCGCACTCGCGTTCGACTGGAATCGACCGGGCGAACGGAAGCGCGGCGGTGGGGCAGGGCAGGGCTTTCTGCGGCTGCGCGCGATCGACGGCAGACTGTTCGTTGCGGACGCTGACTCGCCCTACAACGGGCTCGGGCTCGTCGAGAAAGGCACCGAGAGCTATGTGTTCGTCTCGGGGACGAACGGCGCGTTCGCGCCTGCGCGCATGCCGGGGCACCGCCCGCCCGCCACCGCCGCGGTGTTACCGCGTGCGTATCACGTGCTCGACGTGATCGAATTTCGCGGTGCGCTCTATGCGTCGACTGGATCAGTGCCGCCCAAGGAGCGCGCGTGGCGGGGTCCATCGCCGGGCGCGCTGCATCGCGCGAACGCAGATGGCTCGCGCTGGCTCTACGAGGTCGACTATCCATTCCCGTACCAGGAGGGCGTGTGGCGCCTGACGTTCATGGTCCGGTTTCGCGATCGGCTGTTCGCGGGCATCCAGGACTACGACGGTCGCGAGCCGAATGACTACGTCGTGATCGATCCCGGCGCCGAGCCAGCGCCCGCGAAGCTCGAGCGCGATCATCTTCGCGCGGTGCGCGTCACCGATGGCGGCGCGGCTGGCACGCTGCGATGGTGGGTCGATACCGTTGCGAGTCCGGCGCGGCTGTACTGGCTCGCGTGGGAGCGTGGCGACGTTTCGATCCGGTTCACGACCGATGGCGATACCTGGACGAAGCTCGATGTCCCCGCGGGGGCCGGTCGCCCATCCGATATCACCCGGTTTCGTGACTCTGTCGTCGTGCTGACCGAGCGAGGCCTGTGGCGCCTCGACGGCGCAGCGATTTCGCCGACGCCGATCGCCAGGGTCGTGGGCAAGCACAGCCCGTTCGAGGTCACCGATCTGCTGTGCGCGGCGCCGCTCGCGGTGCTTGGTAACGAGCTCTACGCTGGCGGGCAACGCGGCGGCGCGCTCTACAAGCTCGTCGCAACGCCATAGCTCACTGCTTGAAGATGGTCACCTTCGTGATCGTGACCTGCTCGACGGGCTTGTCCTGCGGGCCTCGCTTCACACCTGCGATCGTCGTGATGACCTGCATCGTGCCGCACATGCCGAACTCGGTGTGCCGCGCGGCCAGATCCGGGCGATCGCCTCGCTCCATGATGAAGAACTGGCTCCCGTTCGTACCTCGTCCGCCGCGCGCGCCGGCGTTCGCCATCCCCAGCGCTCCGGGACCGAAGCGCGCGCCGTCCCAGATCTCGTCGTCGAACGTGTAGCCGGGACCGCCCATGCCGCGACCGAGCGGATCGCCGCCCTGGATCATGAAGTCCGGGATCACGCGATGAAAGATCAGCCCGTCGTAGAACGGCTTCATCTGGATCTTGTCGGTCGCCGGATCGAGCCACGACTTCTTGCCGCGTGCGAGGCCGACGAAGTTCGCGACCGCCACCGGTGCCTTGTCGGCGAACAGCTCGCACGTGAGCCTGCCGTGCGACGTGTCGATCGTCGCGAACAGCTTGTTGCCTGGGCCCAGATCCCGCGTGTATCCGACCAGGTCCTCGGCGAGAGGTGGCCTCGGGTCCGGCGGCGGCAGCGGCGTCGATGGCGGTGCGGGGGCCGGCGCGGGCTCGACCTTCGGGGCTGGCTTGATCCCTTGGTCACACCCGACCGCCACCATCAGGACGCACAGCGCTCGCATCCCTGGTGCTAACACGCGGATTGCTCCGCGCCAGGCGCCTACTTCTTGTTGCAGGCCTTGGCGTCGCCGGCGTTGCACGCCTTTGCGTACAGCTCCTTCGCCTTCGCCTTGTCGGTGGTGAGCTGCGCAAGACCCGTGCACGCCCGTGCCGAGCCCTCCTTGCAGCCCTTCTCGAAGAACTTCACCGCGATCTTCGGGTTGGCCTTCTGGCCTCCCTTGCCCTCGGCGTAGAGGGTGCCGAGCCATGCACAACCCTCGTGCTCACCGCCGCCGTAGCACGCGCGCCGGAACGCGTACTGCGCGTCACCCGCGAGCTGCTTGTCAGCGAGCTTCGCGATGCCGAGCTCGACGCAGCCCATCCCGTCGCCGCCGAGGCAGGCTTTGTCGAGGAGCGCCAGGCCGGCGCTCTTGTCCTTCTTGACGCCCTGGCCACCGAGCTTCGCCGCGGCGAGCACCCGACAACCGACGAGCACGTCCTTGTCGCACGCTTGCTGGGCGAGGCCCGCGGCCTTGGCCCAATCCTTCGTCACGCCGATCGCGTCGCGATACAGCACGGCCAGCGTGGCGCAGCTGCCGGCATGCCCGGCCTTGCACTGTGCCTCGCACTCGCTCGGATCTCCCGGCTTGCACTGGTGCGGTGCATCGGGACGGCGGCACGCACCATCGGCGAGCGCGAATCCCTCGGGGCAAGTGGCGACCGCGAGCTCGGGTGCTGTCTCGGCAGGTGCGGCACCACCAGCGAACGGCTCGAGCTCGATGCGCAAGACGGCGCCGCACTGGGCCGGCGCTGCGGTGCTCTCGGGTGTCGCCTTGCCGCACGCCTCGATGTCGCCATCCTGCGCCTCGATCTTGGTTGCGCTCGTCGAGCCGGCGCTCGCGCCCTTGCCCATGATCTTCGCGCTACCTGCGATTTCGGCCTTCGAGCCGCTCGCGACCGCGAATGCACCGACGGTCGCGGCGCGTACGAAGTGAGTCGCGGTCTCGCACGACCCATCGAGCTCGTCGCGTGCAACACGCTTCTTGGCCGACGATCGCTTGCCGATCATGACGAGCTCCGCAGCGATCGCACTCTCGCGGCCGAGCTTTCCGCCGAGGTCCGACAGCCACGACAGCCCGCCGACAGGCAGGTTCGCGGCGACCTCGTCCTTGCTGTTCATCTCGATCTTTTTCTCGCGGCGCGTCGTGCCGATGAAGCCGTAGTCGCCGATGGCCGAGCACGCAGGCACGAGCTCGATCGACTTGCAGTCGTACTTCACGACCGCGAGGCCTTCCTTCATCGCAACTTCGAAGTCGCCGCGCATCTCGGGCGGCCAGTCGACGGCCATCAGGTCGGCGCGCGCGGGTGTCGTGCACGGCGTGATCGAGCTGCCGACCGTCTTGCCCTTCACCGCCGGGTCGGCATCACTGATCGAGGGCGTCGCGGGCTGGATCGTCTGTGCGGCCTTGCCGGCGGGACACGCGATGAGGAGCGGGGCGAGAAGAAACACGCGCGCATGCATGCTCCTGTGGTAACGCAAAACACAGTGCATAGGCCAGGCGAGGTACGCTCCAGCTTCGAGTGCGGCGCGCGATGAGCCTTTGCGTCGCCGTCGTCGGACATGTCGAGTGGGTCGAGTTTGCGCGCGTGCCTCGCGTGCCCGGCGCCGGCGAGATCGTTCACGCGGACTCGTATCTCTCGGTCGCCGCCGGCGGCGGGGCGGTTGCGGCCGTTCAGCTCGCGCGCTGGGGAGCGCACTGCGTGTTGTTCACCGCACTCGGGGATGATGACCTCGGCCACCGCGCGCATGCCGAGCTGCGTGGGCGTGGCGTCGAAGTGCACGCGGTATTCCGCAAGGAGCCACAGCGCCGCGCGCTGACACTCATCGATGCGCAACGCGAGCGCACGATCATCGTCCTCGGTAACCGGCTCGTCGCTCACGGCGAGGACGCGCTGCCGTGGGAGCAGCTCGCATCGTGCGATGCCGTATACATCACCGGCGGCGATGCCGCCGCAGTCCAGCATGCACGGCAGGCGCGGGTCGTCGTCTCGACGTCTCGTGTGCTACCGCTGCTGCGCACCGCGAACATCCAGCTCGATGCGCTGGTCGGCAGCGACAACGATGCCGCCGAGGCGTACTCGCATGGCGATCTCGCAGTGGTGCCACGCCTCGTCGTGCGCACCGACGGTGCCCGCGGCGGAACCTGGTGGTCGACCGACGGCGCCGTCACGCCCTACGTGGCGACCCCAGCGGCGATCACGGGCGATGCGTATGGCGCCGGCGACACGTTCGCGGCGGGACTCACCTACGCGCTTGGCGAAGGCCTTGACCCGGCTCGCGCGATCGACGCGGCCGCCGCGCGAGCGGCCGAGGTGGTGGCGTTCGACGGTCCGTACCCGCCGACCTAGCGGCGCCGCCGCTCGACACTGACATCGATCTTGGTCTTGCCAGCCGGACCCATGATGGTCGCCACCTTGTGATCGTCGTGCTGCTGCGGCAGATGCTGCAGGCTGTCGCGCGGCATGATGACCTGCTGCTCGGCCGACGGCAGTGGCATGGTCGGCGCCGGCGGGGTGTACGCACGCCACCACGCCTGCGCACGCTCTTGCGTCCACACGTAGTCGTCGGGGATCTTGATCGCGCGCAGCGCACGCGCGAGCTCGCGCGCATCGACGGGACGCTGATCGGCCTCCTTTGCGAGCATCGCGTAGACGATCTCTTCAAGCTCCGGCGGTAGCCAGCCACGCACGACCGAGCGCAGGTTCGGCAGCTCGTCGTAGATGTGACGATGCAGAACTTTTTGCTCGCCACCCTTGCGCGAGAACACCTCGCCACCGGCGAGCAGCCACCACGCGACGCAGCCGAGCGCGTAGAGATCGGCGCGACCATCGATCTGCATGCCGAGGATCTGCTCGGGCGCCATGAAGCCAGGCGTGCCGAGCATCGCGCCCATCTGGGTCAGCTTCGGCGTCTCGAGGCTCGGCGAGCTATCGCGCAGGCTCGGCGAGCTATCGTGCACGGGCGCCTTCACCGACAGCATCACGACCTTCGCCGCATCCGGCATCTCGCTGACGGTCTGCACGATGCCGAAGTCGAGCAGCTTGATGATGTCGACCTCGTCGGCCGCGCGACACAGGTAGAGGTTCGGCGGCTTGATGTCACGGTGATACAGACCCGCGTCGTGCGCCTCGGCGAGCGACTGGCAGGCCTGCGCGAGCATGTCGATCACGCGAGCAGACGGTTGCGCTCCGTAGCGCACGATCAGCTGCTCGAGATCGAGACCATCGAGCAGCTCCATCACGTAGAAGAACGTGCCCTCGTTGGTCACGCCGTAGTCGAAGATCGCGATCGTGTGCCGCGACTTCATCGACGCGAGCACCTGCGCTTCGCGCCGGAATCGTTCGCGCACCTCGTCGGCAGCCTCGGCGAACATGACCTCGGGCCGGATCAGCTTGATCGCCGCCGAGCGCGCGAGCAGGCGATGCTCCGCACGCCACACCTCACCCATGCCACCCGCGCCGAGCTTCGCGACGAGCCGGTAGCTGCCGAGCTCCTTCGCGCGTTGCTGTGCCGAGCGTGCTTCTTCGCGTGCGGTCACGACCTGGCGCCTCATGCGGAGCAAGTTCCACGCGAGCACGAGCGCGAGACCGACCGCGATCCCGAGGGCACCCGCACTCGCGAGGATGCTCGATCGCTCGAGCTTGCGCGTCGGGCCGAGCAGCGTGCGCGATGGAACGACGGTCGCGACGTACCAGTCGAGAGGCACCGCGATCCCGGCGCGCTTGCCACCGATCGGTGCGACCGACGCGAGGTATTCACCGTCGGTGGCGTTGAGCTCGAGGAAGCGCAGCGCGTCGGGCGAGCGCGCCTTCTGTGCGGCGAACAGCGCGTCGAGCGCGGGATCCTTGAGGTCGGCGGCGCGCAGCACCTTGTCGCTATCCGGAAGCCCGAGCGTGTCGGCGGCGGGGTAGGCGAGGATCGTGCCGTCGCCGGTGTAGACCAGCGTGCGTGCCTCATCGAGCGCGGGCCGCGCGACGAAGCTCGACAGCGCACCGACATGAAAATCGACGGTGAGCACCGCGCGCACTTCACCGGCCGCGTCATAGACCGGCTCGGTGCACGTGATGCCGGTCTCGTGACTCTTGAAGAACGTGTAGGGCTCGGTCCACGCGCGTGCCTTCTGCGTGGTCGCGAGCTTGTAGAAGCCACGCGTGCGCGGGTCGTAGTTGTGCGGCTCGGTGCGCGCGGGCTGGAGCACGCCGTTGCTGACGACGTACCAGCGCGCGATGGCGGGTAGCACGGTGCTCTCCTGCACCTCGATCTTCTTGTCGGGTGTGAGCTGCGCACCGCGGAACGTTCCATCGGGAAAGCTGATGCTGAGGAACGCGACGCCCGGTCGGCCGGCCATCAGATCGTGCAGGCGGACGAGCACATCCTCGACGGGACGCTGGCGATCCGCGAGCACGCGCACGAGCTTCATCAGCGGATCGGCCTGGTCGAGCGCGAACGCGACATCGGCCTGGACGCTCTTCGCCTGCTCCGATAGCTGGTGGCGCGCCATCGAGTGCGTGGCACTGCGCGTGGCATCGCGCCCCACGAGCATGATGCCGACACCGACGGCGACAACGAGCAGCGGCAGCGTGATCAGCACGCCGAGCGGCGACGCGAGCGCGCGTCCGATCCTCACCGCAGGCGTACCGGCCTGCGTCACCACGGGGACCTGTTCAGCCACGCGACTCGTAGACGCGCTTGGAAGGGAGCTCGAACGCGGTCAAGAAGCCGCCCTTGCCGCACGCGGTATCGAGACCGACGCACGCGGGACCTGCCCACATGTCCGTCGGATCCTCGGGGGTGTACGTCGATAGCTCTTGCGGCATCGTGCGCGTGGTCGTGTGACCGAACACCACGAGCTTGCCGCGGTAGTTCTCGAAGAAGTCGCGATCGCGCAGCCACAGCAGCGCACGCTTGGGCTCGATCTTCGACGGGTGCGGCCAGCCATCACCGACGCGCTTGATGCCAGCGTGCACGTAGATCGCGTGATCGTCCTCGTACCAGTACGGCAGCGTCTTCATCCACTCGACGACCTCCGGCGGAAAGAAGCGCCCGTCGAACATCTCCTCGAGCTCCTCGTAGGTCGGGACGTCTTCACCGTCGGGATGCGGGAGACCGCGGAACGAGCGCAGCGCTTCGAGACAGCCGTTACCGCGGGGCATCACGAACTCGGGCCAGCCCTCCTCGATCACCTGGAGCCAGGCGTCCTCGTGATTGCCGCGCAGGCAGACGACCTTGGCATCGGTGTTCTGGCAAAAGGCCCGGACCCACTCCACGACCTGGGCGGAGTTGGGACCCCGGTCGATGTAGTCCCCGAGGAACACGACCGTGTCGTCTTTCACCAGCGCTGGCAGGCGGCCGAACAGCAGCTGCAAGGCCGCGAGATCCCCATGAATGTCGCCAATCGCGAAGGTCCGGCCAGGCACGACACCATCTTAGTGTAGGAACGCGCCACGATCACAATGTCGGATGTGGGTTCTCTCGACGGATCGGAACCTGTCGATGGCGCCACATTTCGCTGGCTTGGGGTGGCACGTGTTGTGGAAACTAGGGAGGCCATGAAGCTCCGCGTCGCCATCGCCTCGCTCCTCGTCGCTTCCACCGCCTACGCCCAGGCCCCCGGCGAGGTCTACGATGACAGCGAGCTCGCGCCACCGAGCATGGCGCCGGTCGCCCCCGTGATCGTCGTTCCGGCACGGCAGGCTCGCCGCTGGTCGGTCGGCATCGGCTTCGGCTCGATGGAGCTCGCGCCCCACGTCGCGCCGGATGCGACCACCGAGTTCGACATCGCTCAGCTCT
>JBBQFU010000308.1:0-9761 GCA_038322185.1 Haliangiales bacterium
GTCGAAGCGAGGATCATCCGTCGCACGCCCGCAGCCGCCATACGCTCGAGCACGCGACGCGTGCCGTCGACATGCAGCCGCATCATCCGCTGCGCATCATCCGGATCCCGTGGCCGAACGGCGTCGCCGCGGTCAACGAGATCGACTGGGAGAACTACCTCGATAACTACTCGATGGGCCCGCCGATGCCCGCGTTCCGCGGCGACGGCGAGGAGATGCCCTCGCTGGAAGCGACGCTGACCAAGCCGGCGAGCCTGCACGACCACCTCGCGTGGCAGCTCAAGATGACCAACCTGCCGCAGAACGAGCTCGAGATCGGGATGGAGATCCTCGGGAACATCGACGCCGACGGCTACTTCAAGGACCCGCCGCTCGACGAGCTCGCCGGCGACCTCGGAGCCGATCCGGTCGTCTGCGAGCTGGTGCTCGAGAAGATTCAGAGCTTCGATCCGATCGGCGTCGGCGCGCGATCGCTCGCCGAGTGCATGCTGATCCAGTGCATCGCCGCAGGTCAGGACGACGACCTGTGCGTGAAGATGATCAAGAGCCACCTCGGCAACCTCGAGAAGAAGAACTACCAGGCGATCGCGCGCGATCTGAAGCAGCCGCTCGACGAGATCTACGAGGCCGCGAAGGTCATCATGGACTTCGATCCGCGGCCGGGCCGGCAGTACTCGACCGACGATCCGCACTACGTCACGCCCGACGTCTACATCCACAAGGTCGGCGACAAGTACTTCGTCGTGCCCAACGATGACGGTCTGCCGAAGCTGAAGATCAGCGGCTTCTACAAGAACGCGATCGGCAACTCCGCCGCCTCGAAGGACTACGTCCAGGACAAGCTGCGCTCGGCGCAGTGGCTGATCCGGTCGATCCAGCAGCGGCAGCGCACCATCATCAAAGTGGCCGAGTCGATCCTGAAGTTCCAGCGCGACTTCTTCGACAAGGGCATCGCCCACCTCAAGCCGCTCATCTTGCGCGATGTCGCCGAGGACATCGGCATGCACGAGTCGACGGTCTCGCGCGTCACGACGAGCAAGTACGTCCACACGCCGCAGGGCATCTACGAGCTGAAGTTCTTCTTCAACTCGGGCATCTCGCGCACCAACGGCGAGGACCTCGCGTCGCAGGCCGTGAAGTCGAAGATCAAGGAGCTGGTCACCGCCGAGGATCCCAAGCGTCCTCACTCGGACCAGAAGATCGTCGAGCTGCTCAAGAAGAGCGGCATCGACATCGCTCGCCGCACCGTCGCGAAGTACCGCGAGCAACTCGGCATCCTGTCGAGCAGCAAGCGCAAGCAAGTCTTCTAGCCCACCTGCCGGCGACGCGTCTCAGGGCTTCTGCAACTGAACTGCGAGTACTGGGCTACTGGTAGGCAACCGGCGGCTTCTGCCGGATACAGATCTGGGCGAACTTGGTCTGCTGCGCCGCCGTGAGCTGCTTGAAGTAGAGCTTCGCCTTGACCGAGTTGCTCGACGCGCATGACTCCATGAACGCGAGCTGCACGACGTACGGGTCGGGCTGGCACTTCAGCGACGCTTCGAACTGCGCGAGCGCGGCGGCGTGCTGGCCCATGTTGATGTTCGCCATGCCCTTCTCCTTCGCGGACTCCGCGCAGGTCTCGACGGTGTCGATCAGCGGCTCGGCCTCGAGCTCCTCTTCCACATCGTCGTAGGCGGGGGCCTGGTCCGCAACGAGAGGGGCTGGCGGGGCCGGCATCTGCGTGATCACGACGGGGGCCGGCGCAACCGGGCAGTCGCGGCGAAGCCCGCTGACACCGAGAATGACGACCACCGACACCGCCGCTGCGGTCAGGGCACTGGCACCAATCACACGCATGTCCATCGAGTTCATCTAGACCTCCTCGCCCAGTCTCACACGCGACGATGGATTTCGTTCCAACGAATCTGTAGCAGCGCGAATACGGCGGCAGGCAGACCGCACGCGCCCGATGCGCTCGTGAATCCCCACAGGCCGACCTTGATCGCGCGCGTCACCCTCCAGGCTACCGTTCGACTGCGCCGACCGTCGGAGGACCTCGTAAGCGGTTACTCTAGAGACAATGCCGGCCACGCTGCGCTGCTACGACGACGCTCTCGGCGACGAGGAGATTCCGCACTCGATCTTCCTCGCCGGGCCGACCGCGCAAGGCGTGGTGCGGACGCCGTGGCGCGCGCACGCGATCGCGTGGCTCGATGCGCACGGCTTCTCGGGGACGATCATCGTGCCCGAGTTTCGCGACGGCCGCTTCGAGGACCACGTAGAGGAGCGCTTCGGTCAGCCGCCGAGCATCGTGCCGGGGATGCGCGCGACCAGCTGCAACATCCTGCGCTGGGAGACGTGCGGGATCACGACGGTGACGGTCGCGATGTTCTGGATGCCGTTTCAGATCGCGGTCGAGGGCACGCCGGAGTCGCTGCCGGGGTTCACGACGCGCGCCGAGGTGGCGCGTGAGCTCGCGCGCGATCCGGCGCACGTGGTGCTGGGAATGCCGGCGGGCGCGCTGTCGGGCGGGCACATTCGCTATCACGCGCACCTCGCCGGCATCGCGGTCGAGGACACGCTCGACGCCACGCTCGAGGTCGCGCTCGCGCGGCTCTAGGTCGGTTTTCGTCGGGTACGCGTGGGTATGCCGATGGATGCAATCGACCACCTCGCGCGTAATGATCACTACATGCCCGAAGAATCGCCGCCGCCATTCATCGTGATTCGAACCCCGGCGGCGCCCGTGACCCTGGAGCCGTATGACCGTGGGCTCGCGCTCGTCGGCATGATTCACGAAATCGTCACCGTGGCGACCACACGCTTCTATCTCAAGGACCGCCTCGATCGCGCCGCCACGGGCCTCGTGTTCGAGCTGGGACGCGCCGCCAAGGCCGTCAGCACGCTGCGCTGGCGCAACTACCGCGCAGCGAACGACCACGCGGCCGACGTGGCGACGGTCCTCGATATTTTGGTCTCGCAGAAGGCGGCCCCGGAGCTGGAGCTCGAGCGGGCGCGTGCGCTGGTTCGCGATTTGCTCGCCGACATCGCTCCGCGCTGCAACGGCTGAGGTAGCATCGAAGGCGAACCATTATTGGGAGGCGCTCGATGCAATTCGCGGTGACGTTCCGCCACATGGAACCGACCGATGCCCTGAAGTCGTACGCACGTGAGCGAATGGAACGAGTTCGCAAGTACCTGCCGGATCCGATCGCCTGTCACGTTGTTCTCAGCACCGAGCGCCACAATCACCGCATCGACGTGAGCTTCCAGCTCCACAACGGGCTCTCGATCGCCGGTCACGAGACGACCGAGAACATGTACAGCTCGATCGACCTCTGCATCGCCAAGATCGAGCGCCAGGTCCGCAAGTACAAGGGCAAGCTCGAAGGCATGCGCGCGCGGCCCCATGACGTGGTCCCGCTGCCGTGGTCTCACTCGATCATCGACGAGGCCTTCCACGAGCTGAGCGAGAAGAATGGCAACGGCGGCGCGACCGCCAAGCAGCACGACACCTCGGCGCACCCGGAGTTCACCGTCGTCAAGACGGAGAAGTTCCACGCCCAGCCCATGTCCGTCGGCGAAGCCATCGTCCAGCTGAACCTGCTGCACGAGCCCTTCCTGGTGTTCCGCGCTGAATCCGATGGCCGAGTGGCCGTCGTCTACAAGCGCGAGGACGGCAGCTACGGCCTGATCGAAACGCCCGCAGCGACGGCGTAACCGGCTAGTTCCTGCATTTTTACATGTGGTAGGGTCAAGTCGGCCCCGATGAAGATCGTCGACTTGATCAAGCGCGACATGGTCGTTCCAGCGCTGGTAGCGACGGATAAGCGCGGCATCCTCGAGGAGCTCGCCGCGTACATGTCCTCGCACCACACGCGGATCGATCGCGCGTCGTTGTCGAGGGTCCTGGTCGAGCGCGAGATGCTCGCCTCGACCGCGATCGGCGAGGGCGTCGCCATCCCGCACGGCAAGCTCGGCGCGGTCGGCGAGATCGTCGCGTGCCTGGGCCGCGCACCCGCCGGCGTCGAGTTCGACTCGATGGACGGCCAGCCCACGTATCTGTTCTTCGTGCTGGTGGCGCCCGAGTCGTCGACCGGCGCGCACCTCAAGGCACTCGCGCGCATCAGCCGCGTGTTCAAGGACCCGGAGTTCCGCCGGCGCCTCCTCGCGGCCCCCGATGCCGAGACGATGTATCACGTGGTAGCGGACGAGGACGCCAAGTACTAGATGTCCAGCGGGATCACGGTCGGGGAGTTGCTCGAGCGCGCGGAGCTGAGCGTCACCGCGGTCGCAGGCCAGCGCGGCCTCTCGCGCACGGTGACCGTGCCGCGGATCCAGAAACCAGGCCTTGCCCTCACCGGGTGGCCAGAGCAGCTCCACGCCAACCGCGTGCTCGTGCTCGGCGGCACCGAGATCGAGTACCTCGCTGACCACGAGCCCGCGCGGCAGCTCGGCATCGACACGCTGCTCGATAGCGATCCGGCCTGCATCGTCGTGTGCCGCGGCCTCCAGCCGCCGATCGAGCTGGTGAGCGTAGCCGAGTCGCACGGGGTGCCGCTGCTGACGTGCTCGCTCGTGACGGCTGATTTCATCGCCGCAGTGACCGAGTGGATGACCGACAAGCTCGCGCCGCACACCGAGCTGCACGGCGTGCTGATGGACGTGCTCGGCATCGGCGTGCTGATGACCGGCAAGAGTGGCATCGGCAAGAGCGAGACGGCGCTCGACCTCGTGGTGCGCGGCCACCGCCTCGTCGGTGACGACGTGATTCGCATCCGCAAGATCGGTGGCCGGCTATCGGGCACGCATGCAGGTGTCCTGGGTCACCACATGGAGATCCGCGGGCTGGGAATCATCAACATCAAGGACCTGTTCGGTATCTCGAGCGTGCGCGAGGCCAAGGTCATCGAGCTGGTCGTCGAGCTTCACGAGTGGGAAGCGACGGCGGAGTACGACCGCCTCGGCTTTGACGACCACACCGAGAAGCTGCTCGACGTGAGCGTGACCAAGCTGCGCCTGCCGGTGCGGCCGGGTCGCAACATCGCGACGCTGATCGAGGTGGCTGCCCGCAACCAGCTGCTCAAAGCCCAGGGCACGCACTCCGCGCGCGCGTTCCGCGACAAGCTGAACAGCGCCATGTCCGACGCCAGCGACGGCGTGGATGCGGTGGAGTAGGCCGTGCAGATCGTCATCGTCACTGGCTTGTCGGGCGCGGGAAAGAGCACCGCGCTGCGGGCGCTCGAGGACATCGAGTTCACCTGCGTCGACAACATCCCGGTGCCGCTCGTCGCGCAGATGGTCGACCACCTCGCGCACGAGGGCGACCGCGACAAGCTCGCGATCGCGATCGACTCGCGGCAGCGTCGCAACCTGTCTCACTGGCACGCCGCGATCACGAAGCTCCGCGGCGCGGGGCATCGGCTCGAGGTCATGTTCCTCGACGCCAGCGACGAGGTGCTGCTGCGCCGGTTCTCCGAGACGCGGCGCCGGCATCCGCTCTCCGGCGACGACCTGATCGAGGGCGTGCGGCGTGACCGCGAGGTGATGACGGAGCTGCGCCACGGCGCCGCGATCGTCGACACCTCGAACATGAACATGCACCAGCTCAAGGCGATCATCCAGGATCGCTACGGCGGCACCGGCAAGCTCGCCGTCACGTTCGTGTCGTTCGGCTTCAAGCACGGCCTGCCGATGGACTTCAACCTGGTGTTCGACGTGCGGTTCCTGCCGAACCCGTACTTCGAGCCGTCGTTGACGCATCTCGACGGGCGCGACCCCGGCGTCGCCAAGTTCGTGTTTGGTCCCGACGGTAGCGAGCTGGTGCGGCAGGTCGAGGGCCTGCTTCGCTTCGCGCTGCCGCAGTTTCAAAAAGAGGGCAAGCTGTACGTGACGGTCTGCGTGGGTTGTACGGGTGGCCGGCATCGGTCGGTGGCAGTCATCGAGGAGCTGCGTAAGCGGCTCGGTGGCGAGTGGGACATTCTCGTGCGTCATCGCGACGTGGATCGGGGGGAGTGATGGCGGAGACCGCCGAGAAGGCGCTGAAGATCCAGAACGAGCTCGGGTTGCACGCGCGTGCGGCGACCAAGTTGGTGCAGCTCGCATCGAAGTATCCGTGCGAGCTCACGCTGTCCAAGGACGGTCACGAGGTGAACGGCAAGAGCATCATGGGCGTGCTGATGCTGGTCGCCAGCAAGGGCACCACCGTGACGCTCAAGGCCAAAGGCGAGAAGGCGCAAGACGCGATCGACGCGATCGCTGCGCTGATCAACGACAAGTTCGGCGAAGGAAAGTAGCCCGTGAGCGACGCGCGGCCCGAAGTACGCAAGACCGGCCTCGGCGTCTCAGCAGGCATCGCGTTCGGCCGTGCGTACCTGATCGGTCGCGACTCGCTCAAGGCGCCGCGCCATCACATCGAAGCCGACGACGTCGACTCCGAGGTCGCGCGCCTCTACAAGTCGATCGCGGCGAGCGACAAGCAGCTCGCGAAGATCAAGGAGAAGCTCGCCTCGGAGAACGAGAGCGACTACCACATCATCACCGCGCACCAGATGATGCTCCACGACGAGCACCTGGTCGGCGCAGCCGTCGAGTACATCCGCGAGGAGAAGATCAACGCCGAGTGGGCGCTGCGCCGCGCGGTCGACGACATCCGCAGCGTGTTCGACAGCATCGAGGATCCGTACATACGCGAGCGACGCAGTGACGTCGAGTTCGTGTTCGAGCGCGTGCTTCGCAATCTGCTGGGTCGTGACATGGGCCCGCTGTCGCCGCCGCCCGATGCCGTCGTCGTCGCCTACGATCTGTCGCCGGCGGATACCGCCACGCTCCACCGGGCCGCGGTCGCCGGCCTCTTGACCGACGCCGGCGGCAAGACCAGCCACACCGCGATCATCGCCCGCGCGCACGAGATTCCGGCCGTCGTCGGTCTCGAGAACATCACCGAGCTGGTCGAGACTGACGATCTGCTGCTCCTCGATGGCGGCACCGGCACGGTGATCATCAATCCGTCGGCGGCCACGGTCGCGCAGTATCGCGACGAGCAGCGGCGTCAGGCCGCCGAGGGCGTCCGGTTCCACGCGCTGCGCGACCTGCCCGCGGTGACGCGCGACCAGGTCGACATCCAGCTGCTCGCGAACATCGACGGTCCCGAGGAGCTCGACGACGCGCTCGAGCATGGCGCGATGGGCGTCGGGCTGTTCCGCACCGAGTATCTGTTCATGACCGGGACGGAGATTCCCGACGAGGAACGGCACTACCAGACCGCGGTGGCCGTGCTCGACAGGCTCAAGGGTAAGCCGGCCACGATTCGCACGTTCGACCTCGGCAGCGACAAGCTCACGCGGTTCATCGAGAACGCCGACCTCGGCGAGCAGAACCCCGCTCTCGGCCTGCGCTCGATCCGGCTGTGCCTGTCGACGCTCGGCAAGAGCCTGTTCCGCCAGCAGCTGCGCGGTCTGCTTCGCGCATCGGCGCACGGGCCGCTCAAGATCATGTTCCCTATGATCTCCGGTGTCGCCGAGCTGCGCGCCGTGAAGGTCGTGCTCGAAGAGGTCAAGCGTGAGCTCCGCGACGAGATGATCAACTTCGACGAGGGCGTAAAGATCGGCATCATGATCGAGATGCCGTCGGCCGCGCTCACGGCGGACTTGCTCGCGGTCGAGTGTGACTTCTTCTCGATCGGCACGAACGACCTCATCCAGTACACGATGGCGGTCGATCGCGTGAACGAGTACGTGTCGTACCTCTACGAGCCACTCCACCCGTCGCTGATCCGGCTGATCGGCGAGGTCGCGAAGGCGGCGAACGCGGCGAAGATTCCGGTCACGGTGTGCGGTGAGATGGCGGGCGAGCCGATGATCGCGCCGGTCCTCGTCGGGCTCGGCATCCGCGAGCTGTCGATGAGCGCCGTGTCGATTCCCGAGGTCAAGGCCACGGTCATCCAGATGACCGCGTCGGATACGCTCGGGCTCGTCGAGACCGTACGTAACCTGCCGACCGCGGCTGACGTGAAGGCGGTCGTCACCGACTTCGTGTTCGCGCTGGCAACGCCGCGCAAGGACCCGGCGTGACGTGGTGGAACCGCGTAGCGCTCCTGCTTCTCCTGCTCGGTCATCACGCCTTCGCAGGTGACTCGCGGCGGGTCCACAAGACCGTCGAGTCCGAGCACTTCATCGTTCACTACTGGCAGCCGCTCGACGACGTCGCGCAGCGGGTCGCCGTGGTCGCCGAGCGTGCGCATAAGGTTCTCATCGGGCCGCTCGATCACGTGCCCGAAGGCAAGACGCTCATCTACATCACCGATGACACCGACAGCGCGAACGGGTTCGCCGGGGTGCTGCCGCGCAACGCGATGACGCTGTATGTGACCGCGCCGGGCGGGTTCGGTGAGCTCGATGACTATGACGACTGGCTCTATGGCCTCGTCGTGCACGAGTACACCCACATTCTCCACCTCGACACGATGTACGGGCTGCCGAACATCTACAACTCGATCTTCGGCAAGACCTGGGCGCCAAACCAGATCATGCCGCGCTGGGTGATCGAGGGTATCGCGACCTACGAGGAGACCAAGCGCTCGGCCGGTGGTCGCAACCGCGGCACGCGCTTCGACGAGGCGATCCGCATCGCGATGAAGGGCGACCGGGATCTACGACTCGACCAGGTGAGCGGCGCGCCGCGCCAGTACCCGCGTGGCAACGCGGCCTATATGTATGGCTCGCACTTCCTGCAGTACATCTTCGATCGGTTCGGCGACGACACGCTGCGCCAGATGAGCCACACATCGGGCGCGTATGCGCCGCCGTTCGCGATCAACCGTCAGATCGCCAAGGTCGTCGGCAAACCGTTCACCGAGCTATACGACGACTGGAAGAGCTACCTGCGCGACAAGTATGGCCAGCAGGAGATGGCGGCCGAGCGCCGCGGCATGGTCACCGGCCGGCAGCTCACGACAACCGCCGAGGCAAATCTATTGCCGCACTATTCGTTCGATTCGCGCGAGATCTACTGGCTGCAGGCCGACGGCTACCGGCTGCCCCACGTGCGAGCGCTGCCGGTTGGCGGCGACGCGAAGTCCGCGCGCGACATCGTGCAGATCGACGCGATGGGGCCGTTCGACCTGATGGCGGACGGCTCGATCGTCTACGAGCAGGGTCGTCTCTATCGCGCGGTCTACGGCTACGTCGACCTGTGGCACTGGGACGCCAAGACGCGCCAGACCGTGCGGCTCACCACCGGCCGGCGCGCGCGTGATCCGAGCGTGTCGCGCGATGAGCGCCTCGTCGCCTACTCGCAGAATGGACAGGGAGAGAGCGCGCTCGCGGTGATGGATCTGGCGCCGAACGCCGAGCCAAAGATCGTCTGGCGCGGCAAGCGCTACGACCAGGTTCACCAGCCCGAGTGGTCGCCCGACGGCTCGCGCATCGCGTTCTCGGCGTGGCGCACGGGGGGCTTCCGCGACATCCTCGTCGTCGAGGTCGAAACCGGCAAGGTCGAGGAGATCACCAGCGATCGCGCGGTCGACTTGCAGCCATCGTGGTCTCCCGACGGAGCTATCGTCTACTTCGCGAGCGACCGCACCGGGATCTCGAATATCTACGCGCACGAGCTCGCGACCAAGACCACGTGGCAGATCACGAACGTGATCGGCAGCGCGTTCCAGCCCGAGCCATCGCCCGACGGCAAGCGGCTGGTGTTCATGGCGTCGGTGCCCAAAGGTGGCTACGACCTGTTCGAGCTGCCCGTCGATCGCACGCAGTGGCTGCCAGCGCGCGACT
>JBBQFU010000309.1:0-9615 GCA_038322185.1 Haliangiales bacterium
CCAGTTCCTGGCCACGCCAAACTAACGTCGCGATCCGGCGTGCCGCTTCACCGGCTTTCGAGGGCGCGCGACGCGGCTACGCGGGCACACGTTCGATCGTGTCGACGATCGGACTTCCGCTCTCGGGCACGCACTTGACCGTGTCCTGGCTGATCTGCCGGATCACCGTGTCGAGCAGGGTGAACGCCGTGTTGTATCCGGGCAGCGATGCGGCGGCGTGGTACGCGATGTACACCGACTTCCCGTCGGGACCGCCGACGTTGAGATCCCGGATCGCGGAGCCCGCGGGCACCGGATGCTTGGGCATGTCGGGGAACTTGGCCTCGTCGAGCGCAGCCCACAGCGAGTCGAGCGCGGTTGCCGTGATGGATCCCGTCCACGCCGACTGTCCAACGCGCGTGTACTGATCCAGACGGGCCTTGCCATCGACCTCGATCACGAGGCGGCTTCGTCCGAACGGGTCGCCGGGGTTTCGTTCGCTCCCGACGCTGTAATAGATGCGGTCCCGCTCCACCCATCAAGCCTGAGCGTGGCACCTGGCAGTGTCAACGCGTTCTCCAGAGAACCGTTCCTAAGCCTGCGAAGGAATTGGCCCTTCGCATTGTGTTGGATCCCCCCGGTGGGTAGCATCTCCGAGCCCAGGGGTCCGGCAAGGTCGAGCTTCTGCGCGGGGATGCAATGGCCGATCTGTCAGC
The DNA here is from genome assembly GCA_038322185.1 of Haliangiales bacterium. Taxonomy (GTDB): domain Bacteria; phylum Myxococcota_A; class Polyangia; order Haliangiales; family Haliangiaceae; genus JABFXX01. The sequence continues at coordinate 696 of JBBQFU010000309.1, forward strand.
TCTTCTCTCGGTCCTCGAGCACGATCCGGATGACACGCACGCGTTGCAGGCGCTCGAAGCCGCCGCGCGTGCCGTCGCACCCGATGTTCGAGTGGCGCGATTCGCCGCTGCCCGCAAGGTCCTGACCAACGCCGGGCGGCCTGACATCGTCGTCGAGCTACTCGACGCCGAGATCGACGCGTCCGACGACACGAACCGCAAGGCAGACCTGCTGCTCGAGAAGGGGATGGTGCTCGACGGCGAGCTGCTCGACGCGCCGCTCGCACATGCCGCGTTCGCGACCGTGCTGGAGCTGCGCAAGGGCGACGCGATGGCAACCGAGGCGCTCGAGGAGCTCGGTCAGTCCGAGGAGCACTGGCGAAAGTTCGCGGCGAAGTTCCTCCAGGAGGCGAGCACCTCGACCGATCGCAGCCTCGCAACCGGGCTCTATCGATCGGCCGCCGAGCAGTACGTGCGGTTCGCGCCCGATGCGCCCGAGGCCGAGCAGTACCTGCGCAAGGCGCTCGAGATCGAGCCGAAGAACACCAAGGCTGCGTTCCACCTGATCCGGCTCCTGCGCCGTGCGAACCGCTGGCAAGATCTCGGCGAGCTACTCGACGAGCGGGCCGAGATGGCCGGCGGTGTCGACGAGAAGATCGCCGCGCTGATGGCGCTGTCGGACCTCGGGCGCACGCAGCTCGCGAACGCGTCGCGCTCGGACCGCGCGATCAAGCGGGTGCTCGCGCTCGACCCGGCGCACCCGCGCGCGCTGCGCCATGTTACCGACGCGGCCAGTGCCGCCGGCGACTGGTCGGCCATGGTCTCGGCGTACCAGGCTGCGCTCAAGGTTCGGCGCGAGGGCGATGACCTCGGCATGCTGCTGCAGATCGCGATGGTGCTGTGGAAGCACCTGAACGACCTGGATCAGGCGGAGGAGTACTTCCGTCGCATCCGCAAGATCGACGCCGCGCACCCGGCCGCCGTCGACTTTTATCGCGCGTACTACTCGGCGAAGGGCGAGAGCGGCAAGCTCATCGCGCTGCTCAAGCAGGTCGAGAAGGGCACGTCGGGGACACCTGCGCGTGCACGCAGCGAGAGTGGCGAGAGGTCGATCAGCGTCGAGATCGCCGAGCTCGCCGAGCAGCAGAACAACCCCGAGAAGGCGATCGAAGCGTGGAAGCAGCACCTGCGCCAGGATCCGACGAGCTTGCAAGCACGCGCCGCACTCGCACGGCTCTACCGGCGGACCGAGAAGTGGAACGCGCTGCTCGACCTGACGAAGGACGAGATCGAGCGCCTTCCCGAGGGGGATGTCGCCGGCCGCGTGGCGCGGTTGTTCGACATTGCCGAGATCTATCGCGATCGGCTGCGGCTCGACGTGATGGTGATCAATCAGTACAACGCCATCCTCAAGCTCGAGCCGGATAATCAGCGCGCCGCCGACGAGCTGGCCACGAAGTTCCGCGCGCTCGGCCGCTGGAACGATCTGATCGCGATCCTGACGCGCAAGGCGGACGCGGCGAACATCCCCGACGGTGAGCGCGTGAAGCTGCTGCGCGAAGTGGCCGACCTGTGGTCCGAGCGCTTCGGCAACTTCGCGAACGCGATCAAGCCGCTCGAGCGAATCGCGGAGCTGTCGCCCAGCGACGTCGACGCCGTCAGCAAGCTCAAGGAGATCTACACGAAGCGGCGCCAGTGGCGTCAGCTGATCGATCTGCTCGGCAAGGAAGCGACCACGCTGGCGCCGGAGGAGAGGCGCCTCAAGCAGTCCGAGATGGCTCGGCTCGCAGCAGAGCGGCTTGGTGACACGCGGCTCGCGATCGAGATCCACAACCGTGTCCTTGCCGATGCGCCCGACGCGCCCGACACGCTCGCCGCGCTGGCGGCCCTCTATGATCGCGAGAAGCGCTGGCTTGCACTCGCGGAGATCCTGCATCGCCAGGTCGCGGCGCTGCGCACGGAAAAGCGAAACAAGGAAGCGATCACGCTCCTCGAGAAGCTCGGCCAGGTCTACTCCGACCGGCTCGCCTCGCCCCAGCAGGCGGCGAATGCGTGGAAGGAAGTCCTCGAGCTCGAGCCGAATCACGCCAAGGCGCTGCGTACCCTGCGCGAGCTCTATGCGATGGCTGGTGACTTTGCGGGCCTCGAGACGCTCTACGCCAAGCTCGGCCAGGAAGAAGAGCTCGTCGAGGCGCTGCTCTCGATCTCTGATCGCATCGAGTCCAAGGCAGCACGCTTGCCGCTCGTCGAGCGCGCCGCGCAGCTGGCGCAGAAGCGCGCCGAGGCTGCGCCGAAGCAGACCAGTGGCCAGATCGCGATTCCTCGCACCACCACCAGCGATCCCCTCGAGAAGTCGCGCCAGGTGTGGGAGCGCGTGCTCGCCGTCGAGCCCAGTCACATCGGCGCTGCCACCGCGCTGGTCCCGATCTACACGCGGCAGGAGAAGTGGGCGCGCTTGCTCTCCGTTCACGAGATCGAGCTCTCGGCGATCACGGAACCGGCCGCACGGCTCGCGAAGATCGCGCAGATTCGTCAGCTCTGCGAGCAGAAGCTGAGCTCGCGCACTCTCTCGTTCACGTGGACCATCCGCGCATTCGACATCGCCCCGGAGAGCCCGGAGCTCCTGGCCGACGTGACGCGCCTGGCGAGCGAACCGGAGCAGTGGCGCGAGGTCGCCGCGGCGTTCGAGCGCGCGATCGCTCGCGAGACGCCCGCGGAGCTGCGGCTCGAGCTGTATCGTCGCCTCGCCGAGATCGCGAGCCGCCGGCTCAACGATCCGGAACGTGCCCGCACGTATCACCGCCAGGTGCTCGCGCTGGCGCCCGAGGATCGCGACGCCGAGGCCAACCTCGAAGACCTCGCGCAGGCCGTGGCCGACTGGGGCGATCTGCTCGCGTCGTATCGCCGCCGCGTCGCACGCGAGGAGGAGCCGGGCGCGAAGGCCACGCTGCTGCTCGCCACGGCCGTGCTGCAGGAGCAGAAGCTCGCCGATCTCGACGGCGCCGCGGCGACCTACCGCGAAGTGCTCGGCGTGGTGCCGGGGCACCTCAAGGCGCTGCGCTCGCTCGCACGCATCGACGAGGCGCGCGGCGATTGGGAGTCGCTGGCCGAGGTGCTCGCCGAGCAACTCAAGCAGACGCCCGACGGCCAGCCGCGCTTCGAGTTGCTGATGCGCGTGGGCCAGATCGAGGAAGTGAATCTCGACGCGCCGGCGAATGCGCTGGACTACTACCGCGACGCGCTCGGCATCCCGGCGGTCGGTGGCGGCGTGCGCCCGCAGGCGCTCGATGCTGTCGCGCGCGTGGTGCTGAACAGCACGACAGCAACCGCGATCGAAGTGCCGGATCGGCTGGCGGCGGCGCGCCAGATCCTGCCGCACCTCGAGGCGAGCGGAGATCCTGCGAAGCACGCAGCGGCGCTCGAGATCATTCGCAGCGCAGAGGACGCCGGCACCGGCGAGCGCACCGAGATCGACCGCACGCTGATGCGGCTCTATCACATCGACCTCGGCGATCCGGCCGCGGCCTGGCAGGCGGGATTGCGCGTGCTGCGCGCGGAGCCCGGCGATGCCGTGGTTCGTGGCGAGCTCTCCGCCCTGGCGGGCCAGCTCGGACGCGATGGCGAGTGGGCAACCGAGCTCGCGGCTGCGCTCACGGCGTTCAAGCAGAAGGGCGGATCGTCGTCGGAGATCCGCGCGCTCGCGACCGAGCTCGCGCGCCTTGCCGGCGAACGGCTCGGCGACCGCAGCATCGCAGAGCGCGCGTGGATCTCCGTGCTCGAGGTCGAGCCCGATGCGGCCGATGCATTCGAGGCACTGTCGCGGCAATACGCGGCCGAGGAGCGCTGGCAGGATCTGCGCGCGGCCCTCGAGCGGCGCGCGGACGTCACGGTCGATGCCCGGGTGCGTCTCGAGTCGCTCGTCGCGCTGGCGCAGCTCGAGGAGGACACCCTCGGTGAGGTCGGGCGGGCGGGGCAGGCGTACCGCCGCGTGCTCGAGCTCGATGCGACCAACGCACGCGCGTATACCGCGCTCGATCGGCTCTACACGAACACCCAGAGGTGGGCCGAGCTCGAGGAGCTGCTCGCCCGGCAGACCGATCAGGTCGAGCCCGAGCGCGCCGCCGAGCTGTCGTACCGCCGCGCCGAGCTGTTCGCGCACCAGCTCAACGATTCTGGCCGCGCCGTCGATCTGCTCGAAGACGTGCTCGCTCGCTCGCGCTCGCATGCGCGTGCGCGTGATCTGCTCGAGGAGCTGATGACCGCGCCGGGTGCGCCGATCGTGATGATGCGGATCGTCCGCATGCTCGAGCCGCTCTACGAGCAGGAGAAGCAGTGGGGCGATCTCGTCCAGCTGCTGCGCGCGCAGCGCGCGATGGTCACCGGCACCGAGGCAGTCGAGCTGCTATCGCGCACGGCCACCATCGAAGAGGCCGAGCTCGCGAACCCGATGACCGCCTTCGACTGCTGGGTCGAGCTCCTTGCGCTCGAGCCCGCACACGAGCGCGCACGCGTCGAGGTTGCCCGGCTCGCGCAGCAGCTCGGCCGCTGGCCCGAGGCCACGAAGGCCCTCGAGGCCGCGGTCACCGCCACACCCGACAGCGATGCCGGCACGCGGGCCGCGCTGCTCGGTGAGCTCGCCACCTACTACGACAGCCAGGGTGGCGATACCGAGCGCGCGATCGCGGCGTACAAGCGCCTGCTCGAGGCCGATCCGACCAGCCCCGTCACGATCCGCCGCGCCGGTAGTGCACTCGCTCGCCTCTACGAGGAGAGCAGCAAGTGGCCCGAGCTCCGTGCGATCACGCACCAGCAGGCCGAGTGGTCCGAGGACGCGGGTGAGCGTCGTGCGCTGCTCGCCCGGGTCGCTCAGCTCGACGAGGAAAAGCTCAACGATCGCAACGCGGCGATCGCGACGTGGCGCGACGTCGTCTCCGATCAGGCGAACGACGCGGGCGCACTGCACGCGCTCGAGCGGCTGTATCTCGGCGCCGAGAAGTGGCGCGAGCTCAGCGAGATCCTGCGGCGCCGGATCGACGCGGCGTCGAGCGATGTCGAGGCCATCGAGATCCTCGCCCGCGTGGCGCAGCTCCACGAGCAGAAGCTCGGTGAGTCCGAGGAAGCGACCGCGGCCTGGCTCGAGGTGATCGATCGAGACAGCGAGGACACGCGTGCGCTCAATGAGCTGGCGCGGCTCTACACCGGGGCCGAGCGCTGGGCGGACCTGCTCGATGTCTACGAGCGTCAGGGGATGCTCTACGACGGGCCGGCCCAGACCGATCTACACATCCAGATCGCACGCCTGCTGGCGGGGCCGCTGCAGCGCCCGGTCGAGGCGCTCGAGCGCTGGGCGATGGTGCTACGCGCCGAACCGCAGCAGCCGACCGCGCTCGCCGCCGTCGAAGCGTCGCTCGAGGACACCGATCTGCGCGTGGCGGCCGCCGATATCCTGCGGCCCGTCTACTCACTCACCGGGCAAGACGATCGCATCGCGTCGCTGTCGCTTCTCCAGGCCGACTGGACCGATGACCCCGCCACCAAGCTGCGTGCGCTGCTCGAGGTGGTGCGGCTCAAGGAGCGCATCGGTGACAATGCCGGCGCGTTCGACGTCCAGCTTCGTGCGCTCGAGCATGCGGCCACCGAGCCCGAGCTCGCGCAGGTCGTCGAGGATACGCAGCGGCTGGCCGCCGAGCTCACCCGCAATGCGGACCTGATCGACGCGTTCATCAAGATCGCACCGGACGTGATGGACGCCGAGATCCAGCGCGGCCTGTACTTCGACATCGCCGACCTCGCGCGTGCGATCCGTCAGGATCAGGCGCTCGCGCGCGACTACTACCAGAAGGTGCTCGACAGCTCACCCGAAGACCGTCGCGCGCTGACCGCGCTCGAGGCCATCTACCGCGAGCAGAACGAGCCGGCGAAGCTCGTCGAGATCCTGCTACGCCAGGCCGATGTCGCGTCCGACGTCGACGCCAAGGTCAACGAGCTCGTCGAGGCCGCGGGCATCTACGCGTCGCTGAACCGGCCCGACGAGGCGATCGGCACCTGGGAGCAGGTGGTGCAGATCGCACCCGAGCGCTCGGACGCCATCTATGCGCTCGAGACCCTGTACAGCCAGCAGGGGCGCTGGCCCGACGTCGTCGACCTCTACGAGCGTCGGCTCGGGTTCGTGACGTCGATGGACGAAGCGGTCCAGCTCCGCATCCAGCTCGGCAATCTGCACGAGAAGCAGCTCCACGACGTCGCCGCGGCGATCGAGAACTACGCGGCGGCGCTCAGCGGCAACTCGCGCCAGCCCGTCGCGCTGGCGGCGCTCGAGCGCTACCTCAGCGACCCCGACGCTCGCGTGCTCGCGGCCGAGGTGCTCGAGCCAATCTACGTCGGCCAGCAGCGCTGGCAGGATCTCGTGCGCGTGTACACAGCGAAGCTCGACGGCGCGGTCGAGCCCGACGAGCGCCTGCGGCTCACGCGCTTCGTCGCGCGCCTGTTCGAGGAGCAGCTCGAGGACTTCGACAGCGCGTGCAAGTGGTACGCGCTGGTGTTCCGCGAGGCGCCCGGCGATCACAACGCGCGCGAGCAGCTGCAGCGGCTGGGCGGTATCGTCGAGAACTGGGAGTTCGTCGCGATGACGTACCAGTCGTATCTCGACGACGAACAGGGCGAGTCCGAAGCGATCCGCGATGTCGCGATTGCAGCGGGCGTGATCTACGATCGCCGCCTCAATCAGGTCGATCATGCGTACGTCGCCTATCGGCGCGCGCTCGGCATCGAGAGCGACAGCAAGCCGGAGCCGCGCGAGCTGCTGCGGCGCCTCGAAGATCTGCTCGCGCGCAACCAGCGGTGGGCTGAGCTGCTCGCCGTGTACGAGGACGTGATCGCCCGCGCCGATGAGGATCTGCGTCGCGAGTCGCTGTTCAAGCGTGCCCGCCTCCTCGAGGACGGTCTACATGACCAGGTCCGCGCGATCGAGGCGTGGCGTGAGGTCGTGCTCGTCACCGAGGGTGGCGGCTCGCCGATTCTGGAGCACACCTACCGAGAGGCAGTCGCCGAGCTGGAGCGGCTGTTCCGCGGCCGTGGCGAGTGGCACGAGCTCGTCGATGTCTACGAGGCGCGCCTGGCGCGTGCGCTCGATGCGTCGGCGTTTGTCGAGGTGGCGGAGCTGCGGCTACGGCTCGCCGACATCTACGAGAACAACCTGAGCAACGTCTCGTCGGCGATCGACCAGTACGAGGAGGTCATCACCGGCGGCAAGCTGTGGGACCGCGCGGTCGCGAGCCTCGAGCGGCTGGTGATCCACGACGAGCATCGCGAACGAATCGCATCGCTGCTCGAGCCGGTCTACCGCGAGCAGGACTGGTGGCAGAAGCTGGTCGTGATCCTCGACGCGAAGCTCGAGTACATCGTCGATCCGCCGCAGCAGATCGCCACGCTGCACGAGATCGCCGAGATTCACGAGCGGCGGGGCGGGGCGATCGATCTCGCGCTGGGCGCCCTCGCGAGAGCGTGGCGGATCGATGTGGGCGACGAAGCGTCGCTGGGTCGGTTGCTCTCGCTCGCCGGCAAGCTCGGTGCGTGGGACGAAGCTGCGAGCACCGTCGAGGATGGCGCGGCGACGACCGAGGGCGAGCTCGCGGCGGGGCTGTGGCAGAAGGCTGCCGAGATCCACGAGAGGCAGCGCAAGGACATCAAGCGCGCGATCGAAGCGTGGCGCAAGGTCGACGACAATCGCAGCGATGATCCGGTCGCACTCGCGCACCTGGATCGCTTGCTCGCGCTCGATGCGCGCGTCGAGGAGCTGGTCAAGGTCGTGGAGCGTCGGGCCGAGCTGACCGAGGACGCCGGCGTGCGCCTCGTGCTGCTCCACCGCGTGGCTGCGCTGTACGAGGAGGTCCTCGAGGACAAGCCGAACGCGATCGCGGCGTACAAGAACGTGCTCGGCGTCGACGATACAGACCTGTCGGCGCTCGATGCCCTGGAGCGGCTGTATCGCGATACCGGAGATGCGCGCGAGATGGTCGTCACGCTCGAGCGCAAGATCGAGCTGACCACGGATCTGCAACCGCGCCAGGACCTTCACTTCGCGTCCGCGCAGATCTACGAGCACCACCTCAGCGACGTCTATCAGGCGATCAATCACCTGTCGTCGATGCTCGATGACGATGCCGGAGATGCCCGCGCGCTCGGTGAGCTCGACCGGATCTACGCGAAGCAGAAGATGTGGCCCGAGCTGCTCGACGTGGTCGACAAGCGCGCGCTACTCGCCACCACACAGAAGGACCGGGCGGACCTCGCGTTCCGTGCCGCGCATGTGGTCGAGTCGCAGCTCACGGATCCCGAGGCGGCCATCCCGCGTTACGGCGCCGTGCTCACGATCGATCCGGCGCATGCCGAGGCACGCGCCGCGCTCGAGAGCCTGATGGCGAAGGATGACTTCGTCGACCCGGTGGCGCCGGTGCTCGAGCGCATCTACCGCCAGGACCGCGATGCGTCGGGGCTCGTGCGCGTGTACGAGCGGCGGCTCACGCTGTCGGGTCGCGATGCGGCGGCTCGCCGTGCGGACTGGCAGGCACTCGCCGAGGTGCGCGAGACGCTCGCGAACCAGCCGGCACAGGCATTCGTGGTGTGGGGACGCGCGTTCGCGGATGCACCCGAGGACGCAGATCTACTCGAGCCGCTGAGCCGGCTTGCCGACAGCCAGAGCCTGTGGCGCGAGATGGCCGAGCTTCTCGACGAGCGGCTCGACCCGAGCGCGCCGACGCTGCCGCCCGATGTCGAGCAGGCCTACGCGATGCGCCTGGGGCAGATTGCCGAGGATCGGCTGCAGGAGCTCGATCGTGCGGCGCTGGCCTACGGTCGCGCGTCACAGGGTCCCGAGCCACGTCCTGCGCTCGCTGCGCTCGAGCGCGTGCTCGCGCGTGCCGGACGCTGGCCGGATCTCGCG
>JBBQFU010000310.1:0-9597 GCA_038322185.1 Haliangiales bacterium
CGTCGCGTGTCGTCGTCGCGTGTCGTCGTCGCGTGTCGTCGTCGCGTGTCGTCGTCGCGTGTCGTCGTGCAGCCTACGACGCGATAAAGGTCGGGCGTTCGTCGTCGATCACAATCGACTCGACGCGCCGGCCGTCGAGCAACTCGACAAGCGCTGCACCGTCCTCTGCGTCCTCGCCTCGCGCGAGGGCCCACTCGCGCTCATCCGTGCGGATCGGAATCAGTGCCGTGATGCTCACGGCCGTTCCGTCGGGAAGGATGAGCCCGTCGCCGAGCTCGGCGTGAACCCAGTCTGCGGGGACACCGAGGACGGCCGAGAACCTCGTCGCGGGTGCAGTCGCCGCGAGCGGCATGCGCCAGATGTCGCCGGGCAGCGGGCCGTACATCAGCTTCGGCAGCTCGTGCCCGATGAACCGAAGCCAGCCAAACGGCCAGAACAGCTCGGGCCGCTCGAGTTTCTCCTCGGTGATCGGCCACGTGTCGGGCAACACCACGGCGAGCTCGACGCGCTCCTGCGTGCCGCGGTCGACAAATGCGCAGCCGACCGTCAGCAGCACGATGCGGGGCTTGCCGGCGAGCACCGCGTCGATCACGTAAATATCGACGTGCGGAAACCCCACGCGCTTGTCGTGATAGACGGCGCGCACCGTCCCGAACGCTTCGACGCGGTCCACGACGTGAGCGAGGTACCTGCGAACTGCCGCCGGGTCCGGCTCCATGAGGCGGACACTACGACACAACCCGCTTGTCGGCACGTCGGCCACGTCTTACTGCGGGTGCCGCTGCTCGACGCTCGCGCTGACTGCTTCGACGAGCGCCTGCGTGAACGCCGCCTTGTCTCGTTGATCGAGGTGCATCTCATCGGGACACTCGAGGTCCCGCATGGACGGGATGTCGCGGTAGTGCAGTACGCGCCCAGGATCGAGGCGTGCGAACACATCCCAGTACAACGCCTTTGGGTACTGCTTCTCGAAACCGTCCTCGAGCACACCACTGATCGGCAGCCGAACGAACACGACGTCGCCACCGCGGGCCCGGATCGTTCGCGCATGCATTTCGAAGCTGGCGGCACGCTCGAGCCACTGCTCGACGAGTAAGCCAGGCACGTCGAAGTTCGCGAGCCGCGCGCGCGCCTTGGCACGGAGTGCTGCAGGTTCGGCCAGGCTGTAGTCGCCATAGCCGACCCGATCGCGGTCGGTCACGACCCAGGTAGCCTGTGGAGTGCGGCCGCGTGCGAGGCGCGCCAGCAACGAGCGACCGCCGATCGCGAGCGAGGCGAGGTGTTCCTGTGGCCATGTCGCGAGCAGCCGATTGGCGACCGCGCCTGGAGCGCGCCACAGCCGATGCGAGCGATCGATGAATGGCTTTGATCCAGAGTGGTCGTCTGTTGCGATGTCCCATTCGTCGAGATCCACGACGGCGAGACCGCGGAACTGATCATCGGATGCGAGGTCGGCGAGGACCTCGAGCGCGGGCATTCCGTTGATCGCGAGCTGGATCGGTCGTTTACCTGGCAGCATCGCAGCGGCGGTCGACAGCGAGAGTGCGAGCTCCATGCGTGACGTCCCCACGAACGCGACCACGTTGGAGTCGCCATTGACCGCTCGGCGCGCGAGCGCCCAGCGCGACGGATCGTCGACGACCGATGGCCGCTGTCCCAGGCCGCGCACGTACAGCTCCGCCGCCGTGCTGCTCGCGACGGCAACCAGCAGCGCAACGATCCAGATCCGCCGCCAGTGCCGGCCGGAACTGGCCGCTCAAAACTGGAAGTAGATGAAGGCACGATCTTGGCCCTGCATGAGGAGAAGCGCGGTCAGCATGAGGCCGAGAGCGACCGCGCGAATCGGCCATGGCGTCCGCTCGACCGCTTGTTCGATCGTCAGGTCGCGCGTGATCCACTGGACGATGATGAGCGTTCCGAAGCACAGACTGACGAGCCGGTAGTCGAATAGGGGGAACACGCGCAAGCCGGTGTTGATGCCGACGAGGGCGCGAACGATCTGGAATGCCTCGCCGAAGGAGGACGCACGGAAGAAGACCCACGCGACGCACACGAGCACCAGCGTCACGACCATGCCAAGAGCGCGGGCCCATCGCGTGCTGCGCCAGGCACCCTGCGGAAGCACCCGCATGATGACACGCTCGCCAATCAGGTAAGCGCCGTGCAATGCGCCCCATGCGACGAAGGTCCACGATGCGCCGTGCCACAGCCCTCCGATCAGCATCGTCAACACGAGATTGACGTACGTGCGGGTCGGTCCGCGACGATTGCCGCCAAGCGGGATGTAAAGGTAGTCGCGCAGCCAGCTCGACAGCGAGATGTGCCAGCGCAGCCAGAAATCCGAGAAGCCGAGTGCTGCGTAGGGTGCGCGGAAGTTGTCGGGCATCGAAAAGCCGAGGCACAGCGCGGCGCCGAGAGCGCACGTCGAGTAGCCTGCGAAGTCGCAGAAAATCTGTCCGGCGAATGCGATCGTGCCGAGCCACGCATCGGCGATGCCGACCTGCCGGCCCGTGAAACAAGGCATCCGCGACCGGCCCCATCACGCAGTCTGCGATCACAGTCTTCTGGAACAGACCAAACACGAGCAGGGCACCGCCCCACGCAAGCTGACGCGCTGTCGTGCGCCGAGGCATCGCGCACTGCGGGAGAAACTGCGAGGCCCGCAAGATCGGCCCAGCGACGAGCGCTGGAAAGAACGTCACGTACAGCGCGAAGTCGAGGCGGTCATTCCATGGCTTGGTTCGGTCGAGATACACGTCGAGCGTGTACGACAGCGTGTGGAACGTATAGAACGAGATGCCGATCGGCAGCACGATGTCTGGAGCCGCGGGATGAAAGTCGATCCCGATCGCGTGCAACGCGAGGATCGCATTCTCGAGGAGAAAACCACCGTACTTGAAGTAGCAGAGCACTCCGAGATTGAGAAGGATGCTCACGATGAGCAGCGCGCGTCGCCGGCTCGGTGTGCGGCTCGCTGCAATCCAGCGCGCCGCGGTCCAGTCGACGACCGTCGCAAGCCATAGCAGAACAATGAACACCGGATCCCACGCCGCGTAGAACACGTAGCTCGCGATCAGGAGCCACCATTTCTGCGCCCGCCACGTCAGCCACGGCAGGTTGTAGACGACGAGGACAGCTACGAAGAAGACCCCGAATAGGTAGCTGTTGAACTGCATCCGTCCGGTGGCCGTGCCACCTCGGCCGACCCTACTCCAGCGCCATCAACTTTTTGGGCGATTCGGCCGTTCAGGTGGAAGTACGCGAGACGGACCGGCGCGGCGCGAAAACTTCAGGCGTCGGAATCGCCGCAGCGGCATCCGCTAACGGAGTGAGCGCAGCCTCGATGCCTCGCGGCGCGATTCGTCTCGGCCATCGGATCGAGAAGGTCGTGCCGTCGCGATCATCGGACACGACGGAGATCGTTCCTCCATGCGAGCGGACGATCTCGCTCACGATGTAGAGCCCGAGCCCCAGGCCCTCTCCCTGGTGCGGCCCATGGCCCACCTTGGTGAACGGTTCGAACATCGTTACGATCGACGCCGTGGGAATCGTTGCCCCGTGATTGTGAACGGTCACGATGACCGCATCGCCGGCCTCGCTGCCAGTCACGTGGACGGCGTCGGAGCCGTGGGTCACCGCGTTGCCGATCAGGTTCGAGAGCACCTGCTGGACGCGCTGGGCATCCCATTCGCCGCGCAGATCACCCGCCCCTTCGAAGCGGATGGCGCGACCGGGATATGCCTGCGTCATCTCCGCAACGATCTCCTCGCAGATCCCGCGCATGTCGACAGGCGTCTTGGCGACAGGGATGCCATCACCGAGTCGACCGCGCGCGAAATCGAGGACGTCACGGATCATGCCCTCCATTCGACGGGCGCTGCGCCCTACCCTCGCCACGACGCTCGCCTGGGGTGCCGGGAGATCATCCAGGATCTCGACGGCCATGAGGATCGCGTTCAACGGATTCCGGAGATCGTGGCCGAGGATCCCGATGAAACGCTCTCGTGATTCCTCGACGCGCACGCGATCGGAGATGTCGTTCAGCATCCCGATCCATGGTCGATCGGCACCGCCGGTTGGAACACGCGCCGCACGCGCGACGACCCAGGCGAACCCACCTTCGAGCTTCCGGATCCGATGCTGGCACTCGTAAGAAGTCCCCGCCGCCACCGCGGCCGCCCATGCGTGACGCACTCGCTCCTGATCGCCAGGATGCACCGCATCCAGCCAACCCCACTCGCCCGCCCCCACGTCGACGCCCGTGAGCGCCCGCCAGGCTTCGTCATCGACCGTCACTTGTCCGGTGGCACTGGCCTGCCAGATCAGGGCTGACGACGTCATGACCAGCGTGCGGAACCGCTCTTCATTGAGATCGGCGACGGCCCGCGCTGCATTGGCCTCGTCCGCAAGCGCCTGCGCTCGCAGGCTCGCTGCGACGAGATGCTCGTTCGCTGCCTGGATCTGAGCGTGGAACCGTAACAGCTCGTCGCGCTGTTCGTTGCGCTCGCGAAGCAGGCCGCGCAACCGCACGGCGGCCTGCACGCGAACGACGAGCTCGCTGGGCCGGAACGGCTTGGTCAGAAAGTCATCGCCACCTGCGAGGAGGGCTTGGTCGAGTATCGCTGGCGCCTTTTGAGCGGTGACGAAGACGATCGGCACGTCAGCGCCGCCGGGCAGTGCTCGTATCTTCTCGCACGCGATGACGCCGTTCATCTTCGGCATCTGGATGTCGAGAACGACACACTGCGGCCCGACACGTTCGAACGCAGCGATTCCTGCCTCGCCGTCCTCCGCCAGCACCACGAGATAGCCCTCGTCCTCGAGCGTCGCTCGCGCGAGCGCCCGATTCGCCTCGTTGTCGTCGACAACGAGCACTGTGAGAGCAGCGACCATCAACCAGACAACGTAAGCACGAAGCTCCCCCCCCACAACGAGCGAATTCGCTCGGACGATTGAGGCTCGAACCGCCAGAGCGTGTCGCTAAGGTGGTGTCTTGAACACGACCGACCTGCCATTCCGGGACCTGATCGATGCAGCGCCCGATGGAGTGGTCGTCTGCGAGCAGGGAGGGCGCATCGCGCTCGTCAACGCCGAGACCGAGCGGATGTTCGGCTATGCGCGCGACGCGCTGGTGGGCCAGATGATCGAGGTGCTCGTCCCCATGCGCTCGCGCGCGCAGCACGGTCACCATGTCGCGGGTTACTCCGATGCACCACGATTGCGTTCGATGGGCGTAGGAATGGAGCTGACGGGCCTCCACCAGGACGGCCGTGAGATTCCCGTCGAGATCAGCCTGTCGCCCATCAAGACGTCACAGGGCGTGCTCGTGTCCATCGGGATCCGCGACGTCACGGAGCGCCGCCGCCTCGAGCGTGACAACCGGCGCGCGAATGCATACCTGGTCTCCGCGGTGGATTCCGTGCGCGACGCATTCGCGCTCTTCGACGAGCAGGACCGCGTGATCATGGTGAACAGCGCTGCGCGTCTGCTGCTCGGTCATGCGATCGGCGGCACGCTCATCGGCCTGACCTTCGCCGAACTGCTCGACCGGACACTGCGCGCTGGCGTGTTCGACTTCAGCAACGAGACCCGCGAGGCGCTGTACGCCCGATGGCTCGCCTACCACATGGATCCCTCGGGGGTGCTCGAGGTCCGAACTGGAACCGGTCGCTACCTGCGCGTCGTCGACATCAAGACCGCCGAGACTGGCACCGTCTCGACGATCGCGGATGTCACCGATGATGTTCAACACGCGGAAGAGCTTCGCGATGCGAGGAAAACGGCAGACGCAGCGAGCGCAGCCAAGAGTGAATTCCTGTCGTCGATGAGCCACGAGCTCCGCACACCGCTCAACGCGGTCCTCGGGTTCGCACAGCTCCTCGAGGCAGACCGCAAGCATCCGCTCGACGATCACCAGCAGGAGCGACTGCGTTACGTGCTCCGTGGCGGCGAGCACCTCCTGAGGCTGATCGACGACGTCCTGGACCTCGCGGGGATCGAGGCCGGTCGCGTCACGTTGGCGCAGGTTCACGTCGCCACGCACGACGTCCTTGTCGAGGTGATCGCGACGCTCGAGCCGATGGCGGAGCGCGCGAACATCGCGATCCAGATGCCCTCGCCCGACGAGCTGCCACCAATCTTCGTCGACCGCACGCGCCTCGTTCAGATTTTGATCAACCTCGGCTCCAATGCGATCAAGTACGGCAAGCCCGGAGGGCACGTGTCGTTCACGGTCACGCAGCGAGCTCCGGAGACCGTGCGCATCACGGTGATCGATGACGGCATCGGCATTCCCGAGGCCAAGCGAGACAAGATCTTCGATCCCTTTCAGCGCGCGGGTCAGGAGACAGGTCCCATCGAGGGCACCGGCATCGGCCTGACGATCACCAAGCGACTCGTCGAGATGATGCACGGGCAAGTTGGCTTCCAGAGTGACGATCGGGGGTCGGAGTTCTGGGTCGAAATGCCGGTGCACAAGCGCGGGGCGCCGGAGATCAGCACCGTTACCCAGGGCACGGCTCCCGCCGTCCTGACCGCCGGCAAGGGCGCCTACAAGGTGATCTACGTCGAGGACAATCAGGCGAACATCGCGTTCATGCGCGAGCTCGTCGGTGTGCTGACGAGCGTCGAGCTCATCACGGCCCAGACCGCGGAGATCGGTCTGGACTTGATCGCGGCGCACCTTCCCGACGTGGTGATCATGGATATCAACCTCCCTGGGATGAGCGGCTTTGATGCGATGCAACGGCTGCGCGACTCTCCGACCACGCGGCACATTCCCGTGATCGGCCTCTCCGCGGGGGCACTCCTCAAGGACACGAGCCGCGCGCACGAGGCCGGCTTCTATCGCTATCTGACGAAGCCCGTGAAGGTCGCCGAGCTGACTCGTGTGCTCGAAGAGCTCGGACGCGCCACGTTGTAGATTGGTTTGTCCGTGTCCGACGGTGGCCGGACAACCGTGACCGGCATGCGGACAGCAGGCATACAACTACGCGGATCCGCGAGGCGCGCAGCTTGGCTACAAGCTTGCTGTATCGGCTCGCGATGCCCACCGCCGACTCGCACGACCCTTCGATCACCGAACGACTGCTGGCCGACCGCGCGTACGCGAACGACGGACCGCTCGACGATTCGAGCTTGCGCGCAGCGTTCGACAGCAAATCGCCCGACGACTCCGGCCTGCGCGCAGCGTTCGACCGCGCCGCGCGTGACGAGCACGCCCCGCTAGCCGCAGACGGACCAGCCGCAATGACGGCAGAGCCGGCAATGCGTCTGCACGACAAGCATCGAGCCGCACTCCGGGCAGCTCGGCGCAGCGTTCACCACCGGCTCGCGTGCACCGGTGACGAGCACCTGGCCCTCGCGGCTGCCATCCCGGTACACGGTGATTCCCTTGCAACCAAGCTCGTACGCGAGCTTGTACGCACCTTTGACATCAGCAGCGGTCGCGTCGCGGCGGAGGTTGATCGTCTTGCTGACGGCAGCGTGGACGTGCCGCTGAAACGCGGCCTGCATGCGGACGTGCATCTCGATCGAGACATCATGCGCGGTCGGGAAGCGGCGTTGCACCTCGGCCGGGACGGCGGCATTGCCGCGTACCCCACCATGCTCGGCGACCGACGCGAACATCTCCGGCGACGCGAAACTTCCGTCGACGGCCGCACGCTGGAACATCGGGTTGATCTCGGTGAGCTCGGCCCCATCGAGAACATTGCGCCGATAGGCGAGCGCGTAGAGCGGCTCGATGCCGCTGGCGCAGCCCGCGATGATGCTGATCGTGCCGGTCGGGGCGATCGTCGTCGTGGTGGCGTTACGCAGCGGCCGGTGCCCAGCGGTATCCCACCGCGAGCCCTTCCACGCGGGGAATGGCCCCCGCCGCTCGGCGAGCTGGACCGAGGCGAGGAGGGACTCGTCCTCGAGAAAGCCCGCGAGGCGATCACCGAGCGCCACGGCCGCATCACTGTCGTACGCGATGTCGAGCGCGACGAGAGCATCGGCCCAGCCCATGATGCCAAGCCCGATCTTGCGCGTGGCCTTCGTGGCGCGCTCGATCTCGGGAAGTGGGTAGCGGTTGGCGTCGATGACGTCGTCGAGGAAACGGCAGCTATCGTGGATGATCGTCCGCAGACGCTCCCAATCGAAGTCGCCGTTCGTCACGAAGCGCCCCACATCGATCGAGCCGAGGGTGCACGACTCGAACGGCAGCAGCGGCTGCTCGCCGCAGTTGTGGACCAGGATGCCGTTCGCGAAGAAGTGGCTGGTAGTGGGCTCGGTGAGATCGAAGACGAGCTCCTCACCATCCGGTTCGAGCGCAGCGACAGTGGTCCAGCCGACGAGCTGGTCGAGGCGTTCGCGCGGGACGTCGAGCCTCGGCGCGAGAACGACGCGAATACGAGCGTCGCGGTCGAGCTGCTCCGCGGGTACATCGCCGCGCTCCGTTGCGACTCGATGGTCGGCGGTGAGCCGGAGAGTGTGGCCATCGCCGGTTGTCAGCCGCAGGATGCGCTTGGTGCCGGTGCAGATGACCTGCGTCGCGGTGCGGAAGACCACGCGACCGAAGTCGGCGGCGGGATCGTAGGTGGCGATCCGCGGCTGGAGTCCGACGAGGTCACGAATCGCGACGAGCCCACGGTCGTCGACCCAGACGAGAGTGTCGCCCGTGACACATGGGTTGGTGGCCTCGATCGGACCGAGCTCCGGGGTTGGGTGAAGGTCATTGACTCGATCTATGAAGACAAGCCCCGGGTCACCGACCGCCCACGCGGCATTCGCGATCGCGTCGAACACGCGGCGAGCGTCGAGCTGGTTGGTCACGGCCCCGGTGCGCGGGTTGACCAGGTCGTAGGTGGTGCCCGCGGCGACCGCAGCCATGAACGCATCGGTCGCAGCGACCGACAGGTTGAAGTTGCGCATCCGAACCGGATCGAGCTTGAGCGAGATGAACTCGAGAATGTCGGGATGGTCGATGCGCAGCATCCCCATGTTCGCGCCGCGTCGCGTGCCGCCCTGCTTGATGGCCTCGGTCGCGACGTCGAACACCTGCATGAGCGAGACTGGACCGGACGCCGTACCGCCGGTCGACGCGACCAGATCGCCCGCGGGCCGCAGGCGCGAGAACGAGAAGCCAGTTCCACCGCCGGTCTTCTGGATCTCGGCAGCCCAGCGCACGGCCTCGAACACGCCGGTCGTGGAGTCATCGACGGGAACCACGAAGCACGCCGCGAGCTGCCCGAGCGGGCGGCCCGCATTCATGAGCGTCGGGGAGTTCGGCACGAACTCGAGCGCCGACATCATTCGCTCGAAGCGGGTACGCGCGGCCTCGACCTCGTGGGTGGAGTAGCCGAGGCCGCTCTCGACCGCAGCGATGTGACGAGCGACCCGGCTGAACAGCTCCTCCGGCGTCTCCACCACGACGCCGTTCTCGCGAGCGAGGTAGCGCGCGCGCAGGACCTGGAGCGCGTTATCGGTGAGCGTCGCCGTCACGTTCGGACCGTACGCTCCAGGGCCCGGGCACGCAACCGAGCCCGGCCGCACCTCGCATGGATCCTTGTCGTCGGGGTGATTCTGCTGGCCGCGGCAGCAACGCGGGCGGCGGCT
>JBBQFU010000311.1:0-9522 GCA_038322185.1 Haliangiales bacterium
GTGACCACGGTCAACACGGCGCCGGTGTGCGCCGACGCCGACGTCTGCAACGGCGTCGAAGTGTGCAGTGAAGCGATGGACGCGTGCGTTGCAGGCACGATCCCAAACCCGCTGCCGGTCGAGTGCACGTGCGGTGACGGCGTGCTGGATGCGGGCGAGGAGTGCGACGACGGCAACATTGATGACACGGACAACTGTCGCAACGACTGCACAACGAACTGTGGCAACGGCATCACCACTCCTCCGGAGGAGTGCGACGACGGCAACAACGACAACCAGGACGTCTGCCGCAACAACTGTTCGTTCGGTCAGCCCGGCAACAGGTGCGGTAACGGCGCGGTGAACCCGGGCGAGCAGTGCGACGACGGCAACAACGTGAACACGGACCTGTGCACGAACAACTGCACGTTCCCGGCACCGGTTTGCGGCAACGGGGCCCAGCAGCCTGGCGAAGAGTGCGACGACGGCAACGCCGTGGACAACGACGGCTGCACGAACGCGTGCACGCTGCCGGAGTGCGGCGACTCGATCGTGCAGGGCAACGAGCAGTGCGATGACGGCAATGAGGTCGACACCGACGCATGCAGCAACAACTGCACGCTGCCGATTCCGCCGGACTGCGGCGACGGCAACGTCGATCAGGGCGAGGAGTGCGACGACGGCGACATGATCAACGGCAACGGGTGCGAGAACGACTGCACCATTACCGAGCTGTGTGGCAACGGCGTCATCAACATCCCCGAGGAGTGCGACGACGGCGACAGCGACAACAACGACGAGTGCCGTAACAACTGCACGCTGCCGCTCGCGGGCACGTGCGGAAACAGCATTGTCGAAGGCCAAGAGGAATGCGACGACGGGAACACCGACAACCAGGACGCATGCCGCAACAACTGCACCGGGAACCCGGGGCTGTGCGGTAACGGCAACGTGGATCAGGGCGAGGAGTGCGACGACGGCAACCCGACGAATGGTGACGGTTGCGAGATCGACTGCACCGACACGATTCCTGACACGTGCGGCGACGGCGTGACGGATGCCGGCGAGGAGTGCGACGACGGCGACATGATCAACGGCAATGGCTGCGAGAACGACTGCACCATTACCGAGCTGTGTGGCAACGGCACCATCAACATCCCCGAGGAGTGCGACGACGGGAACGCGGACAACAACGACGGTTGCCGCAACAACTGCACGATCGCCATCCCGGGATGCGGCAACGGTCAGGTCGGCGGCAATGAGGCCTGCGACGACGGCAACGGCGTCAATGGCGACGGCTGCGACAACAACTGCACCGTGAGCGCCTGTGGCAACGGTGTCAGGGCGCCGAACGAGGCGTGCGACGACGGCAACACGGCCAGCGGCGACGGTTGCGATAGCAACTGCACCGTGACGGCATGCGGCAACGGCGTCGTGACGACCGGCGAGGCGTGCGACGACGGCGACCTCGACAGCGGTGATGGCTGCGACAGCAACTGCACCGTGACGGCTTGCGGCAACGGCATCGTGACTGCACCGGAGCAGTGCGACGACGGCAACACGGTGGGCGGAGACAGCTGCGAGGCTGGCTGCACGCTGCCGGTGCCTCCGAGCTGCGGCGACGGTACGGTCGATGCGGGCGAGGCCTGCGACGACGGCAACCAGGTCAACGGCGACGGTTGCGATCGCAACTGCACGGTGACCGCGTGCGGCAACGGCATCACGACGGCACCGGAATCATGCGACGACGGCAACACCGTTGACGGTGACGGTTGCCAGGCGAACTGCACGCTGCCGGTTGCGGCGACGTGTGGTGACGGCACGGTCGATGCGGGCGAGGGCTGCGACGACGGCAACCTGGTGGTTGGCGACGGCTGTGACGCGGCATGCTTGGTCGAGACCGGCTTCCCGTGCGACGAGGACGTCGAGTGCCAGACCGGCGTGTGTGACGAGACCGAGGGCGGCGGTAAGGGCCCGATCGGTATCTGTGAGCCGGCGGACGTTTGCGGTAACGGCACGCTCGAGGCAGGCGAAGGCTGCGACGATGGCGACATCATCGCGGACGACGGCTGTAACGCGGGCTGCCTCATCGAGGACGGCAATCCGTGCAACGACGACTCGGCCGGCGAGGTTGGCGACGGTTCGTGCGAGAGCATGAACTGTGAGGGGGAGGGCAAGGACGAGCCGGGCGAGTGCGTCACCGACGACCTCGACGGTGATGGTGTGGGCGATGCCACCGACATCGACGACGACAACGACGGTCTGCTCGACGTCGAGGAAGACGATGGCAACACGGACACCGATGGTGACTCCGTGGTGGACTCTCGCGACCTCGACAGCGACAACGACGGCATCCCGGATGTGACCGAGGCGGGCCATAGCCGCCCCGACACCGACGGCAACTTCATCATCGAGTGTCCCGAGGGCTTTGGCGCCAACGGCTTCTGCAACGCGCTCGAGACGGCCGTCGACAACGGCACGCCGAACTACAGCGGCCCGGTGAACACAGACAACGACGTGCCGCCGGACTACCGTGACCTCGATAGCGACAACGACGGCATCTCCGACCTCCACGAGGGCGGCTCGCTGTGCGGTGACGCGAACGATGATGCCATCTGCGATGGTCTCGACGAGGATGGCGACGGCATCCTGGCGACAGCCGATGTGGTGCCGGTCTTCGGCTCGACGTTCGGTACGAGCGGCAAGCCGGCCACGACTGACACGGATGGCGACGGCGTGATCGACGCCCGTGACCTCGACAGCGATGGGGACACGATCTTCGACATCCTCGAGAGCAAGAACGTCGGCCTGGACCTCACGAAGGACGGCGTGATCGACGCCACCAACGACGAGGACGACGACGGCATCCGCGATGTTGCCGACGACAGCGACCTCGACAACATCAATGACGCGGTGGACGCGGATCCGTCGAAGTTCGGCGGCCTCCACGACTCGCGCCTCTGGACCGACCTGGACGACAAGCCGGACCAGCAGGATCCGGACTCGGACGACGATGGTGAAGGCGACGGCGACGACAATTGCCGCGTGGTCATCAACGAGGACCAAGATGATGTCGACGGCGATGGCGTGGGCGATGCCTGCGACGACACCGATGACCGCACGTGGGGTCTGTCGGGCGGCTGCAGCTGTGAGGCTGGTGGCGACCCGTCGAGCTCGATCTTGCTCGCGATGGTCGTGATGGGAGTCGTCGTCGGTGGTCGCCGCCGCCGGCGCACCGGTTCGCGCGCAGCGCGCACGTCCTCGACCTGAGAGGACACGCGCTCGCGCGGGCAGGTGCACCCGAAATATCTACGCAAGTCGCGTAGATCGGGCTGCCTCCTGCTGCGTTCAGGAGGAAATGATGAAGCCCCAGATCCGTACGACCGCAGCGCTGGTCGGAGCCGCCGGAACGTTTGTCGCAGCCGCAGTGCTGCTCGATCGCAATAGTGCAGGTGCGTCCAGCAAGGCGGCGACGACCACCAGTGCCAAGACGACGAGCGACCCGCCCAAGCCGACGTGTGGGGTCACAGGCGACGCGAAGGCGACCGCCAAGCTCGGCCTCGCCACGATGAAGGCTGGGCTGTCGGCCGCCTCGATCACCCGCAACGGCGGCGGTGAGGTTCACGCCTCGTTCGAGATCACGACCGAGACGGTCAAGAACGCGCAGCGGCCCCCGCTCAATGTCGCGCTCGTGATCGACCGGTCCGGCTCGATGTCGGGCCGCATCGAGCACGCGCAGGCCGCGGCGCTCGGCATCGTGAATCGGTTGGACGCCCAGGACCGCGTCTCGCTCATCCAGTACGACGACGGCGCCGAGACGCTCGTACCCTCGATCGCGGTCGACGCGGCGGGCAAGGAGCGCCTGCGCAAGGCGATCAACGCGATCGCGCTCGGCGGCGGAACGAACCTGCACCGTGGCCTCGAGCTCGGTCGCGACGAGGTCCAGCGCGAGCTCAAGCAGGCGCAGGTCAGCCGCGTGATCTTGCTGTCGGATGGCCAGGCCAACGTCGGCGTGGTCGATCCGCAAGCGATCGCGAGCACCGCACGGACCGCCGCCAATACCGGCGTCCGGTTCTCGACCGTCGGCATCGGCGACGACTACAACGAAGACTTGATGGAGGCGATCGCCGAGGCTGGTCGCGGCCAGTACCACTACGTCAAGGTCGCCTCGGACCTCGAGAAGGTGATCGCAGGCGAGCTGTCGGGCATCCAGTCGACGGTGGCCACCAACGTCGAGCTACACCTCAAGGCGCCGTGTGCGGGCGTGCAGATCGCCGAGGTGCTTGGTTACGAGAGCCGCCGCGACGGCGACACCGTGATCGTCCCGATGGCAGATCTGTTCGGTGGCGATAGCCGCAAGCTGCTCGTGTCGCTCAAGGTTCCCGACAAGGACGTCGGCAAGATCGGCACGATCTGGGGCGAGCTGGTGTTCCGCGACGCGTCGGGCGGCGAGCTCAAGCGCACCGCGGTGTCGCTCGGCGTCAACCGCACCGACGACAGCAAGGTCGCGATCGATTCAGTGGATCAGGACGTGATGGCCCAGGTACTCCAGCTCGACGCCGCACGCACGATGCGCGAAGCGGCGAAGTCGTACGAGGCGGGCGACCAAGCCGGTGCGGTTCGCCAGATCCAGGAAGGCCGCCGCAACATCCAGTCAAAGGCCGGCATGTACAAGATGGCCCCGACCGCCTCGGCATCGTCGCTCAAGGAGCTCGATGACATGTCGAGCGGAGCGAGCGCCTACTCGCCGGGCAGCACCGAGGCCAAGGGCATGCTCAAGGCGAGCAAGCAGAAGGCCCGCACGATGTCGAAGAAGTAGTGCTCAGGTCGGCTCGCCGCAGCCGCAGGTATCGTCCAAGCCGACCAGCTCGCGAGCGTCTTCGCAGTCGAGACCGACGTCGTGATGCAGGATGCGCGCAGCCTCGGCCAGGCCGAGGTGGCGCTGTTCCGCCGGCGCGGAGAGGGCGCTGGTGAGCGCGAGCCGAGCGGTCATCGGGACGTCATCGCTGTGGAGCAGCAGCTCCGCCATGTGCAACATGAAGGTAATGTGAGCCCTCGCTGTCCTTCGTCAAGATACTTTCTTTTGGAAAGTGACGACCTATACTGTGGGAATGCCGAGCGTCGACTGCCAGTGCAAAGCGTTCCAGACAGCTGTCGAGATCCTTGGCAGGCCGTGGAACGCCTTCCTGCTGACGATGCTGCAGGAAGGCGCCCTCCGCTTCTCCGAGATCTCGTCGCGGCCCAATGGCCCCGGCGACAAGGTGCTGTCGGCACGGCTCAAGGAGCTCGAGGCGCGCAGTCTGGTGGTGCGCCAGGTCGATACCGGCCCGCCGGTCCGGGTCAGCTACGAGCTGACCAAGCAAGGCCGCGCATTCAATGAGGTCTCGGCCGCCATCGTGCAGTGGGGCCGCGAGCTAACACCCGCGCCGAAGGCACGCCGGTCGCGCTAACATTACGGGGTTGCTCGATCCACCTTCGCCGCGCCCCGGCACAGCCGGGACTTGCGAACGCCTCGGTCGCTACGAGGTAGGGGAGCTGCTCGCGCGCGGCGGCATGGGCGAGGTGTACCGCGGCCGGCTGGTCGCCGAGCATGGCTTCGAGCGCCCGCTCGTGATCAAGCTGATCCGCACCGAGCTCATCGCCGACGAGCGAGCCGCGCTGATGTTCATCGACGAGGCGCGCATGGCCGCGGGCCTGCACCACCGCAACATTCTGCAGATCGTCGACTTCGATCGGTTCGACGGCGGCGCATTCCTCGTGACCGAGCTCGTCGAGGGCTGCGATTTGCGCGTGTTCCTCACCGGCCTGCGTGCACCACCGCGCTACGACCTCGCGCTCACGATCATCACCGAGCTCGCCACCGGCTTGCACGCAGCGCACGAGGCGACGGGCGCGGATGGCGCACCACTCGGCCTCGTGCACCGCGATGTCTCGCCGAGCAACGTGCTGCTCGGCCGGCTCGGCGAGGTGAAGCTGAGCGACTTCGGCGTCGCGAAGGCGCGCATGCGCAGCTATCACACGGTGTCTGGCACGATCAAAGGCAAGGCGCCGTACATGGCGCCCGAGCAGATCCTCGGCGCCTCGGTGGTCGATCGCCGCGCGGATGTGTTCAGCCTCGGCGTGCTGCTGTTCGAGACCACCACGCGCGCGCGCCTGTACTCGTCGAAGGGCGACGCCCAGGCGATGAAGATGATCCTCGACGGCTACGTGCCGGATCCCGCCGAGCTTCGGCCGGGCTTTCCGCCCGAGCTGACGCGGATCATCAAGCGCGCCCTCGAGGTCGACCGCGACGTTCGCTACCAGACCGCGCAGGCACTCGCCGACGATCTCGACGCACTCGCGCGCAGCCGCAAGTGGAATCTGTCGACGGCACCGCTCGGCGAGCTGGTGCGTGTGATCGAGCAGCGCGCACGCACGGGTACTGGCCCGATCCCGCAGACGCCGAACCCGGGCACACCGACGCCGCGGAGGCCGTTGTGAGCCTGCAGCCGCGCCGCGAGGACAGCCGCGATCGCGTTGGACCGTACGTGCTGGTCAAGGCGATCGGTGCCGGCGGATCGGCGCGCGTCGATCTCGCTCGCATCGAGCGGGCGTACGGATTTCAGCGCCACGTGGTGATCAAGCGGCCGCTCGAGCACCTGCGCAGCGACGCGCGCGCGGCCGAGTCGATCCGTCGCGAGGCGCGGCTCGGTGCGCGACTGCGGCATCCCAACCTCATCGCGATCCTCGATGCGGGCGTGCACGACGGCTACGACTACCTCGTGCTCGACTACATCCATGGCGGATCGCTGCGCGAGCTGATGCAGACCGACGAAGGCGCGCGCGTCCGCGACGTGCCCCTCGAGGTCGCGCTCGCGATCGTGCGTGATGTCGCCCGCGGTGTTCATGAGGCGCACGAGCTCCACGACGACGACGGCGCGCCACGCGGCCTCGTGCACCGCGACGTGTCACCGGGCAACGTGCTCGTCGGTCTCGACGGCGCGGTCAAGCTCGCCGACTTCGGCATCGCGAAGGAGACGCGCGTTGCCACGCTGTCGGGCTCGATGCACGGCACGGTCACGTACATGGCGCCCGAGCAGTGCCGCGGTCATGCGTTCGATCGCCGCGCCGATGTGTTCTCGCTCGGCGTGATCCTCTACGAGTTGGTCACCGGGTCGCGCCTGTTCTGGGCCGACAACGACGTGGCCTCGCTGCACCGCGTGCTCGCCGGTACGGTCACGCGCCCGCGCAAGCTGCGGCCGAACATCGCGCCGGATCTCGAAGACATCGTGATGACCGCGATCGCGCACGATCAGGACAAGCGATTCGCGACGGCACGCGCCTTCGCCGAGGCGATCGAGATCTACGGCACCGCCGCCGGCCAGCTGCTCGCGGCACGCTGCGTGTCGCGCTGGACGCACGACCTCCTCGGCCCGCGCGACGCGCCGTGGATCGGTGACGAGACCGTCGTCAACGTGCCCCTGTTTCCGGATCCGCCGTCGTATCGACCCGAGGAGCCGGCGAGCTCGCTCGTCGAGCTGATCGAAGCGGCGCCGCCCGTCGAGGAGCCGCTGCTGCCGACGTTCGGGCCCACCGATGCGGCCGTCGTCGAGGACGGCCCTGCATGGGTCGCCGCGCCGGCCGCGACGCCCCCACGCCGTCGTCGCGCTGTCGTGCTCGCACTCGCCGGGGCCGCCATCACGGGTGGCCTCATCGCCGGCGTCCTCACCGCGCGCCGCGGCGGAGTCGCTTCTCAGCCCGCCGTCCAACCCGTGGACGACACGGCGCCGGCCGTCGTCGAGGAGCCGGCCGGCGTGGGCGAGCAGCCCACGATCGAGATCGAGGAAGACGACGCCGTCCTCGACGAGCCCACGGCGCCCGGCACCCCGCCGCGCAAGAAGAAGAAACGCCGCCGGACCACGACCACCACCAAGGCCGCGGGTAGTGGGTCGGCGGCCGGGAAGGGCACCCCGAAAGTCGAGTGGGATCCAGGCCTGCTGTTACCGACCGATCAGAAGCGCTAACGTCAGCCTTGGATGAAGGCCGCGGCTGTCCTCGCGCTCGTGCTCGCCGCGGTTCCCGCGCACGCGGACGACAAGCCGCCCCCGAACATGGCCAAGGTTCGCGACCTCCTCGCGAACGGCGACTACGAGGGTGGCAAGCGCGAGCTACTCAAGCTCTACGCGACGAGCCCGCATCCTCAGATCCTGTTCGCACTCGGTCAGGTCGAGCTCAACCTCGGCAACTATCAGGCGGCGATCGACTACTACGAGAAGTTCATCGCGACCCAGCCGAACGAAAAGGAGATCGCGCTGGCGCAGCAGGCCATCGGCGCGGCCCGCATGCGGCTGTCCGAGCCCAAGCCCGATCCGGTGCCGGAGCCCGACCCCATTGCCGAGCCCACGCCGTTGCCGCAGCCCGAGCCGGCGCCCGAGGGCAATCGCTGGACGCTCACGCACACCGGCCTCGTCGCGTTCGGCGGTGCTGCCGTGTTGCTCGGCACAGGGCTGCTTCTCTACAGCCGCTCGCTCGGCAACGATCGCAGCGGTTCGCTCTCTACGTACGACGGTCGCGTCGACCAGGCCCACACCACGCGCTGGACCGGTGTCGGCATCGCGGCCACCGGCGCGCTGCTCGTCGGAGTCACGCTCGTATGGTGAGGCTCGCGATCGTGCTCGCCCTCCTCGCGAGCGCGTGCTTCGAGGATCGCTATCGCTGCATCGAGGATTCGCAGTGCGACCTCGGCACAGGCGGTCGCTGCGAGACTGATGGCTACTGCACGTCGCGCGATCCTGCATGCGCGACGCTGCGCAGCTACGAGGAGCACGCGGGTGAGCTGACGAACACCTGCTACGTCGACAACGAGGTCCCGCTCAACGCTTGCGCCGGCGGCCAGCCGCCAGCGGCGCCCACCGGCTGCTTCGCGAACGTGTGCGCGCGGCTTCCGGCGTGCTGCGAGCTGTCGTGGACCGACGCGTGCGTGCAGATCGCGCAAGAAGAATGTGACCTCGTGTGCGACACGCGCATCGCGATCACCGCGACTCGCAACGCGAACCTCGAGCTGTGGGACGCGCGCTGGGACGGCGCGCAGTGGACGATCCAGCGCGAGACGGTGCTCGCACCGCCGTACGGCTGGGTTGCCCCGGCGCCGGGCAGCGTCGAGCCGCGCCTCTCCGGCACCACACCGACCACGATCGTCGTCGGCGATACATCACTCGAGCTCGCTGCTGGCCGCACCGTGCAGTCGATCACCTCGATCAACTTCGATCGCGATCGCCGCGACACGATCGTGGTCGGCTACGACACCAGCGCGGGCGCAGCGCTCGAAATCTGGAAGCTCGACGATCTCACCTCGCGCGAAACCGCCGTCACCGGGAACGTCGACGCGACGTCCCTCACCTGGGGCGACGAGAATCGCGATGGATTCCCCGACGGCGTCACGCGCACGACCGGCGCGACGTACAGCTTCCTCGAGAACCTCGAGAGCGACGACTTCACGCGCAAGGTGTCCAACCAGATCGCATCGAACACCAGCGGCGGCGGCACCCCGGGCGCGCCGCAAGT
>JBBQFU010000312.1:0-9518 GCA_038322185.1 Haliangiales bacterium
CGACACCAAGACCGACAAGCCGGAGACGCCTGCTGTCAAGAAGGGCGAGCTCAAGCTGTGGGGCGGTAACGGTGCGGCGTCGTACATCGATGACGACGGCCACCTGCGTGGACCCGGCGGGCCGATCTTCATGGGCAAGGGCGTCGAGTGCAACGCCGAGCGCGATCACTGTTTGCGCCCCGGTGTGTGGTTCGCCGTCGGCAACCTCGTCGCGGGCAAGCTCTACCGCGCAGTGCCGATCTTCGAGCACGAGAAGAAGTGGTACAACTGGCGCGGTCGCGAGGAGAGCTTCGCGATGCGGTTCAAGACCAAGGTCGGAACCAAGGAGACGATCAAGGTCGGCGCGCCGATCATCTGGTTCATCGACGAGAACGCATCCAAGAAGTTCGTCGACAACGAGTACGACGCGCTGACCAGCTCGCGCTGGGAGGCCGGTGTGGTCGACGCCGTCACGGGCGACAGCATCCGCGTCAAGGGCTGGACCTACGGCGCGGTCCCGATCGACACCACGCGCGTCATCATCGAGCAGAAATAGCAAGGTCCGGATTTGCCGGACCGCGCAGCAACGCCGAAGGGCGTTGCGAAGGTACATATGACAGCTCGCTGATCGCGCTCCATACTCGGGTATGGAGGTCCTGGAGCGCGGCGACATCTGCTTCTTCTTCCGCCCGACGGTCCAGAACGACAACGCGCTCGAGTCGACCCTCGGCGTGCAGAGCTTCTTCATGGTGCTCGGTCGCACGCGCGGCCAGCACCGCCGGCTCCGCGTCGGGAAGAAGCGGCTTCCCGCGCGTGCTGGTGAGCGTTTCTGGGCGCGCGTCGAGCGTGTCGGCTCGATGGCGCGGGTCGTGGGCGATCAGATGGAGGACGAGCGCTACACGACGAAGACGCGTGGCGTTCGCTATCAACCGGGCGCCCGTGCGATCGGTCAGGGCTCGTACGAATTCGTGCGGCACGACGACCACGTTCACTTCACGTATCGGCTCGACCACCTGGAGCACGACGCACCTGAAGAGCTGCGCGTCAGTGACGTCGGCGATTATCTGGTGTTGTTCGATCGCACTCAGGTCCCTTCGCATCCACCCACGCGTGCCGTGTGGACGGCCGCTGGCGATCCGTCCCTGCTCGACGACGAGGGAGCTGAGATCGTCATCGTCGGGCACGGTGACTGCAATCACTCCGGGTAGGAGGAATCATGGCGAATCCAAAATGGTGGAATGACGAGCACGAGAGCACCTGGTCGCGGGTCAAGGCCGCGATGAAGCGCGACTGGGAGCAGACCAAGGCCGACGTGTCCAGCAAGGGCAAGGACCTCGACCAGGATGTCGGCGACACCGTGAAGCAGGCGATGGGCAAGCAGGCCATCCCGCCCGGCAACCAGCCGAACAAAGACGCTGACGAGTGGGACACCGCCGAGGAGGGCGTTCGCTACGGTGTTGGCGCCCGCTCGCAGTACGGCACGGACCACACCGAGTGGGACGACCGCCTCGAGGGCAAGCTCCGCGAGGAGTGGCGCGACATGAAGAGCGGCCGGACCTGGGACGAGGTCAAGGGCTCGGTGCAGCGCGGTTGGGATCGCGTCCGCAAGTAGTGCACGCGTCGAAGTGATCGGTTAGGGTTCGGCGGTCATGAACCGCCGCTGAATCCACAACCGACCCGGCGTGTCTGGGTCACATCACTTCGACGGTTGATCCGCGGCTCTGCTCGCGCGGGAATACCGCCGAGCCGGAGCTGTCATGTTCGAGTACGCAAAGATTCTAGAGTCCGTCGCCGCGACTGCTGCGAGCCACGCTGCCGCCGTCGATGGCGGCGCCTTTCCGAGCGCAACGCTCGCTGCGATGCGGGAGGCGGGCCTGCTCGGCCTCGTCAGCGCGACGGCCGTCGGCGGCAAGGGCGAGAGTCTCGCCGCCGCCGCCGTGGTCGTCGAGCGCCTCGCGCGCGAATGCAGCTCGACCGCGATGGTCGTGTGCATGCACTACTGCGCGACCGCTGCGATCGAGGCCCATGGTCCCGAGGATGTGCGCAGGGCGATCGCCAGCGGCAAGCACCTCACCACCCTCGCGTTCTCCGAGCCCGGCTCGCGCAGCCACTTCTGGGCTTCGATGAACACCGCGACCGCCGACGGCGATGGCGTCAGGATCACCGGCAAGAAAGGCTGGGTCACGTCGGCTCATCACGCCGACAGCTACGTGTGGTCGACCAAGCCGGTCGCCGGTAGCGAGCTGTCGACCTTGTGGCTGGTCCCGCGCACGACCGATGGCGTTCGCGTCGATGGCGGCTTTGATGGTCTCGGCCTGCGCGGTAACGACTCCGCCCCGGTGACTGCCGAGGGCGCTCGCCTGCCGGCATCGGCACGCATGGGCGCGGATGGCGCGGGCTTTGGTCTGATGATGAGCATCGTGCTGCCGTGGTTCAGCGTGCTCAGCGCGAGCGTCTCGGGCGGCATCATGGAAGCCGTGACGCAGCGCTCGGCCAAGCATGTCAGCGGGACGAAGCTCGAGCACATCGGCTCGTCGCTCGCGGATCTGCCGACGATCCGCGCGTACCTCGCGCGGATGCGCATCAAGACGGATCAGGCCAAGGCGCTCACGCTCGACACGCTTGCGGCGATCGGCGCCGGCCGTGAGGACGCAACGCTGCGCGTGCTCGAGAGCAAGGCTGCCGCGGGTGATGCCGCGGCCGAGGTCACTGACCTCGCAATGCGCGTGTGCGGCGGTGCTGCGTTCCGCAAGGACGTGGGCGTCGAGCGCCTCTTCCGCGACTCGCGCGCGGCGCTCGTGATGGCCCCGACCAGCGACGTGCTCTACGACTTCATCGGCAAGGCCGTGTGCGGCCTTCCGCTGTTCTGAGGACAACGATGGCAGGCAACACTGTGATTCTCGGCGCCGTCGCGTACGACGCCAAGGTTGTTCCGATCTGGGACGGTTTCAAGGCGTGGTTCGCCGCGCGTGACCTCGCGTTCGATTACGTCCTCTACACGAACTACGAGCGCCAGGTCGAAGCGCACCTGCGCGGCGACTGCAACGTCGCGTGGAACTCGCCGCTCGCCTGGATCCAGGCGGACCGCCTCGCGAAGAAGCACGGCCGCAAGGCCGAGGCCATCGCGATGCGCGATACCGACTGCGATCTCACGAGCGTCGTGGTTGTGCGCGACGAGAGCAGTGTCCAGTCGCTCGCTGACCTGCGTGGCAAGCGCGTAGGTGTCGGCGCCGGCGACTCGCCGCAGGCCACGATCATTCCGTTGCTCTCGTTTGCCGATGCAGGCGTCGAGATCCATGCCGTTCGTCACGATGTTCTCGTCGGCAAACACGGCGATCACATCGGTGGCGAGCGCGACGCGGTCAAGGCGCTGCTCGCGGGAACCGTCGACGCCGCATGCGTGATCGACGGCAATCGCATCTCGTTCGCCCGCGAGGGTCTGGGCGGGACGCGCGTCGTGCACGTCACGCCGAAGTACGACCACTGCAACATGACCGTGCTCGAGGACGCCCCGGCGTCGATCGGCCGATTCCGCGAGCTGCTACTCGCGATGTCGTACGACGACCCCGAGGTCCGTCCACTCCTCGACATGGAGGGGCTCAAGCAGTGGAAGCCGGGCCGCACCGAGGGCTACGCGTTGCTCGAGCGTGCGTGTGACCAGTTCGGCACCATCGAAAGCTGGCTGGCTGCACGATGACCGCTACCTTCGTCGAGCTCGAAGACCTTGGCCTCGACGAGGGGGCGCATCTTCTCATCAAGCGCGCGCTCGACGCGCATCCCCGGATCACGGTCCGCGGGCGTGCGAGCTCGCTGCGTTCCGATCTGCCCGCGTGGTGTCGCGCGTTCGGACACGGGTGCGACGCCGGCCCTGAGGGTTTCGTGCTCACGCGCAGCCCACATGATCGATGGCGCGGCGCCGAGCGGGCAGGGACGATCGGGACGCCCGTCGACGAAGCGCCACAGCACTGGGGCCTCGCCGCGCGTGGTGCGCTCGTGGAGGCGGGCGCGCCGGCGCTCGAGCTCCCGCTTCACACCAAGCGTGACCTCTGGGCTGACGAAGCTGCGCGGCTGTACGCGCAGGCAGCGGCCGCGCAGTGGGATCCTGCGACCGCGATCCCGTGGGACGCGCCGGCCGATCATCCTCCCGAGGTCGAGGACGCGGTCGTGCAGGTGATGACGTTCTTGATCGAGAACGAGACTGCCGCGCTGCTGGTTCCGGCACGGTTTCTCGGCCGGCTGCACCCGCATTTCCGCGAGGTGATGCAGCTCCTCGCGATCCAGGGCGCGGACGAGGCTCGCCACATCGAGGTGTTCACACGCCGCGCCCAGCTGCGCCGGACCACGCTCGGCGTGTCGAGCGCCGGCGGTCAGGCATCGCTCGCGACGTTGTTCGACGAGCACGACTTCGCGATCGCGAGCTTCCTGCTGTCCGTGCTCGGCGAGGGCAGCTTCCTCGCGCTGCTGTGGTTCCTTCGCGATCACGCGCCGGATCTGTGCACGCGTGAGGTCGCGCGGCTGGCTGCGCAGGATGAAGCGCGGCATGTCGCATTCGGACTCGCCCACCTCCAGCGCCACATCGCCGAGGATCGGGGGATGCGCGACCGGCTGGCCGCGGCCATCGAGCGGCGGCACGCTGCGCTGGCGACCACCGCGGGTCTCAATGCCGAAGTCTTCGACGCGCTCGTCCTGCTGGCCGCAGGCGGCTGGACTCCCGCGCAGCTACGCCACGGGCACGCCGCCGTGGTCGCGCTCGCTCGCGAGATGGACCACGGACGCCGCGGGCGGCTCGTGCGCTTGGGCTTCGATAGCGACACCGCCGGGGCGCTGTCGTCGCTTCACACGCGCAACTTCATGTAGTCGGGTACTCGATTGCGACGATCTCGACCTCGTCGCCGCGAGGCAGATCGACGGAATCGCCGACGCGATTTCCCCACAGAACGTTCGCGATCGGCGTCTGCCAGCTCAGCCAACCGCGCTTGGGATCTGCTTCGATCGCGCCGACGATCCGATACGTTGTTCGCGTACCGGATTCATCCTCGACGGTGACACTGGCGCCCAGCCCGACCACGTCGCGCTCACCGGGCTCCATGACCTGTGCGGTGGCGAGGTGATCTGCGATCTCGCGAACGCGATCGGGGTCGCTGCCCTCGAGGGTGAGTCGCTCAAGCTCGGCGCGCGCCGTACGCGCACCTGCGGGCGTTACATAATTCGGGTCAGGAACCGGGATTCCGCGCTTCTGCACGGGGCCGGGCGGTGGGCCGTCATCTTCTTTCGTAAACGCCTTGCTCACTGCCGCACTCTACCGCCGGGCACGTCGATTGCTCCTCTACTCATCAGGAGGATATTCAAATGTCGACTACCGCCTGGATTGTTGTGCTCGTTCTTCTCGCCCTCTTGCTCGGTGGTGGCGGTTACTTCTACCGCCGCTAAGCAAGACTGGTAGACAAACACTGCCCCCATCGCCGACAGTACGGCGGTGGGGATGCAGTCATTGGGTCGGCACCTGCTCTGCGAGTATCACGGCTGTGATCGCGAGCTGCTGAACCGCCCCGAATCCATTCGCACCGAGCTGCTTGCTGCTGTGGGCCGCTCGGGTGCCACGCCCATCCACGACTTCGCGCACAACTTCACTCCGCACGGGGTGACCGCGATCGTGGTGATCGCCGAGTCGCACTTCGCGGTCCACACGTGGCCCGAGTACGGCTTCGCTGCGGTCGATCTATTCACGTGCGGCGACACCGTGGATCCGTGGGCCGCCTTCGAGCACCTCGGTAAGGCGCTGCGCGCGACCTCGAATTCGGTGGTCGAGATGCGCCGCGGCCTGCTGCCCGCGATCGGCGGCAAGCTGCCGCACAAGCCCGGACTTTAGATCCAGATCAGCCCTCGCGTCCTAGGTCTTCCAGACGGCGCGCCAGCACACGGTCTCGCCGGCATACTCGACATTGACCGCCTCCCACGTGGCGCCCGGTATCGCGTCACGCACGGCGCGCGTCACCAGGATGTCCTCGCCCTTCGCGATGTCCTCGCCGAGCTTGCTCGACAGATTGACCTCGTGGCCGAACACGTCGTCGTCGCCGATCTTGAGCAGCTTGCCGTAGCCGATGCCGGCACACAGCACGATCTGCTCCTCGGGCGACCGCCGCGCATTCACGCTCGCGCACTTCTGCTGCATCGCGATCGCGCAGCGCAGCGCGTACGCCGGCTGCTTGAACAGGATCAAGAAGCTGTCCGCCTCGATCTTGATCAGGATCCCGTCGTGGTCCTCGACGATCGGCAGCAGTAACTCCTTCTGCTCGTGCATGATCTGCAGGAAGTGCACGATCCCGAACTTCGCGACCTGCCGCGAGAACCCAGCGAGGTCGGTGAACACGACGGCCCACTCCTCGCCAAACAGGTCCCAGATGCGTTGATCGATCTCGGCGACATCCGCGCCTGCCTGCGCGCGCGCCTCGACGAGCTTCCATAACCGCGCCGAGCTTCCCTTCAGCGTCGCTTCGCTCCCCATATCGCCCAGCGTACACTCGGAGCCGGCATGGACGGTGACCGTGAACGCTGGAACGCGCGCTGGCGCGAACGGGCAGGGGAGCTCGAGGACCCGTCCGTGTTCATCGCCGATCAGGCGGCGCAGATACCGACGCGCGGCAAGGCGCTCGACATCGCGGGCGGCGCCGGTCGCAACGCCATCTGGCTGGCGCGTCGCGGCCTCGACGTGACCCTCGTCGATGTCAGCGACGTCGCGCTCGACAAGGCCGAGCAGCGCGCCAAGCGCCTCGGCCTGGCCGACCACATGAAGTTTCTGCGCGTCGACATGGAGGGCCCGTTGCCGTTCGCGCCGCTATTCGACGTGATCGCGGTCGTCCACTATCTCGATCGCGAGCGCCGGGACACGTTCGTCGAGCTGCTCGTCGACGGCGGGACGCTGATCGCAGCCAATCCGACCGTGACGAACCTCGAGCGCCACCCGCGGCCGAGCGGGACCTACCTGGTCGAGCGCGGCGAGCTGGCGCGCTGGGTGTGCGACCTCGGCCTGGACCTGCTGGCCACGCGCGAGGACTGGAACGACGAGGGCATCCACGAAGCAAGCGTGATCGCCCGCAAGCGACCACGCGCAGCCGGCCGCGATCCCGAACCGGATGACCGGGGCCCAACGAGCGGGCCCTACCGCTGATAGGATCCTCATGATGAGGCGCCTCACGCCATCGGACGCGATGTTCCTGTACGGCGAGTCGCGCGAGCAGATGATGCACGTCGCGGCGATGATGCCGTTCACGCCGCCGCCCGACGCGTCGCCGGATCATCTCCGCGACCTGATGGACGAGATCCGCGCGGGCGTGAGCGTGCACCGCCCGTGGAACATGCGGCTACGCAGCCCGGACTTCCTGTGGAATCCGATGCAGGCATGGGTCGAGTCCGAGGAGATCGATCTCGAGTACCACCTGCGGCGATCCGCGCTGCCGTCGCCCGGCGACGAGCGCGAGCTCGGCATCCTGGTGTCGCGCCTGCACGGGTACCACGTCGACTTTCATCGCCCGCCGTGGGAGGCCCACCTGATCGAGGGCCTCGAGGGCGGCAGGTTCGCGCTGTACGTCAAGGTTCACCACTCGCTCGTCGACGGATTCTCGGCGATGCGGATCCTCGCACGCACGTTGACCACCGATCCCGACGAGCGCGACCGGCCGCTGTTCTTCGCGGTGCCGCCGCCCGCGCGCACGCCGCGTGACGAGGTGGCTGGCGTGAACTACGCCGCCGTGATGGCCGCGGTGCGCGAGCAGTACGGCGCGGCGCAGATGGTTGGGCGTGCGCTCCGCAAGGTCCGCGATAGCAACCGGGCCGGCGAGCACGACTTCGTCACGCCGCGCCAGGCTCCGAAGTGCGTGCTCAACGCGCGCATCAGTCAGAGCCGCCGCTTTGCCACGCAACAGCTGCCGACGGATCGCCTCAAGGCAGTCGCCCGCGCGGCGAACGGCACGCTCAACGACGTCGTGCTGGCGTTGTCGGCGGGCTGCTTGCGACGCTACCTGCTGGAGCTCGAGGCGCTGCCGGATCAGCCGCTGATCGCGATGGTGCCGGTGGCGGTGCGCGCCAAGGATGACGTCGGCGAGGGCAACTCCGTCGGCGCGATCCTCGCGAACCTCGCGACCGACGTGGGTGATCCGGCGGAGCGGCTGGCGCAGATCATCGCGTCGACCACGCACGCCAAGAAGCAGCTCCAGGGCATGTCGAAGGCGGCGATCATCCAGTACAGCGCGCTGCTCATCGCACCGTCGATGTTGCAGATGCTGCCGACCACGGCGGGGCACGTGCGGCCCACGTTCAACGTCGTGATCTCGAACGTCCCGGGCCCCGCCGATTCGCTCTACTTCCGCGGCGCCCGCCTCGAGGCGCTGTACCCGATGTCGATCCCGATGCATGGGCAGGCGCTCAACATCACGGTGAACAGCTACGCCGGATCGATGTGCTTTGGCTTCACCGGCTGTCGCGACACGGTGCCGAGCTTGCAGCGCCTCGCCGTGTACTGCCGCGACTCACTGCACGAGCTCGAGTCGGCGCTGCAGTAGCCTTATCTCCTGCGACGCATCACGGCGGTTCGGCTCCATCATCAGCACCGCGTGGAAGTGGCCGAGCGCCTCCTTGTGGCGCCCGAGGATCCGCTCGACGCGGCCGAGATAGAATCTCAGATCGGACGGGCGGTGCGACTTGGTCAGCGCGCTCTCGATCAGCTGACGCGTGTGCGGCGCCATCGCGCGCTTGTCATCGGCTGCGCAGAACAGCGCCCAGCCGAGCATCGCGCCGTAGTCGACCTCGTGCGGCACGAGCTTGCATGCGCGCTGCAGCTCCACAACCGCGGTCTCCGGCTTGTCGATCTCGAGCGCACGCGTCGCGCGCTCGGCCGCTTCTGCC
Organism: Haliangiales bacterium; assembly: GCA_038322185.1. Taxonomy (GTDB): domain Bacteria; phylum Myxococcota_A; class Polyangia; order Haliangiales; family Haliangiaceae; genus JABFXX01. The sequence continues at coordinate 8,881 of JBBQFU010000312.1, forward strand.
GCGAGCTCGGGATTGGTCCTCGTGCGCGGCATGCTCGGCGGCGTCGGGGTGCGGCCGACGGACAGCACGCGCGCGGTGCCGCACACGACGAGCGCGTAGACCGCGGCGCGCGTCGTCCGCGGATCGAGCTCGCGATGGCGTACCTCGAGCTCCGCGAGACTCGCGCCGTCGCGCAACGCCGCGAGGATGGGCCATTCGCCGTCGCAGAATCCGAACTGGTGGATCTCGTTCGCGGCGCTCGGCTCGAGCACGTAGCGCGTACCGCCGAGCGCGCGAAGATCGTGATCGAGACGCTCTTGCGAGACGTGCATCCGAATGCCCTGGTACACGACCGCGCGGACATCGACGCAGTTGCCGTGAACCGGCAGGCAGCTGCCGTCCTCGAGGAGATACTCGCCGGCCTCGAGCGCGAACGTGCGAGCGGCACGGCGGAGGATCAGCTCCTGGCGGAGCTTGGCGACCTGCGGAACGGACAGCTGCGCATATGCCGCGAGGACATCGACCTCGTCGCGACTCGGCGTCGCGGCCAGGCGCTTGGAGAGCTCGGCGACCTGCGGTGCCGTGACGTAGTGACCAGTGAGCGCGATGCGCGCGACGCTGTCAGCGACGAGCGGCGACCGCGCCGCGACGATCGAGCC
>JBBQFU010000313.1:0-9516 GCA_038322185.1 Haliangiales bacterium
CCTCGCCTTACCCGCTTCCTCCGCCTGACTCGCTTCTTCGTCATATACTCTGCGGTCACATCGATGGCTGAGCTCCCGCGCGACCCCGAGCACGAAGCGAAGCTGGCGGGAGAGCCTAGTGACGCCGACTTCGAAGCGTACGGTGCATGGCTCACGGCGCATGGCCACCCGCGCGGCGAGCTCATCGCGATCGCGATCGGCCTGGCCCGATCGCGCCTCGTTGGAGGCGGGGGGCTGGGACGGTTTGAAGCTCTACAGCGCGCAGAACGCGACCACCTGCGCCGCTTCGCAGACGCGTTAGACGCTGAGCTCCCGGGCGTCACGGCGCAGTGGCACCTCGGGTTCTGGCGCGCGCTCACCGTCGTCGTGGACAACGCCGACGTGGCCCGCATCGTCGCGTCGCCATCGGCGATCGCGCTGCGCGAGCTCACACTCCGGGCCAACCCGCTCCTCGACATGGCGCCGGTCGTCCGGGCGTTCGCTCCCCTCGCACGTTCGCTGCGGGTCCTCACGCTCGACAACTTACTCCTGTCGAGCCTCCCGTCGAGCGACGACATCTTCGCGGCGCTCATCTGCCTCCCGGGAATCGAGGAGCTTTCGCTAAACGACATCACGGTTCACGGGTTGGCTCGGCTCGCGGAGCTGCCACGGCTGCGCTACCTCTCGGTTGGATCGAGTCCTGGGCTTCGCGACGACGCCGTCGAGGCGTTGGCGCGGCTCGGGTCGCTCGCGCGAGTCGATCTCCGTTTTACGCGCATCACGGCGGTTGGGTTCGCCGAGCTCCGGCGCGCGCGGCCGTCCCTCGAGGTTCGGGATTGACGACCCGCGCTAACATCGGGACCATGCGTGTGAGCTGGCAGCGAAGGGGTAACTCGAGGGCGGCGGGCTCGCCGCTGCGTCGCCGCAGCTCTCGCTCGAGATCCTCGCGTCACCGTCGCCCTCGGCATCGGCCGCGCCGCAAGCTCGTCCGCGCTCGCCCAACTCGCCGCGGGCGAAGTCCTTCATTCGCCCTGCGCGCTCACTTCAGTCGCTCGCCCGACGCTCCCTGACCTCGCGGATCCCCTCCTCGCGCTCCGCACTCGTCTGGTCCGCTCGGTTCGAATCCCGGCGCGCCTTCGGCGCGCACTGGCTCGTGCCTTCGGCGCTCGCGTCTGCACAGACATCCGCGAACCGCCTTCCAGACGTCCGGGTTCCGGACATCGCATCGGACAAACCTCGGACTGACAGGTGCTGGCTGATCCAGGCGTTTTGGGTGCTCACCTCAACCTCGGTCGGGCTCCCCCAAGGGACGTTGCCTCGGTGCGTCGATCGATTAGGCCGGACGTTCCGGAAGGAAACGCAAGTGGCCGCGCCCACACGGACAAGGTTGTCTAACCATTCGCACCAATCATCGCGAGCGCAAGCGCATCCGCAACCTCGAGCCAACCGAGCTGGAGGTCGCGGGCCAGGCCAGCGATGCTGCCATGGATCCTGCGTTAGAGGCCGAGCACACCGACGAAGCGCACTAGACTGCCGCCGGTGTTCATCGTCGTTGCACCAAACGTGAGCTCTCCGGACGACACCACGCTGAACCCCAGCGCGTCGGGACCAACGACCGCGAGATTCGAGATCGCCTGACTGCCGGCGCCGGCGATCACGGAGACCAGGCGAATCGGTGCATCAGGCCCGAGCTCGACGATGACAACATCGCCCATGTCCGGAACGTAATTCGTGCCGCCGATCGTGATCTCGGTGGTCACACGGAAGCCCGCATACAGCTTGTCGCCGAGGAACGCGAGCTGCGGTATGTCCCGGACGCGCATGCCGCTCACGAGATTGCCGTTCGCGTCGAGGCGCAGCACCAGCGCGATGCCATCGCTCGCGAGAAACGTGCGGGAATCGAACGTGACGTCGCCTGCCGTCTGGAGCGCGATCACGCAGCCGCCGTCGGGAAGTGCGACCAACGAGGTGTTGTTACCAAATGACGGTTCAGGCTGCGTCGAGCCGATCGTGCGAAAGAAGCCCAAGCTGCCGTCCTCGTTGATCCGTGCGAGCCACGTGTCGTAGCTGCCAAGGCTGGTCACCGGTACGCCGATCAAGGTCGCGCTACTGGTGAACGAACCCACCATGAACGCGCTCGTTCCGTACGCGGCGACGGGACCACTGTGGACTTCGACGTTCGCCGACATCGGTACGGCCCAGCGAGCGTTCGTGGGCGTGCCGTCGGACGGAGCCGCGAGCCAGGCGTTCGGATCCACCATCGCGGTTGGCAGCGGCGACCCGATCGTGAGGTCACCGCTGTAAACGCCGGAGTAGACGAGCTGGCCGCTGGCGTACTGTGCGCCGCCCCAGATCTGCGCGTTCTCGACACTCGCGCTCCAGTGCGCAATCACGGTCTCGGCACCCGCGTTGTCGACGGCGATCACGATAGGGTCCTGGCGGTTGCTCGTGACAATGCTGCAGGCGCCGCGTGACGCCATCGTCTGCGAGCCCGACGTGAACCCTGCGACGATCATCGTGTCGCTACCGACGATCAGCGAACGCATCTCGCAAGAACCCTCCGAGTCAAACACTCGCGTGCGGTCGAGCGCGCCATCAGGCGCGTAGCGCACGAGCGCCGAGCTGGTGGCCGCTTGCCCCGTGAGCGCGACACCGTCGCCGGCAAACGATGCCGAGAAGCGCTGCAGTCCCACCAGCTCGCCGGCGGTACCCGCAATTGCGATGCGGATGGTCTCGTCGCCCAGCTGGCGGATCCAGCGTGGCCCCAGTGGTCCCGTCCTGACGCCGTCACCGCCGTCGGTAGCGTTGGCGTCGAACCCGATCCGTCCGCAGGCAGCCAGGCAGCCGAGGAGACCGAGCGTACGCACGACGCCAGTCTACCGCGTGCGCACGAAGCCGACTGCAATTCGGCGATCACGATCAGCCACCGAGCTCGGGCTGGCTGCAACCGCTGCATCGGGTCGCCGAACGACGACCGCATGGATGGCGTCCTCGACGAGGCGCGCATCGAGTCCGTCGCCCGCAGCGACGGCTGGCTGACCGCCGAGTATCTCAACCTGACCGGCGGCCTCGTCGTGGTGAAGTCGAGCCGCGATCGCCGGCGCACGCGCAGTTGAACGTCGCGATGCTCGCGCGCTGTACATCAAGTTACGTCGCAAGCGGTATCAGCGCACCGAGGCGCGTCTGAAGCTCGAGCGCGACGGTGATTACACCCTCGACGAGTTTTAGATCAACCTCGACGTTCCCCTCATACTCGGCCGTATTTCGCTTGCGATGTGCCTGGTCGAGTACACGCCATTGCGCGGCAGGCACCGCGAGGGTGTCCTGCAGCGACTGAAACACGTGGTACCGCGTCTTGGCGCGGTAGCCGCTGTATCGCAGTGCGGCGAGCGCGAACGCGTGGGCGGCGTTGTACGCGAGGTCGAAACGGCTATCGACACTGAGCGACTCATTCTGCGCGTCCTTGATCCGCGCCGCCCCAGAAGCGAAGAGTCCCTCAAATTCTGCCCGTGTTCCGGGCTCGATCTCGAGCTGACCGATCGCGACGAGGTTATCTAGCCGAGACGATGTCATCTTCGCTTCCGAGCAGGACTACATGTTTTCCGGCGAGTACCTTGGCGAGGAACGGATGCTTGGACTTCCGCCGTCGTCGAAACTCCTCACTGGTATACAACGTGGGGCTGACGCGACGCCCGAGTCGACGCTCCGCGGGCTCGAGCGCCGCGAACAGCTCCTCGAGCGCAAGGTCGTCGGACACGACCAGCACATCGATGTCACTGTTCGCACTGTCGGTCTCCTTGGCAACCGAACCATAGAGAACCGCGAATGGGATCGGCGGATCCCGCGCAACCAGGGATCGGCGAATGACGTCTGGTACGCCCGCTGTCTTTTCTACGATCGCTCGTAGTTCATCGAAGATCGGCGATGCCGTATTTGCCTGATATCGCTTCTGCCGGCCGATCACCTTGCACGTCACGAGTCCACTGGCCGCCAAGCGCCCGAGTTCGCGCTGGACGGCTCCTGATCCCGCCTGTGCAAGCTCGATCAGCTCGACAGTCCCGTAGCTCCGATCCGGCTGGCCAAATACAAGTCCCAGCACGCGCTGCTGCGTCCTTGTGAACAGAGCTTCCGATATACCCACTTTGGGTATTGAAATACCCTTTTTGGGCATGTCGCAACTTACCGCAGAAACCGCAGTTTGGCGACGGTTACGCTCCTCGACGCAGCGCTAACAGCTCAAAGGGCAGCGCGGCGGTCCCGATTGCGAGCGGTCCCGTCGGGGTCGCCACGCGTTTAGAACCAGAGCCGCCATCGAATCCGGTGGTTGGCTCTGCCCGAACGACATCATTGGCCGGGGACCGGGACGCGATTCGTTTGGAATCGCTCGCGTCGGTCAGCGATCCGAGATCGATGTCGCCGCTGATCTTCCAGACCTGACGCTCGCCGGCCAGCGGTACGCGCTGGCGCGAAGCTTAGGCCGTCCGGGAACAGGGCGAGGAACGCGTCACGGCGATCGGCGTCGTTCTCCAGGGCCGCCCGCAGGTCGGCAACGGGGACGAAAGGCAGCGCAGGATCACCGCATAAAAAAGACGCCTTTGAGATCCTCCGAGCGCGAGATGACCGTCGATGGATCTTTGATCGACGAAACGCGGAACTGGTAGTACATGCCAGGCTTGAGTGCCGGGCCTCCGTAGGGCAGCGTGACAACGCTCTTCGGAGTTTCCGATTCCCAAACGACGGTGCCATACGAGTCGAAGACTTTGACGCCGTAACGATCCTCGGAGGAATCGTCGAGCCAAGTGAACGTCGGCGCGCTCGTCAACATCTCAGGTCCGGTCGCGCCCGGTCCCACGATATCGACGGACCCCGTCACCTTGAAGCCGTCGCCGATGGCCACGTCCTGTCCGGCGACCACCTCCTGGTGAACGATGTCTGTGCCTCCGCCACCCGACTCATCGCGAACCAAGTGGTCGTTCTCGAACGCGGCCAACACGACATAGCGTCCGGCAGGCACACCGGTGATCGAGAATGCTCCGTTGACGTCGGGGGCTGTGCCCGGGTCAGGCGCACGCAATCCCGGCGGCGCTTCACCACGCGCGATCGTGGCGTTGAACGTCGACTCGACCACGAGGATCACCGACGTCGCCTCGCCGAGCTGTCCGTTGACGATACTCACGGATCCGGACACCGTCGATGCAGCCGCATCACTCACGTCCAGGTCGACCTCAACGGTCGCGCCTGCGCTGATGTCAGCGGTCTTGGCGACGTAGTTGTGACCACGCGCGTACGCGGCCACTGACGCTGAGCCGGCCGGGACGTTGAAGATAGTGTACTCGCCGTTGCGACCGGCGATCGCCGTGTGTCCGAGGCCGTTGACTTCCGCTACGACGAGCACGGATGCGTGCGTCGCGTTGTCCTCAACGTGTCCCTTGACCGTGCCGGTCGGCGGTCCGCCCGCAGCGACCTTCAACAGGCCGATGTCGGTGACTGCCGACTTGATCTCGTAGCGCCCATCGGCGAGAACCGCGCTCGAGGTGTCGAACGGCAGTGCCGGCCGAACGCCCGCAGGAAACGTCAGATACCCGTTCGCGTCCGCACGCAATGTGATCGTGAAGCTCTCCGCAGGCGCACCGCCGCTCGTGCGCGCCACAGGGATGGGCAACGTATACGAGCCATCCGAGCCAGACGTTGCGACGAAGCTCGTCGCGGCGCCGTTCGCATCGAGAGCTACGATGCGTGCGCCGGTCACTGCGGAGTTTGTCTCGAGATCGAACACGCGCCCGACTACGACCACGGCCGCAACGCACGTCGGCTCTCCACCCTGCACGCGTTCGCATGCCTGGTTGTCATCGCACCCGGTGTTCCCCACCGGATCGCAACTGTCGTCGCCACCGCAACCGACCAAAAACAATGCAAGTACAACGGCAATTCGAGTCCACATAACTACCTCCATATTGGGGAATCTTAGACGCTGTCAAACGCGGCCCGAAACGGTGTCTGGGGCGCACTACGCGGGACTCGGCTCACACGCGGCTTCGAGCGTGTCGACGCGCAATCACTGCACCATGGCGATGCCTACCGTGCACGACGTCGGGTTGTCGGCGAGCGATGGGCTCAGGTTGCTGTTGTCAACGGTCGCAGTGGCTGTTGCCGTATGAAACCGGATGCGGCCGATGCCGCCGCCACCGCCGCCGGTCTTGTCCTGCGCACTGCCGGCGGTACCCATCCCGGGCCCGCCGTCGATGCCAATACTGCCCGCTGCTCCGGCGCCCGCGCGATTACCGCCTGCTGCGGGATTCCGCGACGAGTCCCCGGGCGCACCGTTGCCACCCGAATCGCCGCCACCGCCACCGCCGCCGTTCACCGCGATCGTCCCAGCAATTACGATCACCGGCGCTTCGAGAAGCACCGCACCTCCGGCACCCCCGCCGCCGCCGCCATCACCGCCGCCGCCGCCGCCCTGTTCACCGCCGCAGCCACTCGCCGAGATGCCTCCGGACGATGCGATCCGGATCTCCGTGTTCGATACAAGCTGCAAGGCTCCGCCGCCGCCACCACCGGCGCCACCGCCGCCACCACTACCTCCTCCTCCGCCACCGCCTCCTCTCAACAATGTCGGTATTGCGCCGGCAACATCGAATGGCATGCCGCCTGGCGCCAAAGACTTGTCGTAGCCGCCTGCGCCTCCGCGTCCACCGTGTCCACCGCCACCGCCACCGCCCTCGTCGACAGAGCGAGACCCTCCGCCGGCACCTGCCGCAGTGACATCAGCGTTCGCGCCTCGAAACCCTCCCGGACCTGGTGTCATCAAGTCCGGCATGCAGCCGCGTGCGTCGATCATTGCATCGAGCGTGATGCTCTCGTTTGCTGCGAGCACGATCGCGCGTGTGCCCACGAGTTGAACGTTCCCCGCAATGTGGAGCTTCTTGAACCGAAATACCGCGATGTCGTTCGCCCCCACGTGGTAGTCGAACTGCGTACCAGCGAGGCTGCTGATCGTCCCATCGGTGCTGTCGATCGTGGTGGTTCCTGAAACGGTGGCATCGACCAGACCGGCATACATCATGGGATCGAGGTCCGCCGCGACGGCACCACCTCCCGCGGGCTGCAGGGAGCCGCAACGAGGGGGCCCCGAGGACAAACACCCCCACGCGCACTCGATGTCCACAGGCGCGTTACCGATGGTCGCGCACGTTCGCAGCATCGTACTCGACACGCACGTCGCGGTGAGATCCGCGCACGGCCCGGCATCGGGCACCATGCCATCGGTGGATGCGAGCGAGCCCGGGCGAAATTCGCAGCCGATCAGCGCAACCGCGATCACGAGCAGAGCTGGAACCAGCCCGCGCGCTTCCGAGGCTGCGCGCTGGGAGCTCGCCGCCACGAACGTTGGGAACGCGTTAGGCACGACGGGTTCGTTTCCGGACCAGCAGCAAGCCGACGAGTAGCGCGAACACCAGCTGGCGACCGTCGCTGCCCCCGGTATCGCAGCAGCCGCCCGGACTGGCACCGCCGCCACCGTCGCCATCGCAGTCGTTGTCGGTGTCGAAGGTTCCGCTGCTGCAGTCGTCGCATCCGTCACCATCGACGTCGCCGCACTTCGTCGGATCATTTGGATCCGAGTCGCTTCCGTCATCGACACCATCGCCATCGGAATCCATGCCGCCACCATCGTCAGGGGCGACCGTGCACTGCGCTTCGAATAGCGCATTCAAGAACACGCGCGTTCCCAGGCTCGTCGAGCCCGAGGTCACCGGCACGTTCGTCGAATACGAGTGACCGCCGAGGTAGCTGATCTTGCCCTCGCATCCCGCTGCACGAGGCGCACCGCCAGGCGGTCCGAGAATGATGTCGCCGCACCCGTCGAGGTAGCCGCTCATCCACAGATCTTGATCACCGGGGCCATTCGCACCGGTGAGCAGCGTCACCTGGCGGTTGTTCTTGTACATCGTATTGAGATACGCGCTGAGGTTGTACGCCGGCTCGCTGCCACCCGTCGTCCCGAACGCACCGTCGAGCTGGCTGTACGGAATGTCGGGTCGCAAGACCTTCACCTCGCTCGTGTTCGGCTGATCGGCGACCTCGAAGCCGGGCAGGTTTTGCCACGTCGCCGGTTTGGGCAGGCAGCAGGCCTGGCCGCCACACGCAGCTGCCACGCACTCGTAGTCGTTGTTCGTGCACGTGCCACCGGGGCACAACGGAGGCGTCCCAGTCGTGGTGAGGAAGTGACCGTCGCGGCCGGCATCGTCGAGATATGGCCAGGCGGGATTCGGCACCGTGTTCTCGTACGCATTCACCGCCTGACACTCTGCGAAGAAGTGAGTGGCGTACGCGAGGAACGCTCGAACCTCGGCCACGACCTCGTGACCGTTGAACGTGAATTTCTCACCGGCGCATTGGCCCTGCGTTGTGGGACATCCGCCCTCGCATTCGACGCGCTCGCGTTCGTTCACACCCCAGTGCATCGACATGATCTGGCAGTACGCTGGGGTGCCGTCGGGCTTGAAGAGCGCGCCGTTCTTGTGGTCGTAGTTCGGCGTGGTGCACGTTCCAAGGTCACCGGCAATCTGAACCGGCGTGAGCATGTCCGGATTCGCAGTGCCTGGGCCACAGTTCGCAGCGCCGCAGTTTCCGCCTGGAAACTCCACGCCGCTCGACTGCGGAATGCCCGCCGCGCGCAGATATCCCGTCGCGATGCCTTCGTTGCCATCGGAGAACACGGCAATCGTCGGCGCAGCGATCATCTCGCGCGCGGAGTTACCGGTGAATGGCGCCGTCGCCTCGTGCACCGTCACGACGTGAAAGACGCTCCGCATCGCCCACGGATTCGCCGCCCACTTCGACTGATCGTTCCACACATCGATGATGGCCAACGCGGCGTCATGGTCCGCGGCGTCGATCACGAACGGACCTCCGCGATAGCGATGAGTGCCGAGCGTCGAATCGCGGGCCGCGCCCCCGGCGTCGTCCCACATGACTTTCGTCGTTGCGGCGAAGTCAGGGCTGGCGGTCGGATACGGACACTTCACCCCCGAGCCTTCGATCGCGCAGTCCCACGCGCAGAGATTGTTGACCGTGTTGCAGGGTGCCGCATGCCACGTCTTGGCCGGATCGATGACCCAGTGCACATGGATGTTGCGCTTCAGTAGCTGGAACACGAGACCGTACGACTGGAACATCCCGCGTGACTGGTACGAGAGGTCCATTGGAATGATGAGACTCCCGGCCGGAAACGTCCGATCGGCCGCGCTCGACGGTCGCGAGCTCGCGAGGACTATCAACACACTCAAGGTCAGCAGACGCATCGTCGATCGCATTGGCCTCCAAGCTCCTTCGAGGAGCGGTCACAGAATTGATTCACTCAGCAGTTGCCACTGCAAATGAAGATAGGCGCATCGAAACGTCCTCCCTGGTTCTCTCTCTAGAGGCAAGCGATGCCTCCAAAGGTTACCGCTCAGTTCTCTAATGACCTGGCGTAGTTAGCAACTTACGGGACGGTCACTGTGTGACGAGGAGTACCGGCGCCCACACGGGGTT
>JBBQFU010000314.1:0-9511 GCA_038322185.1 Haliangiales bacterium
CGCAGCTTCGTGCGTCGTCAGCTCATCGCGGTCGGCGTGACCGTCGGCGTCGCGGTGCTCGTCGTGATCGCGCTCGGTCTGCTCGTCGCCGGTCCGTACGTCGGCCACCTCCTCGCCGATCGCTTCGGGCTCGGGGCCGCCTTCGACGTCGGGTGGAACATCGGCCGCTGGGTCGGCGCCGGCGTGCTCGTGATGTTCGTGTGGGCCCTGCTGTACAAGTTCCTCGCGAACACCGACGCGCCGTTCCGCGTGTTCACGCCGGGCGCCCTCATCGGAGTCCTTGCGTGGCTCGGGATCTCGGCGCTGTTCGGCCTCTACCTCGGCCACTTCAACAGCTACGAGGCGACCTACGGAACCCTCGGTGGCGCGATCATCTTCCTCACTTGGCTGTGGCTGTCGAACATGGCGCTCCTCGTCGGCGCCGAGGTCAACGACGTGCTCGCTTCGATGCGCAAGCACGACAGCGCAGCCGCCGCCGAGCTCGCATCGCGCGAGGAGGATGATGGTTTCGAGGTCGACGACGTTGAGGTCCCGGCAATTCCCGGACACCGGCAACCCGAGGCTCGCGATCGTCCGCGTCAGCATGTGTAAAATTCCCCTCGCTGTAGAACGAGCGATCACGCACACATCCGCGTCATGCGACTCCCATCACGGTGCGCCGCGTAACGCTCGTGGGACGCCGTACGCTTCGTGCCTCTGCTGTTAACAGCGGGCGCGATTGCTCGCGCGTTCCGAGTGGCGCTGCCTATACTCGCGACCGTTCGAAAAATTTAAGCGGGAGCTTCATTATGAGGAAGTTGTTGGCTTCTTTGCTCGTCCTCGCGGCGAGCGGTTGTCCCAGTGTCACGGTCGATGAGGAAGAGGGGGCGGATCGCGCCGAGATCGAGTTCAACCCGGCGGGCAAGATCATTCCGTTCCCGAATAACCTGTTGCTGGATCCCGCGACCGGGAAGGTCGCGTTGCCACAGCAGTGCAACGAGAGTCCGACGTCGGCCGCCACGCGCGCGTCGATCAACAAGCTCGATGGATTTGGCACGTACGAGCCCACGCTCAACGTGACGTTCACCGAGCCCGTCGATCTCACGTCACTCGCGAACCGGGTACTGCTCTATCAGCGCGTCCGCGCGGGTACCGCGCAGGATCCGGCGAGCGCTGTACCGATTCCGGTGATCGCGATCCCGGGCAAGGCCATCCGCTACGGCAACCAGGCTGACCTCGCCGCGTGCACCGATCCGGCGATGATCGAGCAGGTCACGTTCGTTCCGACCCGCGCGCTCGATCAGAAGTCGACGTACACGGTCGTCCTGCTCGACGGCATCAAGACGGCCGCCGGACCGGACTTCAACGCGTCGTTCACGTGGACGCTGATCCGTGAGCCCGAGCCGGTCGTCGTCATCGACGACGACGGCAACGTCACCACGAACCGTACGCCGCTCGATCCATTCTCCACGGCCGGTCGCGCGAGCCTCGCGGGTATCGATCTATTGTGGAAGGCGCACGCCACCGGGCTCGCGTTCCTCGCGGGCGCAGGTCACTCGAGTGACCAGATCCTGCTCGCGTGGGAGTTCAACACCCAGACGATCACCGACCCGTTCGACGCGACGGTCGCGGGCTCGCCTGCCTCGGCACCGACGCTGTTGCCGCTGCTGGGCAACCAGTCGCTGGCCGCGCTCGCCACCGCCCGCACCGGCGTGTTCGCGCAGTGCCCGAACAACATCACCGACACTCAGTGCCTCCTCCGCATCCTCCTCGGCGCCGGCAACTACACTGTCGGCACGGCCACTTGCGCCGCCGCCGGCTGCGCCGCGATCAGCGACGTGCTCGGCTCGCTGCTGCTGTCCAAGCAGTACCAGGCCGACGTCCCCAACACGCTCTATACGGGCACCGGCACCACGGCGATCCCTGGCGCGTGGAGCGATCCGCTCAAGCCGACGGTCGTCCACGACACGAACAACGCGAACCCGCTCGCCAACGACGCGCAGGCGAAGATCTCCGCGATCGTCCTGATCCCGCAGGGGACGGCGCCGACCGCCGGCTGGCCGACCGTGATCTTCCAGCACGGCATCACGCGCTCGCGCGGTGACGTGCTCGCAGTCGCGGGTAACCTCGCCAGCCAGGGGTTTGCGGTCGTCGCCATCGATGCCGTCAACCACGGCTCGCGCGCGGTTCGCATCTCGAACGCGGCCAGCGCCGATCCCGACGTGAACTGCGTCGACGTCACCGTGGGCATTCCGTCTGCCCGCCCCGATCTCGGCCCAGACCCCACGGCCAAGAGCGGCTGCTACGCGCCGGTGCTGTCGCCGGATCTCGCCGCGACCCGTGACAGCTTCCGCCAGACCGTGCTCGACATCCAGCAGCTCGTGACCTCGCTCAAGGCGTGCGGGACCACGGCATGCGGCAGCCTCAAGGTCGACCCGACCAAGATCATGTACCTCGGCCACTCGCTGGTCGGCGGTAACTTCGGCGCGATCGTGATGCCGTTCGCCGACATCAAGGCGGGCGTGCTCAACGCTGCGGGCGCCGGCTGGCTCGACATCATCGAGAACACCGAGGCGACCGAGCAGTTCCAGTGCCCGCTCGTCGACGCACTGATCGCGGCCGGGTTCTTGACCGGCGCACCGTACGACAAGGTGGCGATGACCGGTCTGTGCACCACCGACGCCTGGAAGACGATGCCGGGCTACCGCCAGTTCGCGGCGATCGGTCGCTGGCTCCTCGACTCGGCGGACCCGGCGAACTTCGCGGGCCGTCTGGGCGCGGAGAAGTTCCTGCTCCAGGAGATCGAGAACGACGAGGTGGTCCCCAACATCGCGACCGACAACCTCGGTGCGTTGGCCGGTCAGCCGCGCGCGGACGCCAGCTGTGGCATCCCGTTCGGCGGCCCGAGCATTCCGCCCTCGACGGCGATCCTCGCGGCGCCGATGCAGAGTCACTTCCTGCAGTACCGCCAGTACGCGCCCGGCAACGCCGAGTGCCTCGTCGGTAACACCTACTCGCATGGCTCGCTCCTCAAGCCCGAGCCGAGTGTCCTCGGTGGCACGTGTAACCCGAGCACCGGTGCCAACTGCGACGGCACGTTCGCGACGGTCCGTCTGCAGACCGACGCCGTCTTCTACCTCCTGTCGAACAAGTAGGCCCAGACCATGAACAACCTACGAACCTCCCTGTTCACCGCGCTGGGACTCGCCGGACTCGCCGGCACCGCATCCGCGAACGCATTCAACATCAACGAGCACGACGCGCGCGTCACCGGACGCGCCGGCGCGACGGCCGCCAGTAACGACGAGCCATCGGCCATCGTGTTCAACCCGGCCGGCATCGCACGCGTCGAGGGCACGCAGATCTCACTCGGCGGCTCGCTCTATATCGCCGAAGGCTCGTACGACAACGACACCAGCGACAGGGTCACGACCGACGGCCCGCCGTCAGCGGTGCCGAACCTGTTCATCGCATCCCGCGTCCACGACATGATCGCGGTCGGCCTTGGCTTCCACCTGCCGTTCGGTCTCGCGGTGTCGTGGCCCGATGGTCACGCGCAGTCGACGATCGCGCAGGACTCCGATCTGCGCACGCTGTTCATCTCGCCGGTCGTCGGCGTCAATCTGAACAAGCAGGTGCCGGGGCTCACCCTGGGCCTTGGCGTCGACATCGTGCCGGCGAGCGTGCATCTCCAGCGTGCGGTGCGGTTCGGTGAGACCGAAGGCACCGTCGACCTCGCGGCTGACACCGTCGGTGTCGGCTTCCGCGCCGGCGTCCAGTATCACCCGCCCAAGGTGAAGGGACTCAAGCTCGGCGTCATGTACCGCAGCAAGGTCGCCCTCGACTTCGAGGGTCAGGCTGACTTCGACATCGACGATCCATTCCGCTCGCAGCTGCCGCCGGATGGCGACGCATCGACCACGATCAACCTGCCGCAGGCAGTGTGGGGCGGCATCGGGTACACCGTCGATAACCTCGAGGTCGAGGTCAACGCGGTGTGGATCGGCTGGAGCGACACGTTCACCGACGACACCAACCGCGGCGGCGACGCGACGGCGTTGTCGATCAACTTGCCCGGCGGTCAGGTCTCGAACGTCCCCCAGGACTACAAGAACACGCTGACCTGGCGCCTGGGTCTCGACTACAAGCTGCCGAAACAGAAGCTCAACCTGCGCGCCGGCTTCATCTACGACCCGACCCCGATCCCGACCTCGACGGTCACGGCGCAGCTGCCGGACGTCGACCGGTTCGCATTCACGGTCGGCGCGAGCCGCGAGATCACGTCGAGCATCGACGGGCACTTCGGTGCGCTGTGGATCCCGCAACGCGAGCGCGACTCGAGCAGTGATCCCCAGTATCCGATCTTCCACGGCACGTACGGAGTGACGGCACTCGTGCTCTCGCTCGGCGTCAAGGGCACGTTCGGCGCCCCGTCGGCACCGCCCCCCGCCGACCCGGCTGCAACGTCGGTCAGCTCCAATGATAGGACTCGTCCATGAATCGCAGAGACTTTCTTCGCGGCGCCGGCGCATTCATCGTCGGCGCGAAGCTCCTACCGGCCTGCGGCGACGACGCCACGGTTCCCGCCATTGACGCATCACTCAACGGCCGCTACGCGTTCCCGCAGGGGCTCGCGTCCGGCGATCCGCGCACGACCTCGGTCGTGTTGTGGACGCGCGTGATCCAGGGCTCGGATGAGCTCGCGGACGTCGAGCTCCGTCTCCAGGTCGCGACCGACGCTACCTTTGCCGCGGTCGTCGTCGACATGACGCTGCAATCGACGATGGCGAGTGATCACGCAGTGCGCGTGCTCGTGACCGATCTCGATGCGAACACCGAGTACCACTACCGGTTCGTCGCGGGAGTCGACGAGATCGTTGGACGCACGCACACCGCGCCGGACTCGACCGCCGACGTGCAGGTCAACCTCGCGTGGGTGTCCTGTCAGGACTACCAGTCCGGCCACTACGGTGCGTATCAGCAGATGCTCACCGACGACGAGGCCCGCCCCGCGGCGGACAAGATCCACTTCGTCGTTCACCTCGGCGATGTGATCTACGAGACGATCGACGAGGGGTCGCAGCGCGCGCTCGACGACGCGTTCGTGACCAAGGTCCTCAAGAACGAGGACGGTTCGGATCGCATCCCGAACGACTTCCCGTCGGGCGGTGGCAACACCAAGGGCGGCGCGAAGTTCGCGCGGACCGTCGACGACTATCGCCACCTCTACAAGACGTTCATGTCGGATCCGAACATGCAGGCCGCTCGCGCGCGCTGGCCGTTCATCTACACGTGGGACGATCACGAGTTCTCGAACGATTACTGGCAGTCGATGGCGAACTACATCGACGGCACGACCACCGACGAGCCGTCGCAGAAGCGCAAGTACGACGCGAACCGTGCGTGGTTCGAGTACGTCCCGGCGCAGCTGACCGGCTCGATCGGACCGGGCGGCGTCACGCAGAACGCCAAGGACTTCACCCCGGGCACCGTTGCCAACGCGCGCTTCACCGCCGCGAACTCGGACAACTTCGTCGCGGAGCCGAACAACGCGGCAGCGGTCGGCTCGATGACGATCTATCGCTCGCTCCGCTGGGGCAAGCACGTCGAGCTCGTGATGACCGATCAGCGTTCGTACCGCAGCGATCACGCGATCCCCGAGGACTTCGCGGCGATCGTCAACGCGGCCGCTGGCCAGTCGGTGTTCTTCGACCCGCGTAACTTCCTGCCGCTACCGCTCGTCAACCTGATGGACGTCGGCAGTGTCGCGAACATGCCGAACATCCAGCTGTCGCAGACGGCGTCGGTGCCGAACCCGCGCCACACGGCGCCGATCGGCACGATGCTCGGCAAGGAGCAGAAGGCGTGGTGGAAGGCCACGATGCTCGCCAGCGATGCAACGTGGAAGCTGTGGGGCAACGAGGTCCCGATGATGCGCATGCGCGTCAACGACGTCGACGGCGCCCTCGGCTTTGACCGTGTTCTCAACGGTGACGCGTGGGACGGCTACCCGACCGAGCGCCGGGAACTGTTGTCGTACCTGCTCGCGCAGAACGTCAAGAACGTCGTCGTGCTCACCGGCGACTTCCACGCGCACTTCGCGGGCGTCCTCGTCGACAACCCGGATAGTACTGGGACGCCGGTGGCGGTCGCCACCGAGCTGGTCGCGGCCGGCATCTCGTCGAACTCGCTGTTCTCGTTCTACGAGTCCGCGACACGCGAGCTGGCGTCGGTGCGTGCGCTGGTCACGGTCGACGCGACGGCGGGCGGTGGCTCTGCGTTCACCGAGAACATCAACCTGTTGATCCAGCACGGCCTGCAGTCGGCGGGCGTCTTTGCCGCGACCGGCAACCTGACCGCAGCGCTGGGGCAATCGGACCCGCCGAACCCGCACATTCGCTACGTCGATACCAACGCGCAGGGTTACGGCTACGCGAAGGTGACGGCGACCGAAGTGCAGAGCACGCTCGTCACGGTCAACCGCCCGGTCGGTGCCGCGTCGTCGGCCGCGCCCGGGGTCAAGCGCGCGGCCTCGTTCACGATCCCGAAGGACAATCCTGCGGGCATGAGCCAGGCAACAGTGACTGGCACCAAGCCGTTCCCGCTGACGTAGTCGATCAGACGAGCTTGGGCTCGATGAGCTCGATGTTCTTCCACGCGCCGGACCGGAACCGGAATCCGAGCGCGGCGGCGAGCAGCGCGACGTAGACCGCAAGGCAGATCATCGCGCCGACCGGTCCGCCCTCCCACTGGAACACCACGAGGAGGGCCGCCGGCGTGAACACGAACCACGCGAGGACCACACGCGCGGCGGCGGTCCAGAACGTATCGCCTGCGGCGCGCAACGTCTCGGACAGCGTGAGCGCGATGGCATCGAACAGCTGCCACAAGGCGCTGAGCAGGAGCATCGTGGTGCCAACGGCGACCAGCTTCGGCGAGGTGTTGTTGCTGTCGAACAGCTGGAGGATCTCGGCGGGCCAGACGAGGTAGGCGATACACATCACGCCCATCCAGCTCATCGTGCACACGAGCGTGATCTTGACCTGCGGCCAGACCTCCTCGCGCTTGCCGCTACCGATCGCCTGACCGGCGAGAATCGCGCCCGCGGTGGCGAGGCCGAAGGCGGGCATGAAGCCAATCATGTTGACGGCGAGCACGGCGTTGAGCGCCGCAACGGTCTCGTCTCCCATACTCGAGAGCACGAAGTTGATGAACACCTGGAACGCGGCGAACTCGAGGAACCAGTTGAGGCCGTTGGGCAGGCCAAATCGCACCACGCGCTTGAATTCGCCGCGCGACAGCGCCTTCTGCTTGGTGCGCGGGGCGCCACCCCAACGCCGCCAGAAGGCGAACGCGAGGAACGCGAAGCCCGTCCAGCTCGCAATCATCGAGGCCCACGCGGCGCCGGCGACACCGAGTGCAGGCGCGCCGAGGTTTCCGTCGATGAGAAGCCAGTTGATCGTGATGTTGACGATCATCGAGATGATGCCGGCGATCATCTGCATCCAGGTGTTACCGAGACCGCCGTACCAGTTGCCTAGCGCCTCGACCCCGACGATCGCAGCGATCGAGAGAAACCGGATGTTCATGTAGCCGGCCATGTCTGCTTTGACGCCGGCCGAGTAGCTGGTGAGACCGAGCAGCGGCTCGACGAGCGGAATGAGCGCGAGGCTCAGGATGCCGGAGATCGCGGCGATCATCAGGCCGTAGCTGGCGAACCGTGGGGTCGAGTCACGCTCGCCACGGCCGACGAGCTGGGACACGAAGCTCTGCACGATGAAGACCGTGCCCATCGGTAGGATCGCGATACCGACGACGTTGAGGCCGCCGGTCGCGGTGGCGGCAAGGGCACCGACACCGAGATGCTCGACCTGCATCGCATCGGCGAACGTGATCACCGACTGGGTCGCACGCGCGAGCACCATCGGCAACGCCAGTGCAAGCAGGGTCAACAGCCGCGTACGCATCGAGGGCCGGGGAATGTGCGTTGTCCGGGCGGCTCGTGCAAGGATTCGAGCATGGCGAAGCCGGCCAAGCTGCCATTCGTGCTCGACGGGCACGAGGTCTCGCTATCGAATCCTGAGAAGATCTATTTCGCGAAGGCGGGGATCACGAAGCGCGAGCTGGTCGAGTACTACCTGGCGGTCGAGCCCGGCGTGCTGCGCGCGCTGGCGCGTCGGCCGATGATCATGAAGCGCTATGTCGACGGCGCCGCGGGCGAGCCGTTCTATCAGAAGCGCGCACCCGCGAAGCGGCCTGCGTGGCTCGACATCGCGACGTTCAAGTTCCCGTCGGGCCGCAGCGCCGACGAGATCGTGGTGAACAACGCCGCATCGCTCGTGTACGTCGTGAACCTCGGCTGCATCGAGATGCATCCCCATGCGGTGCGCAGCGAGGATATGGATCGGCCCGACGAGCTGCGCATCGATCTGGATCCGGTGCCCGGCGTCGGCTGGCCGCAGATCATCGAGGTGGCGAAGGTCGCGCGCGAGGTGCTCGCCGAGGTCGGGCTCGTGGGATGGCCCAAGACGAGCGGCTCACGCGGCGCGCATCTGTGGGTTCGCATCGCGCAGAACTGGCCATTCGCGACGGTGCGGCGCGCAGCACTCGCGTTTGCCCGCGAGGTCGAGCGCCGGGCACCGACGATCGCGACCGCGAAGTGGTGGAAGGAGGAACGCCAGGGCGTGTTCCTCGACTACAACCAGAACGCTCGCGACCGCACCACGTGCTGCGCGTACTCGGTGCGCGCCCGCGAGGATGCACGCGTATCGATGCCGCTGTCGTGGGATGACTTTGTCGTCGCGGATCCGGCGGAGTTCACGCTGCGCACGGTGCCCGCGATGTTCAAGGCGAACGGCGACGCGCACGCAGCGATCGACGATCATCCAGGCTCACTCGACGGACTGCTCGAGCTCGCGGACCGGCAGGAGGCGGAAGGGCAGGCGGACGCACCGTGGCCACCGCACTTCGCCAAGCAGGCCGGCGAGGCACCCCGCGTTGCACCGTCGAGGGCGAAGGGCAGCGCGGCGCGCAAGCCGAAGTTCCCGGTGATCACGGTCGCCCAGGCGAAGGGCAAGCCAGACGCGCTCGCAGGGCTGGAGCGCTGGAAGGCGCGCTGGCCCGACGTGGCCACGAAGCTCGCGCCCGAGGATGTCCTCGTCGATACGAACCGTGGCCGCGCGACGGCGTGGTACCGCGTGCGCATCAATCTCAAGAACGTGCCGGCGGCCGAGCACCCGCCGCAGGAAGAGCCGGATCCCAACTACGACCCGCGCGAGGAGTACGCCGGGATGAGCTGGCCCGACGACGCGAAGCGCTAACGCCGCATAAGACCTGCGGCATCACTGCGCGCCGTGGCAGAGACGCTGGTCGGCGTGAGTGCATTCTCGGGCGCCGTGGCAGAGACGCTGGTCGGCGTGAGTGCATTCTCGGGCGCCGTGGCAGAGACGCTGGTCGGCGTGAGTGCATTCTCGGGTCGCCGTGGCAGAGACGCTGGTCGGCGTGAGTGCATTCTCGGGCGCCGTGGCAGAGA
>JBBQFU010000315.1:0-9462 GCA_038322185.1 Haliangiales bacterium
CCGCTATCCCGGTCAAGCACAATTGTCGCGCTCTGAACGACCACCGGTAAGCCGTGTGCGGGAAATCCGCACGCACGGTTTGAACGGGGGTCTCAATCGCATCCGTCCCACGACGGAAGAAGGTTAGATCTACCAATGCGCTCTTTGCTGCTGCTCCTTGCCGTCGCGTGCTCGAGCTCGAAACCCGCCGAGTCGACGACGCATGATGTGACCGTGACGCAGGATCCGCCACCGCCGGGTGCGAGCGGTCCACCGCCGATCACCGAGCTACAGCCGCCGCCGCCCGCGCAGCCGGCGGCGGCGCCCACACCGCCACCGCAGCCGACCCCCTCGCCCAAGAAGCTCTACAGCTGCTACAGCTACGTCGCCGCGGCCACGGGGGCGAAGCGGTACAACTGCATGCGTACGAGCGACTGTCCCGACTTGCACGAGCAGGCCAAGCAGCTCAAGGGCATTCGCGAGCTCAGCGACTGCGCTGCGGTCAGCACGATCTGGTGCTTTCACCAGGGCGTGAAGAGTGATCCCGACGGCGTCGATGTCTGCCATCCGAGCCTCGACGATTGCACGACGGCGCGTGCGACCGCGGTGAAGGCGAAGGAGCCCGTCGATAGCGAGTGCACGATCCGCTGACTACTTCTTGATCGGCCAGGCGTAGCGCTTCGCCAGATCGGTCGGCTTCGCGAGCGTGACCTGCTTCATCGCCTCGGCCATCGGCACGCCCTCGACGAGCAGCTTGTTGAGCGTGGCCTTCGCCTCGGGCGTCAGCGTCTTGATCTCGCTGAGCTTGCCGATCACCAGGCCCGACAGCCAGCGGCAGAACGTCATGCCGACCGCCTGGCTGGTGGCGAGGACCTCCCAGTCGTGGGACGGCTCGAGGCGGAACTGCTTCACGTCGAACCGATCGGGGTCTGCGATCACGTCTTTGACGCAGGCGCCGGCATCGCTGTCGGTCTCGAGCGCGAGCGACCAGTAGGTCGAGCACCTTTCGGGACGGTCGCGCGACGGCGGGCCGAGCAGGGTGGAGAGAATCGCGTAGGGAGCGCGAAGCTTCGACGTGAACTGCGGGACGTCGAGGTCCACGTGGGTGTCGACCACGAACATGGGACGAGCCTATCAGTCCTCGCCCTGCAGAAGGCGACTGGCGGCACCGGCGGGAGGCGTTCAGTCACTAGAACTTTGGCGGCTCCGGCTTGGAGTGGTCGATTCGTTTTGGCTTCTCGAGCTTCTCGCTGCCGCCGCGTCCGTGCACGAGCACGCGACGCTCGGCGCCGAACAAGACCTCCGCCTTTGCCTTCTCGACCGCCTGGACCACCCCGGTGCCGAACTGCGGATGGGTCACCTGATCGCCGACCTCGTACGTCGCCGAGATGGCGTATATCTTCACCGGGCGTCCTGCAGCTGCCAGAATCTCGGCCGGGGGCGCGTCGGGCGATACCGGGCGGCGACCCTCGAAGTCGACCGCGTTATACGGATAGCGCGGGAACGCGCGGGCGAGGCAGTCCTCGAAGTCGCCGTCGTCCCACAGCCCTTCCTCCTCGGTGTACGCCCACACGCCGAGCTCGAGCGACTCGACATACGCGGTGAGGTAGCCATCGAAGCTCGGCGCGAGGACCTTGCGATCGTGGTCGGTGTGCCAGAACTCGATCATCTGGCCGGGCTCGCCAGAGAAGCTGCCGCGCGGATCCCAGCAGATGAGGTCGCCGGTGCCCTTGTCGAACAACGGGACCCACGTCTTGCGCCACCAGTTGCTGGTCTTGAACGCCTTCTGCTCGAGCAGGTCGTTCATCATCTTCTGGCTGCTGATCACCCGCTCGAGCGACATCAGCGTGTAGCGGCCGAAGATGTTGGCGGCGAAGTGCTCGGGGAGCAGGCCATTGCGCCAGCGATAGAGCGCGCGAATACCCGGCGTGAACGTGACGCCGAGCTGCTTCTCGTAGACCGTGATCTCGTCGTCGGTCAGCCCGGGCGCGAGCCGCTCGAGGTGCTTCGGACAGTTCTTCCACAGCCACTGGCCGAGGCGATCGACGATGTCGTCCACACGCCGAGCGTATCAGCGCACCACGTGCACGTACATCCGGAGCCCGAGCGGAAGCGTCTCGCCGGGCGCACCGTCGAAGCGAGCGATCACCTCGAGCACGCGGGTGTCGACGCGCGCGCGCGGGTCATCGTCGCGCACGGTCTTGCGGCCGAGCTCGCGCGTGATGCGCTCGATCTTGACCGGGAACCGCTTGGCGCCGAACGCATCCGCGGTGGCGTACGCCGTCTCGCCCACCTGGACCGCGGCGACATCGGCCTCGTCGACCTCGGCGCGAATCTCGAGCTGCGTGACGTCGGCGATCGTGAGGATCGTCGCCGGGTTCATCGTGGTCACCAGCGAGCCGACCTCGCCGAAGCGGCGAAGCACGATGCCGGTGCGCGGCGCGCGCAGGATCGTCTGGTCGAGGGCGACCTCGGCGGCGGCAAGCTCGGCCTTTGCAGCGTCGAGCTGCGCGGCGGCGCCGAGGATCTGCTCGGTGCGCGAGCCGCTCGCGAGGGCGCGGTAGCGTGCACTGGCCGCGGTCGCGGTGGCTTCTGCCACGCGTGCAGCGGCGCTGTCGGCATCGACTGACGAGCTCGCGACCGCGCCGACCGCGCCGAGCTTCTCGCTGCGGACCTGCTCGACCGCGCGATGATCGGCGGCGGTGCGAGCGGCCTCTACCTCGGCGCGCGCGGCGGCGAGATCCTCGGGGCGTGCACCGCGACGGAGCAGCAGGTGGTTCGCGTGAGCTGCCGCGACCGAGGCCGTGGCAGCCGCGACGCGCGCCCTGGCAAGGCGATCGTCGAGCCGCGCGACGATCTGGCCCGCGGTGACGGCTGCGCCTTCGTCGACGGCGATCTCGGTGATACGGCCGCCGGCCTCGAACGCGAGGGCGACTGGATCGCGCATCGGCTCGACGCGGCCAGGCGCCACGAGCACGGCCGGCGCGACGAGCGCAGTTTGCGCCGCCGATGCAGACGGCGTGTCTTGACCGAACCACAGGTAGCCCGCCGTGGCGAGCGGGAGCGCGAGAAGCAGAGACGTGCGTAGTTTGGACATGGCGGACTCCTAGTGGGCGGTGTGGTTCGCAAGTCCCGGCTCTGCCGGGGCGCGCAGTGCCGCCGAAGGGCGGCGCGAAGGTTGATGAATTGAACCGCCAAGCCGCCGAATACCGCCAAGTCCGGAGGAGAGGTTTTTCATGAAATTTCTCTTCCGATCTTGGCGTCTGCGGCGCCTTGGCGGTGAATTCCGGTGATGTGACCGTCCTCGACGCGGACGACGCGGTCGGCGAATCTCTCGAGGCGCGGATCGTGAGTGACGACGACGACGGCGCGGCCGTGCGTGCTCGCGAGCTCGCGGAGCAGCTCCATCACCGACAGCGCGGTCTTGGTGTCGAGCGCGGCCGTCGGCTCGTCACCGACGATGATCGGCGGGTTGCCGCCGAGCGCGCGGGCGATCGCGACACGCTGCTTCTGCCCGCCCGACAGATCGGCCGGCAGGTGATGCGAGCGCGAGCTGAGACCGACG
The DNA here is from genome assembly GCA_038322185.1 of Haliangiales bacterium. Lineage (GTDB taxonomy): Bacteria > Myxococcota_A > Polyangia > Haliangiales > Haliangiaceae > JABFXX01. Next base: position 3,545 of record JBBQFU010000315.1, read on the forward strand.
AGATCGAGCAGCCGGATCGCCTCGCTGCGTGGGTCCTTCGCCTTCGGATCCTTCATCTGGATCGCGATCGCGACGTTCTCGAGCGCGGTGAGCGCGGGGAACAGGTTGAAGCCCTGGAACACGAACCCGAAGTTGCGGGCACGCAGCGCGGGGAGGTCACGTTCGGTGAGGCCCGCGACGTTGCGGCCTTCGATCCAGACCTCGCCGCTGGTCGGCTTTAGAAGCAGACCGAGGATCGAGATGAGGGTCGTCTTGCCCGAGCCCGACGGGCCCTCGATCAGCATGACCTCGCCCGGGTGAATTTCGAGCGTGGCGCCGGCGAGGGCGGCGACCGCGTGCTCGCCGGTGCCATAGATCTTGCCGGTGGCAACGAGGCGCGCGAGCGCAGACGGCGCCGGCGCGAGGCCGGGGAGCGATTCGGAGAGTGCGAGTGCAGAGTTCATGGTGGCTCCTTAGCTCTTGAAGACGCTGGCGGGGTCGAGGCGCAGAACCTTGACGATGGAGAGCAGGGCGGCGAACGAGCACATCGCGATGGTCACGACAAGCGTCACGCCGAACAGGCCGGGGAACAGCGCGACGCTGAGGTTCGCCTTCGCCATCGCCGCCTGCATGCCGTACGCGAGCACGCTGCCGACGACGAAACCGATCGCGGCAGAGATCAGCGCCTGCAGCAGGATGACGCGCACGACCATCGAGTTGCGTGCGCCCATCGCCTTGAGCGTTCCGTACTCGCGGATGTACTGCAGCGTGCCGCTGTAGAGGATCTGTCCGACGACGACGAAGCCGACGATCACGCCGAGCACCGCGGTGGTGAAGAAGCCAGCGCCGACGCCGGTGCGCTCCGACCAGTAGCTGCGCGTGCGCGTGCTGAGCTCGCTCGTGGTGTACGCGGCGACATGCGGCAGCGCGTTGATGCGCGCCTTCACGGTGGCGATCTTCTCCCCGGTGCGGACCTTGACGAGCACGTAGGTGACCGCGGTGCCGCCGAGGCCCGGCATGAAGCTGCGCGCCGAGCGCATGTCGGTGAACACGATCGGCGTGGTGGTGAACGAGCGGATGCCCTCGGTGAGTGCGACCACGTGCGCGCGCACGCCGGTGACCTCGGTGACGTGATCGACGCGGTCGATGCCGAGCTTCTTGTACTCGCTCTTGTCGACCACGATCGCGCCGGGCTCGCGCATCCGATTGACGTCGCCGGCGACCACGTTCCACGGACCGAGCAGCGGCTTGTGGCCGGGCGTGGTCTCGATGCCGACGACCTGCACGCCGAGGTCGCCACCATCGGCGAGCTTGAACTGCGCGAAGTTCATCAGCACGCGCTCGGTGCGCTCGGCGCCGGGGACCGACGCGACCTTGTAGAGCGTGCGCTCGTCGAACGGCGACGCGAACTCGAACGACTCGCTGCCCTTCTTGCCGACCCACAGGTCTGCGTGGCTCGCGTCGATGATCGCGCTCGCCGTGTTCATGAAGCCGAAGTACAGGCCGACCTGAACCAGGACCAGCATCACGGAGACGCTCACGCCCGCGATCGCGACCGCGAAGCGCAGCCGGTCGTGCAGCAGGAGCTTGCGGGCGAGTGACCACATGCTCGCAGGTACGAGCACGCCCTATGCCGCCAGGACGGCGAGGTATATCGCGAGGTTAGTCGCGCTGACGCGGTAACGACTCGTGCGATGGTAACGAAGCTTTACTGGGGCTTGAGCACGTCGCCGGTCGGGCTCGCGCTGCCCGTGTCCTTGAGGTTGACGTCGACCGTGATGTGGATCGGCTGGATCTTCACCGGCTCGACCTTCACGAGATGGCCGCAGCCAGAGAGCACCACGAGTGTCAGCACGAACCGCTTCATTTCACGCCTTTCAGGAGTTTCGCAGCCGAGTCGCGCACGCCACGGACGTTGACCGCGATGTCGAGCTCTTGTTTGTTTCGAACGCCGTGGCCGCGCAACGCGAGCTGCAGCTCGGCGCCTTTGCCCGATCCGACCTTGGCGGTCAGCGTGTCGTACTTGAAATCCACGAGCGCGGTGGCCACCGCCTTCTGCACCGGGATCCGTGACGTCTTGATGGCCGCCACGGAGGCACGCCAATCCGCGTCGGTTACCTGAAGCGTGCCGGCCGTCCGCGCGTGCAGCTCGCCGCGCTGGATCCACAGCCCGCCCGCATCGGCACGCAGTGCGATCTCACCGTCGACGAGGCCGGTGCCGGTGACGCGCTTGGTGGGAGACAGCAGCTCGCCGATGCGAAGCCCGGTCGCGCGCACCGTGACATCGGGTGAGCCGTCGACGGGCATGAAGCCATCGAGCTCGAGGACACCGCCGGCGAGCTTCGCGCTGGCGTTCTTGATGCGGATGCCGGTCGCATCGATCGACGCGGGAATCTGGACGTCGGTCAGCTTGTACGGACCGGCGTCGAGCTTCGGCAGATGAAGATCCACGTGACCGTTGACCGCGAGCTGCTTGCCCCAGGTCACGCGGCCGATGCCACGCGCCGACCAGCCCTTGGGCTCGCTGATGGAGATCGTGACGTCGAGCGCGCCACCGTCGGCGGACACCAAGCCGGCGAGCTGGCCGGTGCGTTCGCCAAGTGCGATCGTCGAGCCCGCGACGTGCAGTGAACGAAATGGCAGCGGGCCGCCGTTGCCCTTGAGCTTCGGAGGAGCTGCGGCCACCTCGTCGACGGAGACGTGCGCGCCGTCGACGGAGATGTCATCGACGTTGCTCCACAGCAGCGAGACGCCGCGGTTGAGCCGCACCGAGCCCAGATCCAGTCCGGGTTGCAGATGGACGTTGCGCATCTGCAAGTGGTCGAGGCCGACGCTCGTCACGTCGACGCGCGCGGCGGGGAAGCCGCCCTTGGCGAGTCGCGCTTGCACGCGGTTCTCGACGATCGCGGGCAGCGCGAGGTATCCGCACGCTGCGCACGATGCCGCAGCCACCGCTGCGATCTTGATTCGACGTCCCACCACGATCAGACGTGGAGCGGAGCACAACGTTGCATCGGCACAAGTCGATTTGTTGTGCGTGGAACTCTCAGGTCGCGGGCAACAGGATCGTGAACGTCGAGCCACTGCCTGGCGTCGAGCGCACCTGGATGTCGCCGCCGTGGGCGCGCACGACTTTATGGCAGATCGCGAGACCCAGTCCCGTGCCATCGGGTCGCGTCGTGAAGAACGGTTCGAAGATGCGCGGCAGGTCGATCGCCTGGATGCCGCGGCCGCGATCCTCGACCTCGATCGCGATGTGGTTCCCGTCAGCAGCCTTCGCACGCACGGTGACGTGGGCGCCCCGCGTGCTCGCATCTGCGGCATTTCCGACGAGGTTCGTGATCACCTGACGCAGGCGCTGCGGATCGCCCTGAACCGTGAGCTCGGTGGTCGACTCGCAGGTGAGCCCGACGCCCTTCTCGGACAGGACCGGAGATAGCCCGCGCGTGGTGGTTTCTACCAGCTCGCCGACATCGATCGCTTCGGCTGCGAGCTTCACGGGCTTGGCGAAGTCGAGGATCTCGGCGACGGACCTGTCGAGGCGTGCGAGCTCTTCGAGCGCGATGTCGAAGTGCTCGCGATCGTCGTCGGGGAGCTGCAGCTTGCGGCGGAGGATCTGGACGTTGAGCGAGATGCTCGTCAGTGGCGTGCGGATGTCGTGCGCGATCGCGGCGGCGAACTGGCCAAGTGCGGCGAGGTGGCGCGCGTCGTCGAGCTCCGAGACGGCCTCGGCACGCTCGACGGCCAGTGCGACGTGGGCCGCGAGGTCGCGCGCGACGACATACGTATCTCGATCGATCACGCCGCCTTCGATGAGGAACGCGCCCTCGAGGCGGCCCTCGGCACCGCGCGCAGGAACGGCGTAGCGGCCGTCGCCCGCGGGCTGGCCTTCGCCATCGCGGAGCGTCTCCGCGAGCGCTGGCGACAGATCGGCCGCGGCTTGCCACGTGACCGTCGCGCCGTCGCCGATATCGGCGATGCGGCGACACGCGACCTCGATCGCATCCTTGGGCTCGACGGGCAGCGGCTCGCCGCGTTCGACGCCGAGCCGGCGTGCGCGTCGGTCGTCGATGCCGGCGAGCACGTTGACCTCGAGTCGCGGGTACAGCGCGCGGCCGATCGCGGCCAGCGTCATCGGCACGAGTGTCGCGCCGATCAGCATCGCCGTCTGCAGGTTCCCGGGCTCGGTCCAGCGCAGCACCGCGAACACCGCGCCGCCGCCGCCTAGCACGACGGCAAGTGCCATCGCCGATGCGAGCGTGGCTTCGGCTGCCGCCGAGCGGATCGAGAACAGATTCTGGCGCAGCACTGCCGTGCCGATCACGACGAAGCTGACCAGTGTGGCGAACGTGGTCTCGGCCCACAGTGCCTCCTCGAAGAAACCGAGCTCGGCGCCCAGGCTGTACGCGAGGAAACCGAACGCCCAGCGGAAGCACAGCATCGCGATCACCACCCGGGCCGCGCGCTCGGTCGTCGTGGCTCGCGCACGCCAGCCGAGGATGAACACGATCACCGTTACGGGACCGTAGAAGATCATCTCGGCGACGCGAACGCGAGCGGCCATGTCGAGGTCGGTCAGACTGATGAACGCGGCGGCACCCGCAGTCCAGCCGATCAGGAGTGCGCGCCAGCGCCAGCGCATCGGCGGCCGGCGGGGGAACCCGTACAGAAACTCGATGGTCAGGACGGCCATCACCATGGTGCCGAGAGAGCAGGGGATGGTGACGGCGTCGCTGACGATCCGCTCGCCAGTGAGCACATTGATCGCGCGCCACGTGATCATCACCGCGTCGGTCATCGCGAGTACGCCGAACACCAGGTTGTCGCGCCGGTCGGGGGCAGCGCGGATCACGAGGCCGCCGTACGCAGCGCCGATCGCGGCGATCGCGAGCAGTAGCAGGCCGGGAATCACGGGGTCTCTTCCTTGCGGATGCCGTGCTCCGCGCCGAGCGCGAGCAGACCCGACATGGGCAGCTCCGCGCGCATCGCGGCCATCGCGAGGAGACCCGACATGGGCAGCTCTTCCTTGCGGACGGCGTGCTCCGCGCTCATCGCGCCAAGCGCGAGCAAACGCGATGTCACGTGGGCAGCTCTTCCTTGCGGAGCCCGTACTCCTCGATCTTGCGATCGAGGGTGGGGCGGCTGATATCGAGGACCGCGCACGCGCGGCGCTTGTTCCACTCGGTATGCGAGAGCACGCGGGCAATGTGGCGGCGCTCGATCTCGCGCAGCGTCGGCAGCTCGTCGTCGCTGCTCACGGCTGCTTCGGCAGGGGCAGGTGCGGCGACTGCCTGGGGCCCGAGCGAGAGGAACGTCTCGTCGATCACGTCGCTCTTGGCGAGCACGACCGCGCGGGTGAGCGTGTTCTCGAGCTCGCGCACGTTGCCGGGCCACGCATAGGCAGTGAGCTTGGCGAGCGCGGCGGGCGTGACGAAGCGGATGTCCTTGTCGAGGTCGCGATTGATCTTCGCGAGCAGTCCCTCGACGAGGATCGGGATGTCGCTCGCGCGGTCACGCAGCGGTGGCAGCGCGATCTCGACCACGCGCAACCGGTAGTAGAGGTCCTCGCGGAACGTGCCGGCCTTCACCATCTGCGACAGGTCGCGATGCGTTGCGGCAATGACGCGTGCCTCGAGGTGCATGACCTTCGCGTCGCCGACGCGCTCGAACGTGCGCTCCTGGAGCACGCGCAACAGCTTGGCTTGGAGGTCGAGGGGAATCTCGGCGATCTCGTCGAGAAACAGCGTGCCCTTGCCGGCGAGCTCGAAGCGGCCGGGTCGATCGGCGACGGCGCCGGTGAACGCGCCCTTCACGTGGCCAAATAACTCGCTCTCGAGAACACCGGGTGCGAGCGCGGTGCAGTTGATCGCGATGAACGGCTTCTCGCGTGCCGCCGACGACATGTGGATCGCCTTGGCGACGAGCTCCTTGCCGGTGCC
>JBBQFU010000316.1:0-9389 GCA_038322185.1 Haliangiales bacterium
TCGGCGGCCATCAGCGCTGGATCACGCAGAGCGGCGTGGCGACCGAGTGGGACTTCGTCGAGGCGCCGTCGCAGATGTTCGAGGAGTGGGCGTGGAGCCACGACACGCTGGCGCGGTTTGCGCGGCATCACACGACGGGCGAGGTGATTCCCGAGGCGCTCGTCGACAAGATGCGCAAGGCTGACAAGTTTGGTCTCGGCACTGCGACCGTGCAGCAGATCTTCTACGCCGCGATCTCGCTCGGCTTCCACCGCATGGACCCCGAGGCGCTCGATCAGCTCGGCGAGGTGCAGGCGCTACAGAAGCGGTACACGCCGTTCAAGTACGTGCCGGGTACGCGGTTCCATGCCTCGTTCGGGCACCTCGTGGGGTACTCGGCGATGTACTACACGTACCAGTGGTCGCTGGTCATTGCGAAGGACCTGCTGACCCCGTTCGAGCAGAAGGGCTTGATGGCGAAGGACGTCACCTTTGCCTATCGCGACCAGGTGCTTGCACCCGGCGGAAGTCGGGATGCGGCCGAGCTGGTTCGCAACTTCCTCGGTCGCGATTACGACTTTGCTGCGTATGAACGCTATCTCGTCACCTGATCGATACAATCAAAAACGATTGATTCGTGGCGTGACTGCACCGCTTGTCGGATTCTAGCGGCCACACATGATGAATAAGATCGTTTTCGCGTTCGCGGCCACCATGGCCCTCGTTTCGTTCAGCGGCTGCAAGAAGAAGGGCGGCGGCGGCGCTGGTGAGGCGATGGCCAAGATGGGCGAGTTCAAGGACAAGATGTGCGCCTGCAAGGATGCAGACTGCGCCAAGAAGGTCTCCGACGAGATGACCAAGTGGAGCCAGGACCAGGCCGGCAAGTCGAAGGAGCCGCCGAAGATGTCCGAGGCTGACCAGAAGAAGGCCACCGAGATCGGCACCGCCATGGGCGAGTGCATGCAGAAGGCCATGGGCATGGGCGCCATGGGCACCCCGGGTCCGGCGGGCCCGGCGGGCGCAACCGGCGAGACCGGCGCCACGGGCGCGACGGGTTCGGCCGGCGCGACGGGTGACACGGGTTCGGCGGGTTCGGCTGGCGCGACGGGTGACACGGGTTCGGCGGGTTCGGCCGGCGCAACGGGCGCAACGGGCGATACCGGCGCGACCGGTGATACCGGCGCAACCGGCGCAACGGGCTCGACGGGCTCGACGGGCTCGGCGGCTCCCAGCACGACGACCACGACGACCACGACCACGGGCTCTGGCGCCAAGAAGTAAGCAGCTAGCTGCTACTTCGTTCAGTTCGTTAGTCTAGAGAAGGGCGCGTCGCTGACGCGCCCTTCGCTTTTTCGGCGCCGATTTCGGCCGAACATTACAAGTCGATACATTGCCGAGATGACGGATGAAACTCCGTTTTAGTCAGTTGCGCCGCTCCGGTGCATCTTCGAAGGTGATGAGTATGAAGCTGTTGATCGGCTGCGCGCTCTTGATCGCGGGGTGCAAGGATGACGCGACTGGCACCACCGCTGAGACCGAGAGCGCGCTCGTCAAGATGACGGCGTTCAAAGATCAGATGTGCGCGTGCAAGGACGCCGCGTGCGCGAAGAAGGTCTCGGCCGAGATGGCCGCGTGGGGCAGCAAGAACACGCCGACCGCGATGAGCTCGGACGATCAGGTGAAGGCCAACGAGGTCGGCATGAAGATCGGCGAGTGCATGATGGACGCGACGTCGGGAACCGGCATGGCGGCGGGAAGCGCAGCGCCACCGGCAACCGGAAGTGGCAGCGCCGCGCCGCCGGTGAAGAACACGCAGGGTTTGCCCAAGGAGTGCGACGACTACAAGTCCGCGATCGACCGGCTCTCGACGTGCGAGCCGCTGCCGGCGGCGGCGCGCGAGACGTTCGTCAAGGGCTACCAGGAAGCAGCGACGCGCTGGGCATCGATGCCGGAGTCCTCGAAGACGACGCTGGCGACCGCGTGTCAGGGTGGCGTTGATGCAGTGCTCGCGGTCGCTAAGGCGCGATGTGGCTGGTAGCGTTCACTCCATGAAGCTCGCGTTGATCGCGCTGCTTGCTGCGTGCAGCAGCAAGTCGAAGGACCCAGCGACAGCGTGTGCCGAGGCCGCCAAGCACGGCGTCGACGCGATGATCAATCAGGCGCGTGGCCGACTCGCCAGCACGCCGCTGCCCGATGACGTCAAGGCGCGGATGATGGAGCGCCAGGCGCGACTCGAGAATGCGGGCTCCAAGATGCGCGCCGTGTTCACCAACCGCTGCGTCGATGACAAGTGGGCGCCCGCAGCGCTCACCTGCTACATGAAGGTCGGTTCGCTCGAGGACATGCGCGCCTGTCGCAAGCAGCTCACGGCCGAGCAGCAAGCCAAGCTGCAGAAGGACGAGCTCGAGCTGCTCGCGGGCACGTCCGGTCCGCCGGGCCTGGATCAGAGCAGTGACCCATTCCGCGCGCCGAAGGATCCGCGGATCGATTTCGTCGACCGCGCGATCAACGACGCGCGCAAGCTCGTCGCGGACGCGAAGACTCCGGAGGACGAGAAAGCGGCGCGCGATCAGCTCGCCGCCCTCGAGGCCGAGAAGAAGCAGCTCGAGCAGCAGATTGCGTCGACCACCACGCCCGAGGCGATCGCGGCGCTCGAGAAGGAAGTCGTCGACGCGAAGGCCAAGCTCGAGGCGGCCAGCACCAAGGAACGCGAGGCGGCGAACGCCAGCTACTTCCGCGCCATCGAGGAGCTGCAGGCCGCCAAGAACCGGCAGCGCGTGGCCGAGCTGGCCGCGAAGATCGAGGACATCGAGAAGCGCGTCGCTGTCGTCGCCGACCGGGTGGTGAGCGCGAAATCCGAAGCCGACCGCGTCGCTGCGACGGCCGAGATCGAGAGCCTGCGCGCCGAGCACGACAAGCTGAAGGTCGAGTTCGCTCAGCTGATCAGAGTCCCGAAGACGCCTTGACCCCCGTCACTGCATCTTCACGGGCGCGGTGACCGCGTTGATGTATGCCGGCTTGTCGGGGCCGTTGGGCCGGCGAACCTTGCCGATGCGGACCCAGTAGACCGTCGCGCGCTTCAGGCGCCAGCGCTCGTCGGGCGTGCGGAAGTCTTGCGCGCCGAAGCTCGGGCGCTCGCCCGGCAAGTTGAGGAGCGCGGACACCGGCGTGCCTTGTGCGTCGCCGATCGGCCAGCCTTCACCGTCGATCGCGGGCGGGCGGCCGATCACCATGAAGTAGACGATGTCGTTGTCTCGCGCGACCGAGATCGTGCGCGAGCCCGGCGGCAGTGGCAGCTGAGCGATCTCGTGCGTGGGAGGCGAGGGCGGAATCTTGGAATCTCTCGGCGGTGCCGGAGGGAGCGCGGTCATCGCGTCGACCTTCCACACGTACTTGCGATCCCCGTCGAGCACCCATGCACCACCGAGTGCGACGCGGTCGCCGGCCTTGACCAGGGTGACCTTGTCGCCGAGCTCGACGCGGATCGCGAGCGCACCGTTGCCCTCGGTATCGTCGACGAGCCAGGTGTAGCCGGTCGGCTGTACACCGGCATCCGGGACTGAGACGGTGACGACCTCGCCGAGCGTGCCGTACACCACGCCGTGCAGGCCACGGCGCGCGAGGTACTGCGACCGATCGACGACGGCCTGCCATGCTGGCACCGCGCCGAGCTCGTCGATCTGCTGGCCTGGATCCGGCGGCTCGGGCTCGTCGGATTTCTGGGCGTCGGCTTCGGCCTCGCCGGCATCTTCGAGCGACGGCGTGAGCGGTTTCGCGTCGCGCGGCACCTGCGCATGCGGCTCGTCGCCCTTGCTCTGACACGCGAGGAGCGTGAGCACGAACGCGACGCGCGTCACCATGCGAACGTGCTCGCGAGCGCCGCGACGTGCGCGAGATTCAGAGCATCGACATCGTCGAATGCGGCGCGCTCGTAGCTGTCGAGGTCGAGCACGGCGACCACCTTGCCGTCGCGCACGATCGGCACGACGATCTCGCTGCGCGAGCCCGCATCGCACGCGATGTGGCCGGGGAACTTCTCGACATCGGGGACGATCACCGTGCGCTGATCGGCGGCAGCCGTGCCGCACACGCCGCGTCCGAACGTGATGCGGACGCACGCGACCTTGCCCTGGAACGGACCGAGCACGAGCTCGGTGCCGCGCGTGATGTAGAAGCCGATCCAGCTCGCGATCGGCAGGCACTCGCGCAGCGCCGCGACCACGTTCGCGAGGTTCGCGATCAGATCGGGTTCGCCGTCGACGAGCGAGACGAGCTGCGGCAGGAGCTCTGCGTAGCGCGCTTGCTTGTCATCGACAGGCGCCGCGAACCCGACCGAGTCAACCATCGTTATCCGGCGGCGAGCTGGCGAGCGGCGTTGAGTGCGCGCGGGATCCCGAACGGGCTCGCTCGCAGCTGCAGGATCAGGAAGTCACCCTCGGTCGACATGCCGGCGACCTGGATGACTGGCGTGACCGTGCCGAGCAGGCCACGCACGCGATCGTTGGACGCGAACTTCGGGTTCTGCATGAGGTCGAGCACGATCACGTCGTCGTGTGCCTCGACGAGCACGGCCGGACGCTTCGGCATGAACTTGGCGAGGTTGCCTGGCTTGCTGAGATCGAGGGCGCCGCTCTTGAGCAGGCCGGCGACCGGCGTGGACGACTCGCCGAGCACCTTCATGGTGACGTCGGACAGGCGCAGCGTGACGCGGAACTTGTCGTCGCCGACCTCGATCTGGTCGACCTTGATCGACGCACCGGCGCGAACCTGGGTTCCCATCAGGTCGATCGTTGCGCCGACACCGATCGCGGGCGGGCGCGGCGTGATCGTCACGTCCTGCGGCGCCTTCTGCGACGGCGGGGTGTTCGAGATGAACCAGCGCAGCGAGTCGAGCGGCACCGCGATCCGCATCCCAAGAGCGTGACGCGCCATGCTGAGCATGGTGGTCGGATTCTTGGCGATGAAGCGGCCAGCGGAACGCAGCGCGGCGCGAAGCGGGAGTGCCATGCCTCGATCTATATCAGGGCTAGCGCACTAAAACAGCAGTACACGCAACGGGTTCGCTACCAGGATGCCGACCTGCGGCTTGCCGTCGACCACCGTCGAGAACGCGGTGTGCGGAAGCGCCTCCGCCGGCAGCCGCACGCGCCGGAATGGGTCGCCGTTCATCGGGTCCAGAACGAGCGCCAGGTGGTCGCGCTCCCCGTAGATCAGCACCAGCGACGCCCCCGGGGTTCTCGTGGCAGCGGGAGTGACGGGCGGCTCCAGGGCATAGTCGTTGCGGGCGCGCACCCCGCCGGTCAGCTCGTGAAGCGCATAGTGAAAGCTCGGTCGCAGCTCGGCCGGCGGAGGGATCGGCGTCATGAGGCGCGGGGGACGCGGCTCGGCGTCGGCGGCGGCGGTCTTCGCGGCGGCCTTGCCAGCTCGCTTGCCCTTCGGCGCGGGCGCGTCGGCACCCGCGGCGGGCGGCCATCCGGCCGGCGGGATCGGACCGCCATCACCAGCGCTCGTGATCAGATCGCCCGAGGCGCGCCACTCCGATGCGATCCCTGCGACGGCGACCGCGGTACCGGTTCGCGCATCGATCCGGTACGCGTCGCCATCCTCGAGCGTGACCAGCACGCCATCCCCCGCCGCCGCGATGGCGACGACGACGCCTGCCACATCGACGGTCCACGCCGGCACCATCTCGACGTAGGGCAGGTGCGCGACGATTCGGTTCTGCTCGGCCGTCACTACCATGGTGGTGCCCGCGAGGTCGAGTGCCGCTGCGGGCATCGCGGCGCCGTTGCCGCTGGCGAGCAGCGCGATCTGCTTGCCGCCGTTGTCGATCACCGACACGCGGTCGGCATCGAACGCGAGCACCACGTTCGCCGTTGCTTCGATGCGGTCGACGTTCGCCGCGGTCCACGACCACGTCAGCGCGCTGACTCGCGCGGCTTTGTCATCACGCCCCGCACACACGACCTGCCGGGGCGCGGCCGCGACGCCGATCGGCGTGACCGAGCACGGATTCGGGGGCGCGGCGCCCCAGCGCTTGGCGCGCAGGTCGAACACGGCGATCCCACTGGGCGACTCGAGCGCTGCGTAGAGCTTGTCGTCGGCGATCGCGATTCCTTTGACCTCACCCTTCGTCTCCGCAGCGATCGGTGCCGGCGCATCGGTGATCGGCGGCAGGTCGCGCAGCTCCGCAGGCAACACGATCGCGCGAGCGGGCCCCGGCACGAGGTGAAGCTCGCGGGGATAACGCGCCGGGTAGGGCACGCGATGCACGGTCTCGCCGGGCGATCCGCTCCACGTGCTCGCGATCAACGCACGCTCGCCGAGCACAGCGCCGGGATTTGCGAGCGGTAGATACGCGCGCACGCCCTTGGCGTCGAGCAGCACCGCTGTCGTCGCCGACGCACGCACGAGGCGAAGGTCACCGCGTGTTGCGAGCAGGTTCCCGACGCGCAACGCCTCCAGCGGCTCGCGCGGTCCGATCAAATCGCGCGACACGCGCAGGATCGTGGTCGCCGTGGCGATCTCGACGCGAGGGCTGCCATCCCGCGCGGTCCACAGGCCGAGCGTGCCGTCGATGCGACCGGTCTCCTTGCCGGCGTCGCGCGAGAATGCGGCGACCGTCGCGCCGCTCGCATGGGCCATCGTCACGACGATCGTCGCGCCCTCGCACGCATCGATGTCGATGATGCGATCGGTTGTCACCGCCCATGCCGCCTTCGCATTCGCGATCCGCACGAGCCGGTTGTCTTGTCCCGACGCGAACAGCTCGCGGCCGTCGTCGCCGCACGACGCGAGGATCGATTCGGCTTTCACGCCGGGCGGCAGCTTGATGTGCGCGACCTCGTCGCCGATATCGGCGTCGACGATCACCGCCTCGCCCGCGCCCGCGAGAACCACGCGATTGTCGGTCATCGCGACGAACGCGCCGTCTTGCTTCCAGCGCAGCTTGCCGTCGAGCGTGATCGCGCGAACCTCCGCACCATCTGCGCACACGACGGTCTGCGCGGTCACGCCGACCACGGGCGCCGCGCACAGCGTGGTGTCGCGCCACACGAGGCGGCCGGCGTCGATGTCGATCAATTCGATCGCCTGCTGGCCGTCGAGCGAGCCGTACACGATCGCGCGCGCGGGCCCCTCGCCGGGAACCTGCCACGGCGTGGGCAGGCGCAGCTGGCCGGTCACGCTGCCCGTGATGCCGCCTCGCAACGCGACCTGCGGCGACTGCGCGCGGCCGATCGTGCTCGTCGCTGCGAGGGGCCACGTCGCCGGCTGTGGCGGATACACGAACGCCGGCTGCGGAGCGCGCTCGACGGGCGCTTCACAACCGGCGACGATCGCCAGTCCTACAACGGCCCAGCAGCGGCGCACCGCTGGACCGTAACACGCGAGCGCTTAGACGCGCTCGATGACGGTCGCGATGCCCATGCCGCCGCCGATGCACAGCGTGATGAGCGCGGTCGACTTGTTGCCACGCTCGAGCTCGTCCATCGCCGTACCGAGGAGGATCGCGCCGGTTGCACCCAGCGGGTGACCCAGAGCGATCGCACCACCGTTGACGTTGATGCGGTCGTGGTCGATGCCGAGTGCACGCGCGGTCTGCAGCGGCACGACGGCGAACGCCTCGTTGATCTCCCACAGGTCGATGTCCTTGACGGACATGCCGGCCTTCTCGAGCGCCTTCTTCGACGCCGGGGCCGGAGCCGTGAGCATGATCACCGGCTCGGCACCCGCAGTGGCCATCGAGCGAATGCGGGCGCGCGGCTTGAGACCGGCCTTCTTGCCCCACTCGGCCGAGCCCATGAGGACCGCAGCCGCGCCGTCGACGATGCCCGACGAGTTGCCGCCGGTGTGCACGTGGTTGATCGCCTTGGTGTCGGTGTACTTGAGCAGCGCGAGCGCATCGAGCGTCTCGCCGTTGGGGCCCATCGCCGTCGAGCCCATCTGCGCGAACGCAGGCTGCAGACCACCAAGACCTTCGAGGGTCGTGTCGGCGCGCGGGTGCTCGTCGCGGTCGAGGCCTTTCGAGCCGTCCGGGTTCGTGACGGTGAACATCGCGTTCGAGAAGTACTTGCCCTCGATCGCGCGGGCGGCCTTCTGCTGGCTGTGCAGCGCGAACTTGTCAACGTCGTCGCGAGTAAAGCCCTCGCGCGTCGCGATCAGATCCGCCGAGATGCCCTGCGGCACCAGGTAGAGGCGCTTGCGGAGCTCCTCGTTGAGACCGTCGAGCATCGCGCCGTCGCTGCCCATCGGCACGCGCGACATCGACTCGACACCGCCACCGATGCCACCGTCGATGAAGCCGGCACCGATCTTCGATGCGATGCTGTTCACGGCCTCGAGGCCCGAGCCGCAGAAGCGGTTGATCGTGAAGCCGGTGATCTCTTCGGGCCACTGCGCCGCGATCAGCGCGACGCGCGCGATGCACGCGCCCTGCTCCTTGACCTGGGTGACGCAGCCGACGGCGAAGTCTTCGACGAGCCTCTTGTCGAGCTTTTTGCGATCGGCCATGTGGTTCAGGGTCTGCGCGAGCAGCTCCTGCGGGTGGATGTTCGAGAGACCACCCTTGCCGGCCTTGCCACGACCACGCGGCGTACGAACGGCATCAAAAATAAAGACGTCAGCCATGAAACTGCCTCCGGTTAGATGCCCGGAGGGTGGCCCAAGTTGTGGGCGCCGTCCAGACCTACAGGGTGCAGCCGACGGTGCTGGCCTCGCGACGGAGTGTCTCGTCTGAGGTCACGCAGACTTGCGACATTCGCTGAACGTCGTCGGCGGCTAGCCGATCGGTGGGGAGCGACCAGAACTGGGCGGTCTCGTTGCCGATCGAGAGCCGGACCTCGAGGCTCATCGCGTCGCACGACAGGGCCGCACGGACTGTGGCGACGAAGCGATCACATGCCTCGATGCCGACCGAGAGCTGGTCGAGCCGCGCTCGCGCCACCACAATCCCCGCCTCGCTCGGCTCGTTGCCCGCGAGCACGGCGAACACCGCCTCGCGCTTCGGTTCGTCGAGCTGCCGTGCGCACCGGCCGAGTTCCCCCTCGGCCATCTCGGCGAAGCAATCGATCGCCGTGACCGGCCATGCGTCACGATCGCAGCGTGCGGCGAGTGCGTCGAAGATCTCGGCTTCGGTCTCGGGCTCGCGCACGCCACGTGTCGCGCCCGAGAGTCCGCGCGCCGCATGAGCGCACGTGTGCTTCGCTTGATTCGACAGCGTCGGCGGTACGCCGGTCTGCTGCTTCGCGGGCTCGGGCGCCGGCGAGCTACAGGCAGCTACCAGCAGCAGGAGCGGGCCGCGCATCGGCCAACGCTAGCATCGCGAGCAGCAAGCTGCCCGTACACGTGCACGCACTCGATCGGTTCGACATCGCCGAACCTTGATGATGATGAGGAATCGAGTGCGTGCA
>JBBQFU010000317.1:0-9373 GCA_038322185.1 Haliangiales bacterium
CAGAAGTCGATCAGCACGACCTTGCCCTTGTGGTCGGAGAGCTTGAACCGCTTGCCATCGACGGTCGCCAGGTTGATCTCGGGCGCGGGCTTGCCGTGGATCTTGTCGGTCTGGACCTTGGCGAGGTTGGGTCGGAACGCGACGACCACGCCCGTCGTCTTGCGTGCGCCGTCGCGCTCGTACTCGGCCTCGAGCTTGGCGCCTGCCTTGTGGCCCTGGACCAGCCGGATCACATCGACGACGCTCGTGATCGGGGTGCCGCCGAGTGACACGAGCTTGTCGCCGCGGCGCAGCCCGGCGCGTGCGGCAGGGCTGTTGGGAAGCACGTCGCGAATCTCGTTGGTCTGATCGTTGAACAGCACGCCGATCCACCGCGGCGCCTCGTGGCTCGCCACCGTGAGCTTGCTGATATCGGGGCCGGCGAGCTCCGCTGCTGCGATCGTGGTGTCGATCCGCGGCTCGTAGTCGATGGTCTGCGCCACATCGTAAGGCTCGCGGCCGGTCGGCTCGACACGATCGATGATGTCGATACGGCGGATCAGATAGCTCTCGCGATCGATCACGAGCGTGACCTTCTCCTCCTCGATCTGCGCCGCGATCTGATAGCAGCGCCGGCCATCCACCGTGGTCTCGCCGGCGTGGGCTGCCTGCTCGAGCCGGCGAATGAACCCGCCGTTCGTGTCGAGCAGGAGCGAGGGGATCAGGAGCGAGAGCGACGCCGAGACCCCGGCGGCGCCGGCCAGCGGCGTCATGACGTCGCCGAACTCCTGCACCTCCTTGGGGCGGACGAACCACGTGCTGCGCGCGACGCCATCCGCGAGCCAGATCACGTGCGCGCGCTCCGCCTTGGCTTCCTCGCGAAACTCGAACCGCAGCTGCGCGGGACGAACGAACGCGGTCGTGAACGTCTTGGTCTCGTGCTGGGTCGCGGACTGCGACTCGATCGAGGTGCCGCGATCGGCGTACGACGTTGCCTTCGCATACGTCTCGACCGTGCGATCGAGGATGTCATCGGCGCTCGGCGGTGGGGCGGGCGGCTGCTGGACGACGCGCGGCGCCGGCGAGCTGCATGCGAGCGCGAGACAGGACAGGGCTACCGCGAGGCGCACGCGCGAACCATAGCAGCGCTGCGCCGCTCGTGCCGCGACCCTGTGCACATGGCAAGGTCGCTGCGTGCCGACGATTCGCAAGGCGATGGCGTACATTACGCGCGGCAACGAGCTGCTGATCTTTCGCCAGCCGGATTCTCCCGAGGCGGGCCTACAAGTCCCCGGCGGGACCATCGAGGATGGCGAGTCACCCGAGGCCGCGGTGATGCGCGAAGCGTTCGAGGAGACCGGGCTCGACGATCTCCAGCTCGTGCGCGCTCTCGGCGAGCAGGTGCGCGACATGGTCGAGGCAGGCAAGGGCGAGATTCATCATCGCTTCGTGTTCCACCTCACGACGGCCGATCCGCGCGCGGCGTGGCGGAGCTACGAGAACGCACCGTTCGAGGGCGGCGATCCGATCGCGCTCGATATGTTCTTCGTGCCGCTGTCCGACGTGCCGTCGCTGATCACCGAGCACGACCTGTTCGTCGGTCGGCTTCGCTAGCGCGCGGCGCAGGCGTTCGCGAGCTGCGTGCAGCTCTGCTCGACGCAAGATTCGCTCTCGCCGCACTTGGCGACGCACAGATCGAGGCGCAGAAGCGCCAGCGCATGTTTGGGTGCCATCCTCGAGGCGCACTGGCAGATGCAGGTGATGTCCTCCGTGCACGAACCCTGACACACGGCTGCTTGCTGACACGAGCTCGTGCCTGTCGGCTCGACGCCGTTGCAGACCGCGGCAAACAAGCAGCGTGCGAGTCCATTGCAGTCCGTGATCGCGCGGTCGATGCACGGCTTCCCGGCCGGGTCGCTCGCGCAGTCTGCGACGCACGTCGGGCTCGGGAACCCGCAGCGTGCGACGGCCTTGCAGCTCTGTTCGCAGGTGGGCGCCCCCGAAGCGGGGGCGGGCGCTGTCGTCGCGGGGGTCGCGACCGTCGGCATCTTGGGCACCGGGCGCGGCTGCTTCGGCTGGGTCGGCGTTGTTGGCTTGGGATCGGGCGCGAAGATGTCGCCGGCCGCGATGCGCTCCATGCGGGACTTCGGCGCGTCGTCGACCACTGCAGGCTTCGGTGTGGCCACTGCTGGCTTCGGTGCTTCGGCGACGACCTCGGGTGCGGACGAGCCGGCGGTGCTGGGTGCAGCGCTCCCCGTCGTCGGCTTGGCCGCGGTCGTGGTGTCGCCGTTCTCGGACCCGCGCGTCACCAGCAGCACGACGAGCACGGCAACCGCGGCGGCCGCGGCGAGGCTCACGATCAACGTCATCGGAGACTTCTTTGGCTTCGCTGCGACCCGCGCGGTCTGCGTGGGCATTGGCGCGCCGTGCGCGGTGGGCGGGGGCGCCTGCGGCGCGGGAACATAGGCGGCCGACGGCGGCGGCGTGTGCGGCGGAGGAATGTAGCCGGCCGATGGCGCGGGGGTATGCGCCGCGGCGGTCGCCGCGCCGGCATACGATGCCGGCGGCGTGATCATCGGCGGGACGGAGGACCGCGCGGGCCGCGCCGGCTCGAGTGGCAGCGCGCTCAGCGCGTGCGCCATCTCGATGGCCGCGCCAAATCGCATGCGCGGATCGCGTGCGAGCGCGCGAGCAAAAAACGCCTCGAGCTGCGGCGGCGCCTGCGGCAGGTGCGCGCGGATGGGATCAGGCTCCTTGGTCGCGATCGCGACGAACAGCTGATCCGGTGTGGTGCCCGGGAACGGCAGCCGCCCGGTCAGCATCTCGTAGATGATCACGCCAGCCGCCCACAGGTCGGCGCGTGCATCGACGCTGCTCGCATCACTGAGCTGTTCCGGCGCCATGTACGCCGGCGTGCCGAGCGTGATGCCGGTCGCGGTGCGCACGCGCGCCATGCCGGCGTCGAGAACCTTCGCGATGCCGAAATCGAGAAGCTTCGTCGCGGCGTTCGGCGCGACCAAGAACACGTTGTCGGGCTTGAGGTCGCGATGCACGAAGCCGCGCGTGTGTGCAGCCGCGAGCGCATCGAGCAGCTCGAGCATGATCCGCCGCGACTCGGCGGGCGAGAGCTCGCCGCGCGCCATCGGGATGCGAAGCGAGCGGCCCTCGAGCAGCTCCATCGCGAGGAACAACAGGCCCGTTGCATCGCGACCCGCATCGACCACGCGCACGATGCCGGGATGACCGATCGCGTTCGGTGCCTGCGCCTCGGCGAGGAACCGGTGCTGGATATCAGGATCGGATGACAGCTCGGTGCGGAGAACCTTGATCGCGACCGTGCCGCCGGTGAACCGATGCTTCGCGCGCAGCACGAGACCCATGCCGCCCGCGCCGAGCACGGACTCGACCACGTAGCGCTGGTCGATGACGCGACCTACCCATTCCTCACCGGACACGCCTCATCCTAAACGAGGTTGTCCGCGATGCACGACCAGATCTACGATGGTCTCGATGGCTGACAAGACCTCAACCTGGGTGGATAGCGACCTGTGCAGCGGCTGTGGGCTCTGTGTCGAGAGTCTTCCCGAGGTGTTCGCACACGACGACACGGGCGTGTGCCGGGTCAAGAAGGACAAGGAGCTCGTCTCGGGTCCTGACGGGCTCGTCGAGGTGCCGGCCGCCCTGACCGACAAGCTCATCGCGACTGCAGAGGAGTGTCCCGGCGAGTGCATCTTCATCGAGATGGAGTGACCCGCGGTTAGACTAGCGCCGTGTGGCGCCTCGCCTGGATGGCCAGCTTGCTCGGTGGCTGTGGCCGGCTCGCGTTCGAGCCGCTCGCGGATAGCACCGGATCCGTCGCGTGCGCGGCTCCAGCCGATCACGATGAAGATGGCGATGCGATCGATGACGCCTGCGACGTGTGCCCGCACCTGGTCGATCCGCTTCAGCTCGATGGCGACGGCGATCTCGTCGGGGACGCGTGCGATCCCGAGCCGGCGATCGGGCGGCAGCGCATCACGTTGTTCGATCCGTTTGTCACGCTGGACCCCGTGTGGATGCTCGACGCGGGCACCGAGCGCATCGAGGGCGATCAGCTCGTGATGCCAGCTCTCGGCGCGCCATCACATGGTCTGTCTCGTGTGCACGCCCGTGCCAACGAGAGCGTGACCGCTGCGTTTCACACGGGCGGGATCGGTGTGACCACGAAGTCTATCGTCGCGTTGCAGGTACGTGCTCCGAATCGCGCGACGTACTGCGAGCTGCTCGACATGGGAACCGAGCTTCACCTCTACTACACGGTGTACGACGGGACGACGTACCTGCATCCAGGCCAGCAATCCGCAACGACGCGCCTCGCACAGGGGGACGGTGTGATGCGCCTGGACTACTACGCCACCGTCGGCTGCTTGACGGACCTGCATGACGAGCCACTGATGGTCTCAGGAGCGCGAGCGGATATCGCGGAGGCGAACATCCGCATCTACGCCGAGGATGTCGACGTGCGCTGGGACTACGTCGTGATCATCGAGACGCTGTAGACGGCCGAAACGCAAACAGGCCGCAGCGCGAGCGCCACGGCCTGCATGGACAAGTAGCGAGCTACTTGTCTTTACCGACGACCCAGAACTTCAGCGTCGCGACGACACCGGCGGCGAGGCGCACGGGCACCTCGTACTTGCCGAGCGCCTTGACCGACTGCTCGAGCTGCACCCAGCGGTGATCGATCTCGACGTTGGCCTTCTTGAGCTGGTCGGCGATGTCACGCGAGGTGACCGAGCCGAACAGCTTCTCGTCTTCACCGGTCTGACGCTCGAACTGCAGCGTCATGCCGTTGATGCGAGTCGCGATCTCGTTCGCGTTCGCGGTCTCCTTGGCCACGCGGCGCTGGATCAGCGCCTTCTCGTGGTCGAGGCGGTTCTTGTTCGTGACCGTGGCCGTGACGGCGAAGCCGCGCGGCACGAGGTAGTTGCGACCGTAGCCGGGCTTGACCGAGACGAGCTCGCCGGCCTTACCGAGGTTGTCGACGTCTTGCGTGAGGATGACTTGCATTGCCATGACTAGTCTCCGGTCACCGAGAACGGCAGCAGCGCGAGCATACGTGCCCGGCGCAGTGCGGTTGAGATCACGCGCTGCTGACGAGCCGATGCACCGCTGATGCGGCGCGGGATCATCTTGCCGCGATCGGTAACGAACGCGCGCAGCACCTGCGGGTTCTTGTAGTCGACCTTGGAGAAGATTTCCTCGGCGAGGACCTTCTTGCGCGTCGAACCACGACCACCCTTGCCACCGCGACGGTCGTCTCCGTCGCGATCAAGACCGTCATCATTGGAATCCATACGAGTAGACATTGATTACTCCTTGTCCTCGGTTGCAGTGGGGGTGGCAGCGGGGGGCGCGTCGGCGGCTGGAGCCGCGTCGGCGGCCGGCGCCTTGTTGCGCGGCGGGTCCTGCGTGAAGTCGCGGTACTCGTCGTCGTCGTCGTCATCACCAGACGAGCCCTCGTCGCTGCCGCGCGAGAGGAACAGGTCCTCTTCG
Organism: Haliangiales bacterium; assembly: GCA_038322185.1. Classification (GTDB taxonomy): domain Bacteria; phylum Myxococcota_A; class Polyangia; order Haliangiales; family Haliangiaceae; genus JABFXX01. The sequence goes on from JBBQFU010000317.1 coordinate 5,515, forward strand.
TCGGCTGCGGTCTGAGCGGCCTTGTCGAACGACGTGTCGTCGATCTCCGACGGACGCGCGTCGACCTGGATGTTCTCGTCGACCTTGATCGAGAGGTAACGGATCACGCTGTCGAGCATGCGGAGGTTACGCTCGGTCTCCTCGACGACGCCCGGCTGCGCCAGGTACTGCCAGTAGAGGTAGATACCCTTGCGCTCCTTGGCGACTTCGTAGGCGAGCCGGCGCTTGCCCCAGTTGTCGACCGTGAGGATCTTGCCGCCCATGCCCTCGATGATGCCCTTGATGCGGGCATTCACCTCGGCGACGCCTTCGTTCGGCGTGTTCGGGCGGAGGATGAAAATCGTTTCGTATTCGCGAGACGTGTTCGGAGTGTCTCGCAGCGAGAGCAGACGTTGTGCCATGTCGTTTCCCCTTGGGTGTAAAGCCCAGCCCTGGCGGGATGAGCAAGGAAGGCGGGGTCTATATCACGAAGGTCCCCGACGAGGTCTACAGCTTTGGCCGGGCATTGTGCTTGTTCATCGACGGCACCACGCCGAGGGCCAGCGTGGTCTCGATGCACTCGCAACCGGCCGAGATCATGGCGTCGACCGTCGAGGCCTGGGCGCTCGGGAAATCTGCGAGGACCCAGTTGGCGGCGTCCTTGCTCCCCGGCGGCTTGTTCGGGTCCCGGCCCACGCCCATGCGCAGCCGCGCGTACCCTCCGCCACCGAGTTGCTCCTGGATCGAGCGCAGGCCGTTGTGACCACCGTGGCCGCCGCCGTTCTTGAGCCGGACGATGCCGAATTCGAGGTCGATCTCGTCGTGCACGACGAGGATGTTGTCGACGTCGACGGTGTAGAAGGCCGCCGCACGCTGGGTCGCGAACCCCGAGAGGTTCATGAACTCCAGCGGCTTGAGCGCGACGCACTTCTCGCGCCCGCGCTCGGTGACCACGAAGCCAGTGGTGGCCTCGCCGCCCTTGATCGTGCTCTTCCACGCGGGCAAGCCGTGCTTGCGCACGAGCTCGTCCACCACGCGAAAGCCAATGTTGTGGCGATTGCGTTCGTACTTGGCGCCCGGGTTACCGAGCCCGACAACGAGCCAGGTCCCGGGCATCGGTTCGTACTACTTCTTCTTCGCGGCTGCGGCCGGAGCGGCCTTGGCATCCTTGCCAGCTGCAGGGGCCGCCTTCGCGTCCTTCGCGCCGGCCTTGGCACCAGCGGCCGGAGCCGCTGCGGCTGCGGCTGCCGGAGCACCAGCGACCACAACCTCTGCGCCCGGCACTGCCTCGACCTTGTCCTCTTCCGGAGCCGCGCAGGTGACAACCGCGAGGTCGCGGCCGGTCACTGCAACAACGCCGGCGGGCAGGCCGATGGCCGACACGTGGATCACGTCGCCAATCTCGAGCGGCGACACGTCGACAACGAGCTTGACCGGGAAGTCGGCCGGCTTCGAGAGAACGTCGATCGCGCGGAGCAGGGTGCGAATCTGACCGCCGTTGATCGCGCCCGCGGGCTTGCCGATGAACTCGAGCGGCACGCTGGCGACGACTTCCTTGTTCGGATCGATCGCGAGCAGGTCGACGTGGACGATGTCACGGCGGATCGGATGGATCTGGAAATCCTTCACGAGCGCGTGCAGCTTGCGCGGGGCATCGCCACCGTCGATGGTGAGATCGATGACGGTGTTCTTCTTGCGGATCGGGTCGAGAGCGAGGCGGAGCGCCTTCACGTCGACGATGATCGGCAGCGGCTCGATGCGGCCCTCCGGTGATGCGCCGTAGCAAACGCCGGGAACCTTGCCCGTTGCGCGCAGCTTGATGGCCGCGCCCTTACCTGAGTGCGTGCGGAGCGAGACAGTGAGCTTTCCAACGGATGACGTATCGGCGGGCATGGCAGGTTCCTTTACTTACACGAACAGACTGGAGATTGAATCTCCGTGATGGATGCGCTTGATCGCTTCGCCGAGCAAACGCCCGACGCTCTTCTGGCGCACCTTCGAACATTCCTGGCCCGCCTCGGACAGCGGGATCGTATTGGTGATGATCACGTGGGACAGCGGCGACTCGTTGATGCGGCTGACCGCCTTGCCCGAGAACACCGCGTGGCTGGCGCAGGCCGAGACGCTGTCGGCACCGGCGTTGATGATCGCGGTGGCCGCGTGAGTGAGCGTGCCGGCGGTGTCGATGATGTCATCGACGATCACGGCCTTCTTGCCCTTCACGTCACCGACGATGTTCATCACCTCGGAGACATTCGGCGAGGGACGGCGCTTGTCGATGATGGCGAGGCTCGCACCGAGGCGCTTGCTGAACGCACGTGCGCGCTCGACGCCGCCAGCATCCGGTGACACGACGACGGTGTTCTCGCCGCCGTAGCCCAGCGTGCGGAGCTCCTCGATGAGGACCGGCATCGCGAACAGGTGGTCGAACGGGATGTCGAAGAAGCCCTGGATCTGACCTGCATGGAGGTCCATGGCGAGCGCGCGATCGGCGCCCGCGGCAGTGATCAGGTTCGCGACGAGCTTGCTCGTGATCGGCGTGCGCGGCTTCGCCTTACGATCCTGCCGCGCGTAGCCGTAGTACGGGATGATGGCAACGATCGATCCGGCCGACGCGCGCTTGAGCGCGTCGATCATGATCAGCAGCTCCATCAGCGATTCGTTCGGCGGCGAGCACGTTGGCTGCACCACGAAGCAGTTCACGCCGCGGACGTTCTCGCCGATCTCCACATAGATCTCTCCGTCGGAGAAATGGGTGACGTCCGCGCGGCCGAGCGGAATCTCGACGAACTTGCAGATTTCGTCGGCGAGGGCGCGATTGGCGTTACCAGTGAAGATCGATAATGACTTCAGCACGGCGAGCTCCGTGTGAGGAGTGGGCGATCTACCGGAGATAGCAACGAAGGTCAAGCACCGCGTTCAGCTACGCGCCCGAAAGGCCCAAGGCCTTCGCCTGTTTGCGTAACGCCTCGGCTTCGGGCGTCCCGATCTCGACCGCCTCTTCGACGAGCAGGACCGGAACTCCCTGATCGATCCGGTACTTGAGCCGGGAAGCGGGGCAGAACAGAAACCCGTCCGCCTCGAAGTAGAGCAGGGGCTCCTTGGACTTCGGGCAGACCAGAACATCGAGGAGCTCGCGGGCGAGCGGCATGCCCGCTGGGTATCACGAAACCGGCCCCCGAAACGACAACGGGGCCCTGCAAGGGGCCCCTGTCGACGACGGCGTCGATTTACTTACGGGTTTGGCGCCGGCGCGGGCGCCGGAGCCGGAGCGCTCGACGGGACGAGGTTCGAGATCAGCGTGAACTCGACGCGGCGGTTCTTCGCACGCGCCTTGTTGAGCTTGCCGCCCTTGAGACCGGTCGGGTCAACCGTCGGCTTGTCAGGGCCAAAGCCAACCGCGATGAGGCGATCCTCGGCGATGCCCTTCTTCACGAAGTAGGCCTTCACCGATTCGGCACGCGCCTGCGACAACTGCCTGTTGTCCGCGTACTCGCTCCCCGCCTTGAACTTGACGTCGTCGGTGTGACCCTCGATCTGCAGTTTCAGGTCACCGAACTCGACGAGAACCGCGACGGCCTTGTCGAGGACCTTGCTCGAGGCTGGCAGGAGCTCGGCCGAGGCAACCTTGAAGTTGATGCCCTGGATGACGCCCGTGAACGCCTTCAGCTTGGCCGGAATCTCGTCCGGGCAGCCGTCGTCGTCCTGGAAGCCGTTGCGGGTCTCGGCCTGGTCCGGGCACTTGTCGGCCGCGTCGAGCACGCCGTCACCGTCGTTGTCCGGGTCCGGGCAGCCGTCCTCGTCTTGGAAGCTGTCCTTGTCCTCGGGCTCAGCGATGCACTTGTCCGCACTGTCGGCGACGCCGTCGCCATCGTTGTCC
>JBBQFU010000318.1:0-9336 GCA_038322185.1 Haliangiales bacterium
GACATCGTCAGCAGCCGCACTGGTTCCGAACATGTTCGCGACCGCATCGGCGCCGCCGGTGCTCGCGGCCGTGGTGGTCGAGCCCGAGGACACGAGTGCTGCGAACACATCGACCTGCGAGAGCGGCAGCCAGTCGGCAAAGCCTTCACGCCAGGTGAACGTCTCGCCGTCGACTTCGCCCGCGGCGAACTTGGCTTCGACCTCGGGGACCGACAGCGGGCCGACCTGGTCTTGGTTGATCACGAGGTGCCAGACAGCATCCTCGCCCGCGGCTTCACCGCCCCCACCACCACCGCCTTCATAGCCGTAGTCGTAGACGCGAGTGTCCTTCTCCTGTGGAGCGGGCGCAGCTGCTTCCTGTGCACCAGCACCGCCGCGAACGACGATGATGTTGCTGCACTTCTTACAGCGAATCTTGAAGACCTTGCCTTGGACCTTATCGTCCGAGATCGAGTACTTGGCCTGGCAAGCGTCACAAACGATCTTCATGGGTATCCCTGCCGGTTAACAATCGCCGGTTCACTGTTAAGACCCCCAAGTGAACCAACGGATTGGAGAAAAGATCGTATCACAAATCAGCGGCTTGCCAGCCTCTGGCCCGATCAACGGCGGCTGATCAGCGGCCGAACGGATCGACGAGGCGGATCGTCTCGCTGCGGTCGGGGCCCACGGATACCAAGCAGAACGGTACGCCGGCCATCTCGGAGATGGTCTGAACGTACGCCCGCGCGGTGGCTGGTAGGTCCTCGATGGACGTCGCGTTGGGCGGCAGCGTGTCCCAGCCCGCAAACTCGCGAAAAATCGGCTCTGCGCGCGACAAATCCTCAGGATCCGTCGGGGGCTCGTCGAGCTCCTTGCCATCGAGCTTGTAGGCCGTGCAGACCTTGACCGCGCCCAGGCCGCCGAGGACGTCGAGCTTGGTCAGGGCGAGCGACTCCATCCCCGACAGGCGCACGCCCATGCGGAGCGCCGGCAGATCGAGCCAGCCGCAGCGACGCGGCCGCCCGGTGGTGGCGCCGTACTCGCCCCCCGCCTTGCGGAGCCGTTCGCCGGCATCGCCGTGCAGCTCGGTCGGGAACGGTCCCTCGCCGACGCGCGTGGCATAGGCCTTCGTGATGCCGACGACGTGATCGATCTGCGTCGGGCCGATGCCTGCGCTCTGGCACGCGCCCGCGGCGATCGTCGACGACGAGGTCACGTATGGATACGTGCCGTGATCGAGATCGAGCAGGCAGCCCTGCGCGCCCTCGAACAGAACCTGACGGCCTTCCTTGATCGCGGTCGCGACATGGCGGCCGGCATCACCGGTGTGCGTGCGCAGCTTCTCGCCGGCGAGGAGTGCGTCGTCGATCCATTTATCGATCTCGACCTTCGACGGAACGGTGCCGCCCAGGTGCGTGATCACAGGCGCGAGATCATCGAGGTTCGAGGCGACCTGCGCGCGCAGCCGCTCGGGCCGCAACAGGTCGCGCACGCGCACGCCGCGGCGCGCGGCCTTCATCTCGTAGGCCGGACCGATGCCACGACGCGTGGTGCCGATCGCCTTGCCCGTCTTGGCGCTGTGGTCCTCGCGCAGCCCGTCGACGAGCTTGTGATACGGCAGGATCACGTGGGCGCCGAGGCCGATCAGCAGCTCGTTGCGCATGAGCAGACCACGCGACTGGCAGTCCGCGATCTCCTCGAGCAGCGTGTGCGGATCGATCACCATGCCGTCGCCGAGCACGCACGCCTTGCCCGGATGGCAGACGCCGCTCGGCACCAGATGCGTGACCAGCTTCACGCCGTCGATCACGAGCGTGTGGCCCGCGTTCGCACCACCGCCGTAGCGCACGACCGTGTCGGCGCGCTCGGTGAACAGGTCGACGACCTTGCCCTTACCCTCATCGCCCCACTGGGCGCCGACGACGATGACGACCGACATCTACGGGGACTTTAATAGCGCGATCAGCGCCTGGATGTCGCCCACGGCGACGGCGTGTTTGCGCCCATCGGCCCGGATCAGCTCATCCCCTACGAGCGCCGCATCGAGCCCTGCCCCACGCAACCATGCGTCCCAGCTCGCGGGCGCGCGAAGCTGCGTCACGGCGCGGACGCCGGCCGCGCGCAGCGACCGTGCGAGGCTCGTCGCGTCAGGTCCGCTGATCGCCACGCCGGGCGCGGCCCTGGGCGCGGCGACGCCGATCGAGCGCTGCGCCTGTGCGACGGCCTCGAGATCGATCGCGAACCCGGTCGCCTGCAACTCGCGGCCATAGCGGCCGAGCAACTCGTCGTAGCGACCGCCGCGCAGCACGGCATCCGGTGCACCGCCCGCGTATGCCGCGAAGCGCACGCCGGTGTAGTAGTCGAAACCGCGCAGGTCACCGAGATCGATCGACACCGGCGGCGCAGGTGGATCGGCGAGCTGCATGAACCTGGCGAGCACCTCGTGCAGCTTGTCGAGCGCCTCGTGCACCGGTGCCGGCCACGGCAGCGCGCGTGCGCGAGCGAGTGTTGTCTCGGCCGGTCCCCACAACGTGGCGAGCGCCTCGGCGAGCGGCGCGACGCCCTCGGGCAGCACGCGAGCTGCTGCGCGCAGACCCGCGCGATCCTTGCGCGCGAGCGCATGGGTGATCAGCATGCGCGCGCCCGGATCCGGCGCGGTGCTCAGCACGAATGCCGCCGGCGCGACGTGACCGACATCGAGCCGCACCTCGGGAAGACCGAGACGACCGAGCGCGGCCGCGGCCACCGCGAGAACCTCCGCATCGCCCTCGGGCTCAGGCGCGTCGACGAGCTCGATGCCCGCCTGCAGGATCTCGCGCTGCCCTGCCTCGCCGGCGAGCCGCGTGACCGCGCCCTCGTAGCAGAGGCGAACCGGGCCCGGCACATCGGCCATGCGCGTCGCGACCACGCGCGCGATCTGCGGCGTGATGTCGGGACGCAGCGCCACGACCTCGCCGGTTCCTGGCTCGACGAAGCGAATCGCCGCAGCACGTGCGCCGGCGCCGAGCCCGCGTTCGAGGACATCTGCGCACTCGAACATCGGCGTGATGATGCGCGCGTAGCCCCACGCTTCGAACACTTCGATCACGGCGGCGGCAAGCGCACGCCGGCGCGCGGCGGCTCGCGGCAAGAAGTCGCGAACGCCGGACGGCAGACGAATCGGCGGGGTGGTCACGCGCGCTGATACTACGGCTGGATCAGCGTGGTCGTGAACGTGCCGGCGCGCGCATTCACGCCGTGCGACGTGAATGTGGAGCCCGACTTGGTCGCGCTCACGGTTGCTTCGCCGGTGACGTTGAACATGTACGCGACACCGTCGTCGTCGGTCATCGTGGCGTTACGGCTCGGGAACCCGCCACTGTTGTAGCAAACCTTCGTCGCGGCGGGACTGCTCGCGGCCACGGCGCCGGCGACCGGCATCTCGGCTGCGTCGAGGATGATGACCGCGACCGTCCCGGTCGCCGTGGTCTGGTTCGCGGCGCACAGCGTGTTCGCGAGCAGATCCAATGTACCCGGTGTGATCATGTTCATCGATGCGCCATCGAGGTCGGCATCGACGATCGCCGGCGGGTACAGGTAGCTGTCCATGTACGTCGCGAGCGTGCCCTTGAGGTAGCCGTCGAGCGCCTGGCCGCCGGTCTCGATCACGAGCGAGTAGTTGCCGCTCGCATCGGTGGTGGTCATCGCGACCACCGCGTCGCTGCCGTTACGGTATGCGGTGATCATGACGCCGGCGGCCATCGACGTGCTCGTTCCCGACCGCGCGGTCGCCGTACCGGTGATCGTGATCATCTCCGGCGCGGTCATCGTCATGCCGCCGCCGTCATCGCCACAGGCTGCAGCCACACACAACAATCCGGGGACGAGCCACAGCGCTTTCATCCCCGTAGTGTAACCGCAGTCAGGGCTTGCAACCGCCGACGCGAACGTTCGTCCCGTCGGTCAGCGGGCAGTCGAAGATGACGCAAGTCCCATCCGGGATGAACTCCTGGAGGGCGACCGGGTCGCATGCGTGCGCACACGCACTGTCGTCGGCGGGCAGCATGGCACATTGGCTCGGCGTCGATTCGGCAGCAAACGTCGGGTGCTCGATGCGATCGATCTCCGCCAGGTCACTGGTGTCCGGCGGGACCGGCATGCCCTCGAGCTCGGGCGGGGGATCGTCCACGACTTCGGCGCACGCCACGGCGCCCGTCGACAGCATGATCGCGAAGAAGAGCTTGCGCATACCAACTCACGGAGCATCACGCGTGCCGCGAGTGCTGCGAAAAACGCCGGGCTGCGACATGTCGCGCGACACGTGCGACAACTCTCGACTGTCTCTGGGCGGCGTGTGCGCGCTTCTCTAACGTGAGCGCATGAAGTCATGCACGCTGTTCCTCGTGGCTGCGCTCGCAGCCTGTGGTGATGATGGAGGCGGATCGACCATCGATGCGGGTCCCCGCGCCGACGCGCCACCCTCGTGTCCGCCGCAGACCGCACCGCTCGCGACCGGCACGCACGAGCTGTTCATCGCATTCGAGGGCGTGTCGATCACGCTCGGCGATTGCGATGACTCCAAGACCAACTGCTCCTCGCTCGTCGCGCAGGGCACGACCGAGGTCCCCGCGTTCTTGATGACGGAGACGAACCGGCAGACGCGCATCACCGCGATCAAGGGCATGGTGCAGGACGCACTCGCCCCGTTCTCCATCGACGTCGTGACGACGCGGCCCACGGCGGGTGACTACTGGATGGTCGTCGCCGGCGGCACGTCGGATGCGGTCGCCGGCATGACGGGCGTGCTGCTCGCGACCAACCCGACGTGCGAGTCGACGAATCGCAACAGCGTGGGGTTGGTGTTCGAGCGGGCGAACGACACGACCGATCGCGCGTACGCCGATACGATCGCAGGTGCGTGGGGCTCGCTCGTCGGCCTCGTTCCCACCACGCAGTCGGGCGACTGCATGTGTACGCAGACCTCGTGCGCGCACGCGCAGACCTGCACGTGGGGAACCGGCGTGGTCACGATGCCCGGCAACCGCTGCATGCGCCCGAACCAGAACGAGCAAGCGCTGCTGACGGCCGCCGTCGGCTGCCGTTCGTTCGACGACGATTTTCGCCATCACGTGCCGCGCCCGGGACTCGCGTCGAGCGCAATGGCGCCGATGCATCAAGATCGTCGTCAAGCCGCCCGAGAACTAGCCGGGCTAGACACGAGACCCGCCGCGATCCGGCCAGTTGCACACTTTTTTGGATCTCGTGCGTCAGGGCCAAGATGCGCCCCTATTGCCGTGTCCTCCTGATGGTTTGTGCCGCGAGCTGCGAGCGCGCGGATTCCCCGCACACCACCGACGCGCCCGACATCGGGCCTGGTGTCTCGGCCTCGATCGAAGCGACCACGCTGCGTGGCGAGTGGCTCGAGCGCGTCGACCCGCCGCTCCGCCGACGAAGGCCGAGCGGCGCCAGATGCGGCTGCGCCACTGGTTCTCGCTGCTGTCGATGGAGGCGCAGCAGGGTGTCAGCGCCGTATGCCGCTGGAACGTCGAGAACCCGTGCGGGATGATGCTGAGACGCCGCGGCGATACCAGTCCCGATCCGCGTCCCGGGATGCTCGCCGCGCTGTCGAGGGGACAGCACCAGACCGTGGGCCTGTACTGCGACGAGACGGTGGGTCCCACCCGCTGCGATACCCCGCTCGTAGTCGCGTTCGAGGGCCAGGCGATCGCGTTCACCGATCACTGGCCGACGAGTGTCACGCCGTGGCTCGCGCTCGACCGCGATGGCGACGGGGCGATCACGGGCCGTGCCGAGCTGTTTGGCGATGCGACCGTGCTCGCCGATGGAAGCAGGGCAGCCAACGGCTTCACCGCGCTCGCCGAGCTCGATGCGAACACAGACGGCGTGATCGATCGCCGTGACCCGGCGTTCGCGCGCCTCGTGCTGTGGGCCGATCGCGATGGCGATCGTACGAGCACGCCGAGCGAGCTACGCAGCGCCTACGAGGTCGTGGTGGAGATTCCGCTCGCGAACCAGCTCGATGTTCGCTGCACCGCCGATGACGACTGCGAAGGCGAGCGCGGGACGTTCTCGTGGAGAAATGCAAACGGCGCCGTGCAGACCGGCGCCGTCGTCGATGTGTATCTACCGCGTTACCAGGGGCGCGCGCCGACCGAGGCGCCGAACTGAATCGTCTCGCCGACCGCCCACAGCTTTGGGGTCATGCCGACGTCGACGCGCTTACCAGCCGCGTCCTTCTCGACCTCGCGCTGGAACGTGACCGGCGTGTTGGGGAACTTCTTGACCATCCAGAACAGGCGGATGATGTCGTTCGCGCGCATGCGGACGCAACCGTGCGAGACGTAGCCGCGGATGAGCGTCTCGGTGATCGGGCCGTGCAGTGCGTAGGTGGCCGCGCCCGCGTGGTTCAGCGCGGTGATGCGCAGGAACGGCAGACCGCCGAAGTAGTCCGGCACGGTGCGGCGCGGGACGTACCACCACGGGTCCGCGGTGGTCATGCCGGTCTTGAAGTGACCGGCCGGCGTGATGCTGATGCCGCGCGAGTTCTTGGTGCCGACACCAGCGGGGTACACGGCCTGGAAGCCGGTCGCGCGGTCGAACAGGTGAACGGTGAGGCCGTCGATCGAGACGATGATCTCGGGCGCGACGAGCTCGGGCAGATCGGTGGGAATGGTGTAGCGAGGAGCGTCGGACTTGCCGTCGTCCATCACACCGTTGGGGTTGTCGGAGTCGTAGTCGACGCCCTCCCCTTGTCCGTCCTCCGGATCTTCGAGCTCGGAGTCCGTACAACCAACCGCGAGAGCAACGAGGGAGATGAGAGCGACAAGGCGAGACATGGTTTGTGCCCACCCGAATGAGCACGTCGCATGCCGAGGGGCGCCGGGATCGTGCGCCAATGGATCCGTGGGGTTCGCGCGTCGCCGGGGTCACCCATCCTGGCTGATCGAGTCGCCGGGATGCTCCAGTGACCGGAACAATTCCAGCCATCTACACTTGAAGTGCACGTTTGCGCGAGTTGATCACCAGGCCCAGCGCGAGCAGCAACAGCACGCCCGCGCTGTGGCCACCGCCGGCTGAACAGCCACCGGTGACCTCCTGGTCCCAGTGATCGTCAGACTCGCCGCTGGTCTCCTCCTCCATGTTGGGCACGACCGTGAGCGCGAGGTGGACCGAGCCGAGCTGGGTGTCGCCATCCGAGATCGATAGCGGCTCGAACAGGGGCGTGTCTTCAATGACGCTTGGCGTGGTGACCGAGAACGTGAGCATCCCGGTACCGCCCGGCGCGATCGGTGCGCCGAGGCGCGCGACCTGCGTGGCCGACAGCCAGCTCGGGTCATGCAGCGTGCTGGAGGTCGCAGCGCTGAGGTGGAGGATTGCGGACGGGGGCCACTCGCTCTCGCTGTTGTTCTGAAGCGTCACGCGATACTCCACGCGCGTGGCGGGCTGTACGCGATCCGGACCATCGACCGCGACAACGTCGGCGGCCACGTAGTTCATGCTGCCGCACGAGGGGCCGATCGCGAAGCCGGTCGCCGGCGCGAGGCGAAGCCGCGCTTCGGTTGCTGGACCGTACGAACCGTCGGTCGCGATCTTGTCGTTGGGGTGGTTGCGATTCCACAGCCGCTGAAACGCGGCGACGTCCTTGCCACGGCTGTCGGGCGATCCGAGGTGATCGAAGTGAACCGGGTCGCCGGGAATGTTGTGCGACCAGCCCTTCGCTCGCATCGGTGTGATCAGCGACGAGTAGTTCTGCAGATCGAGCGCGCGACCGGTCTCGTGATTCGACTTACCCGGCGTGGCGGCCGCGGTGATGCCGCAGCGACCCGCCTGGCTCCAGCGATAGAGCAAGTACTGCTGCGCGACGGTGCGGAACGCGCTGTTGACCTTCACCGTGCGCGAAGCGGCAACAGACTCGAGCGCCGTCTTTGCGCCACTCGCGAGATACGGCAGCACCGCATTGCTCGTGAGCTGGAGGTTCATCGTGGGCGTGAAGCGCTTGAGCAGCGTGGGGCTCGCGCATGCGATCTCGTCGGCGATCTGCTTGGACAGCCCGAGCACCACCGCGGTGGAGCAGCTGCCAGTCACGTACGTCGAGACCGTCGCCGCCTGGCTCGTGGTGCTGACATCGAGCTCGTCGGCGAGACAGCCAGTGACAGCCAGACCGAGGCTGGTGATTAACAGGAGCTGCGTGGGTAGTCGTCCCCCGCCCGTGAAGTGAGCGAACGTCGTGGAATCGTGGGCGAGACGGGTACGCATGAGCATGGCTGGCCATGCCTTCAGCACAGAGCGCGCCGCCTTCGGCGCAACTTGCTCAGAGCGGATTGGGGATGTGCACGAACGTTGCCTCGATGGGGAACTTCATGCGCAGCTCGTCCGCGAGGCGCATCGCACCGAAGACTTCGGTCGCGACGTGTCCCGCCGCGACGAGTGTGATCTGCAGCTCCTTCGCGAGGTCGCCGGCGCGCTCGGCGAGCTCGCCCGTGATGAACATGTCGCAGCCGGCAGCAGCCGCGTCCTCGAGCAGATCCGACGCAGCGCCGGTGCACAGGCCAACCTTCCGCACTTGCTCGGGGCCGTACGGAAACACGAAGCGCGGCGGCTGACCGCGACACACGCCGCCCGCAACGCGGCCGATCGCATCCTGGCGCGACAGCGGTGTGGGCCACGATGCAGCGAGTCCGAGCTTGGTACCGCGCACGTCGCCGAATGCTTCGCGCTCCGCGCCGAGTGCAAGCGCATCGGCAAGTCCGGTGTTGTTGCCGAGGCGCGCATGTTTGTCGAGTGGCAGGTGATACGCCGCGAGAGACACGTCGTTGCCGAGTAGCAGCTTGAGGCGGCGAGCCATCGGGCCCACGATCTTGGCGAGCCCGTGTCCCCAGAGCAGGCCGTGATGCACGACGATCAGATCCGCACCGAGCTCGATCGCGCGGCTGATCAGCTCGTGGGATGCGGAGACGCCCGTGACGACGCGCTCGACCTCCGGAGCGCCCTCGACCTGCAGGCCGTTGGGTGCGTAGTCCTTGAACCGCTCGATCTCGAGTGTCGTGTCGAGGTATCCGACGACCTCGCGCAGATGCACCGGCATGAGCGCGAGCGTACAGTAGGCGCCGTGCAAGAGGTTGCGATGGCGTCCGCGCTCGTGCGCGCCGGCGAAGGCCGCAGCGACGTACATCGTGCGCGCGGTGCCGGTCCGCTGCGACTGATGACGCCGCGTGCGGCCGGTAACGCCGCGTGGATCGTGACGAGCAGCCTCGGCGGCGGGCTCGTCGACGGCGCTTCCGTGTCGCTCGAGGTCGGCGCGAGCACGACGCGACATGCTCGTTCACGTCCGCTGCTTGATCCGGAAAGAGGCAC
>JBBQFU010000319.1:0-9313 GCA_038322185.1 Haliangiales bacterium
ATAGATCGACGCGAGCGCGAGCGACGCGTTGAGGTTCTTGGGGTCGAGCTTGATGATCGCCAGGTACTCCTTGGCGGCGCCCTTCATGTCGTTGGCGCGCAGCACGTAGTACTGGGCCATCCACTCGTGCCGCTCGATCTGGAGCTTCTTCTTGTCGAGCTTGGCATTCGGACGGGCCGGCACCTCCTTCTTGACCCTGGCCTTGGGGGCGGCGGCGGCGGTTGCCGCGACGAACCCGATAAGCATGGTGACGACGAACGTGCGTAGCGACATGGTCAGTCCTTCAGTGGAGTGGTGGCACCGGCCGGCAGGAATGCGGCCCAATAAAACGGATGTGCGTACTTCGGTTTCGCGAGGAGCTCGAGCTGCACATCGCGGAGTGCGGCAGAGCGTGGCCGGCCCGCGGCGAGCTTCGTGTAGAAGCCGGCCATGAGCTCCTTGGTCGCGAAGTCATCGACCTGCCACATCGACATGACGAGACTCTCGGCACCGGCGATCACGAGCGAGCGGCGCAGGCCGTACACGCCGTCACCGTTGGTGACCTTGCCAACGCCGGTCTCGCACGCCGACAGCACGACGAGCTTGGTGCCCGACAGGTCGAGGCCGCTTGCCTCGAGCGCGGTGAGCAGGCCGTCGTCGTTCTCGGACGACAGCTTGTTCGCGCCGGCGAATGCGAGGCCGGAGCGCAGCAGCGGGTTCTCGTAGCCGGCCAGTTGCGGAGCCGGTCCGCCGCCCGGCATCCCCGGCGGTCCCGCGGGTGCGCCGCCGCCGTCGGGCCCGCTCTCGGGCAGCGGCTCGTCGGGCAGGAAGAAGCCGTGCGTGGCGAGGTGGAGGATGCGCGGTCCCTTCACCTTCTTGATCGTGCCCTCGGTCGCTGCCTCGCCGCGATAGACCTTGAGGCCCTTGTAGGACTTCACGATCGCGTCGGCTTCAGCCGCGGTGCCCGGTAGCTGCGTCCACTGCAGGCTCGCAAGGTCGGCAGAGCGCGAGCCACGCGTCGTGGTGTTCTTGTCGACCTTGCCGGTACCGTCGAACTTCGGATCGGCGAACAGCACGCCGCCGCCCTGCGCCTTGGTCTTGGCCTGCAGGCGCAGCAGATCGCGACCCGAGGTCAGGTACGTGAACGTGTACTTCTTGACGAGGAACTCCTTCTTGTCGTCGACGAGCGCCGAGAACGGCACCACGTTGAGTGCGCCGTCGGGGGCGACGAGGATGTTCGTGGAGTTTCCCAGCTTCGGAATGATCTTCGCCATCGTCAGGTCGTAGAGCGCCTTGCCGAGGTCGAGCACGCCGTCGTTGTCTGGATCGGAGAGCGCCTTGCGGAAGCTCTCGATCGCCTTGTCGATCGGCACCGCATCGCCGAGGTCGACGAACACCGGGTCGCCCGTCGTCGCCGCGATGTACGCCATGTAGCGGCGCGGGCGATGCTTCATGTTGATCGCCTGCGCGTACGTGTATTTCGAGTCGTACGGCTGGTAGTTGATCATCTCGACGAGCCGCGCGTCCTTCGGGATCATCTTCTGAACCCCGGCGAGCGAGATCGGCTGCATCACGGTGCGGTACGCGGCGCTCTTCTTGCTGACCTGCGCCTCGAGGCGCTGGATCTTGTCCTCGAGCGCGGCGACGTCCTTCGCGAACGTGGCCGTATCGCCGGACGCACCGGGGCCGGCGACCGTGAGCTTCGAGAGCTGGGCGCGCGCGCTGTTGAGCTCGTCGAGCAGCTTCTTGTCGTCGGCCGAGAGCTTCTGGCGAATCGTCGCGAGTGCGGCCGCGGCTGCATCGAGCAGACGGCCCTTGCGGCGCAGGATCGTGGTCAGCGCGAGGCGCGCAGCGGACCCGCTCTTGGGCTGGAAGTTGAGATTGAAGTTGATCGGCGTATCGAGGACCCAGCCGCCCTTCGAGAAGTAGATCGCGTGATCGGTATCGGTGCCCGTGCGCAGGACCGTCTGTAAATCCTTCTCGCTGCCTTCGAGCGACTCGGTGAGCGCGGCCTCGGCTTCTTTGAATCGCCCCGCCGGCGCGTAGATCATCACGCCCATGAGCTTGGTCTGCGCGTAGCCCATGAAGTTCTTGCCGAGATGCTTGGTCAAACCCTTCTGGTACGCCTCGTACAGCTCGATGGAGCGCTTGTAGTCGCCCATCTCGCGATAGATGTCCGCGATCATGAAGTTGAACGAGTAGCCGGCCTGCGCCACGATCTTCTCGATCTCGTCGCGTGCCTTCTCGTACAGCGCGATCGCTTCCTTGTTCTTGCCCTGGATGCGCTTGATCTCGGCGAGCGCCGAGTCCGCCCCGTTGTACGCGCCACTCTTCGCCGACCACTTCTGGTAGCGGAGATACGCCGCCTCGGCCTTCGCGTAGTCGTTATTCTGGCGGTGCATGCTTCCGACCATCGACATCAGCGATGCGAGCTGAAAATCGTCGGGCTTGGTCTTCTGGAGGTTCGCGATCTCGGCGTCGGTCATGTCGATCGCCTTCTTGAACAGCGGCGCGGCCAGATCCTTGCGGCCGCCATACTGGTACTGAATCCCGATCGTCCAGATCGTCGTGACACGCATCATGAGGATCTGTCCCGTCGAGGTCGTCGCGAGCGCGACCGCGCGATCGAAGAGCGGGATGGCCTTCGCCTGCTGGTTCATCTGCCAGTACGTGTTCGCGACCGCCTGGATCGCGCTGACCACGGACCAGTCATCCGGCTTGCCGAGCGACTGATAGATCTTGAGGACGTCCTCGAACACGCGAAGCGCCGCGCCCCACTCGTTCTTCCACTGCAGCGTCTGGCCGTACGAGCTGAGCGCGGTGGCGTACGGCACGCTCTTCTCGCCCTCGAGCTTCTTGGTCGCGGCGAGGATGTGCAGCTGCACGGCCTCGAGCTCCTCCCAGCGCTGCTGGGTCGTGAGGCTACCGGTGAGAAACTGATACGCGTGGAGGACCTGCTGCGAGTCGATTCCGTAGCGCTTGATCGCGGCGGCCAGGTACTCGCGCCACACCCTCTCGGTGCTCGCCCAGTCGCTGACGTTGGAGTACGAGGACGCGAGGTACATGCGCCGGCGCTCGATCTCGACCGAGTCGATGCCGGTCGCTTTGACCTGCAGGTCGAACATCTTCTTCGCGAGCTTGAGTGCGACGAAGTGCGCCTGCTTGCCGACCGCGGCGTTGTATTCGAGCTCGAGCTTCGCGAGCTCGTCCGCGAGCTTCTTGTCGATGGGCTTGGCCGCGGGCTGCTTCTGCGCGACGGGCGTCTTCGCCTTCGGATCGGGGCCCTTCTTCTTGGGCTGCGCGTCCGCGATCGACAACGAGAATACGAAAGCGACGAGCGCGTACCCCAGGTGCCGCATCGCCCGAATTCTTAACACGGGGCGACTGCCTCGCGACTAGAATGCGGGCAATGACGCGATTTGCCCTCGTGCTCCTCCTCGCAGGAGCCTGTGGTGGCGGCGGAGCATCCAAGAGCTCGACCACACCCGGTGTCCCCGGCGAGACCCCCGACCCGATTCCCAGGACCAAAGGCCCCGACTGCGCGATCGTCGCTGATCGCCTGGCCACCGTCGCACACGCCGACACGCCCGATCGCCAGGCCGAGGCGCGCGACAAGCTCCGCATGCGATGCGCCGACGACAAGTGGACCGACGAGGCGCGCAGCTGCTTTGCCACCGTCGAGACCGACGACGAGATCAACGGCTGCGGCAAGCTCCTCACCGACGCGCAGCGAGCGCAGCTCGACATGCCGGGTGGCCCCGATGTCGACATGAGCCCCAAGGGTGGTGCCGCGGGTGCTGCCGCGCCCGGTGGCGACAGCGGGAAGGCGAAGACGCGTGGTGGGACGCGCGGCGCAGGGCAGAAGACCTCGTCGGACCCGTGCGAGGGTGGTGAGTCCAAGTCCGACCCATGTGAAGGCGGCGAGTAAGTCGCCAGGCGTGAGCATCCACACGGGGGAGCCGGGAGCGCGCCGCCGGTCGCACGAAATCGACATGGCAGGGGCATCCTGCCCCGCCCTGCCCTGATCTCCGTCGGTTGCGGGCGCCCTCACGCTGCCGCGACACCGACGAGCCCACAGCGTCCGATATTCAGCGCCGGAGCTCGGCGATCGCCCGACGTACCTCGTGGGTCGGCATGCCGAACAGGGGCGCGAACCGGAGCAGCGCCGCCTCCTCGGTCGACGACATCCCATCCTTCGCCGACACGATCGCGAATGCGTCCTCGACGAACATGCGGCCAAGCTCCGCAGGGCTCACCTTCGTATTGCGATACGGCCCGCCCTCGCTTTCGACGCCGAGTCCCTTCACGACATCATCGGTGCGAAGCGGACGCTCGAACATCAGCTCGCCGACCGACACGCTCGGGAACCGCGCACGGATCACGACGTCGAGCCGCTCGCCCTCCGCATGATCGATCTCCGAATCAGCGCGCGCGATCGTCAGCAGCGCGCGCACGTACAGTTCCTCCAACCCGGACTCCAGCTGCGTCGTCATCCGACGATGGTAGCCGAGGCGTCAGAGTCTGTATGCAACACCCAGCGACAGCGAGCTGAATCCGGTCGACGTGGCGAGCGCACCCTGGATGAGTCCGTAGATGCCGAGATGATGGGGACCGAAGTTCACGAACACCACGGCACGCAGCGCGCGATCGCTGTCCGATTTCGAGCTCGATGGTTCAGTCGAACAGGCCGCCGATGCCGTCTTTGATCCCGCCGGCGGCGTCCCCGACGGTGTCGACGGCCCCTCCGATGATCGCGCCCGCACCGCCCATCAGCCGATCGAACTGATCGGTCGACCAGTCGGCCGCGCTCGAAATCGTCTTCGTCGTCATCTCGACGCCGTCCTTGCCGAGCTGGACGCCGGCGCTGATCAGCTGCTGGCCTTGATTCGATGCGTCCTCGATCATGGCGAACGCTTGCTGGGGAATTGGTCCCCACTCGAACGCGCCCGCCGAGAAGTTTCCGTTCTGCCACTGGATGCCCGCGAGCGTCGCGATCGGATCGACGGCGCCGAACTCGAACCGGTAGTCGAGAATGCCTGCCGCCACGCTCACGCCGATGGCGAAGTTCGAGGCGAGGCTGAGGCCTCCCGCGAGCGTCCACGTATCCTTGTTCAACGTGTACGTGAATGCGCCGGTCACGCCGGCCGACAGACTCGCGTAGAAGTTGGCGAGGTGCGGCGCGCCGGCCCACAGCACGAGCTCGACGCCGCCAGTGACCGTGAGCTCGAGGACGAGCCCAGTCTCCGACTCCTCGGCGGCATCCCAGTTCACGCCGGTCACGCAGCTGACCGTCACCGACGGCACCACCTGCGCGAACACGGCAGGGACTGGCGTCGGCACGATGAACGGACCGCCCGCCCACAGCTGGTACGACAGGCCGGTCTTGAACGAGTCCGGGCTGAACGTGAGCCCGCTCGAGAAGCCGCCACCGGGTGCCTTGCGCGCCGGGCCGACTTTCTTGGGGCGCGCGGCCGATGGCGCTGCACCACCGAGTGCGGTCGCTGCGCGTTTGCCGCCCGACACCGCGGCCTCGACCGCTTCGGCTTCGTGCTCGCCCGCCATGTCGATGCCGCGCGAGTCGGTCTCGCCATTGGTCGGACGTGCGCCGCCGGCGCCGGTGTGTTGCAACACGTGCGTCAGCTCGTGCGCCACCGTGTTGCGATCCGGCGTCGCCGTGTTGAATGCGATCCTGTCGCCCATCACGTACGCCTGCGCGCCGAGCTTCTCGGTCGCCTGCTTCGCGTTGCCGTCGGCGTAGACCTTCACGCCCGACAGGTCCGCGCCGAACGACTGCTCCATCTCCGACTGAAACGGCAGCGCACGTGCGGTGCCCGCAAAACCTTCCTCGGCAATTCCACCCGGGCGCATCGTGCTGCGTTTGATCGCGCCGCCCATCTCCGCGCCTGCATCGGCGACCTGCTTGCCCACCATCGGGCTGGCGACCGGTGCCGCGATCGCGGGGCTCGAGCCGCGTGCTTTGGGTTCCCACGGCACGCCGCTGAATACCGAGCCTGGTCGCGTGCCACGTGCGGGGCGCGAGGACCGCGAGACATCGACCATCGTCGACTTCCCGGGTCCGAGAGCGTCCCCACTCTGCCAACTGTTAGTTGCAGCCTGTCCGCCGCGCTGGTGAGATTTTTCAGCCATTTGGTCTGCCCCTGGAAAACGTGCCGGCACCCGAGCGTCTTGCGAGCTGGACTCGTGCAACTTCGGTGCACAGCCTGCGGGCTAGGATCTCAGCGACTTGGGAGACGCCCAACGCTGGGCTCTGCGGTTTCCCTCCGAACAGGTGCGCCGCCTAGAAATGGCAATGCGGTTGCCGTTTTTCGGAGTAAAATGGAATCATGCTTGCCAGAACCATGAAGGAGCCCAAAGGGAGCTTCTTCCTTCTGGGTCCGCGCGGGACTGGCAAGTCGACATGGGTCAACAGCATCCTGCCGAACGCGCTGCGGCTCGACCTGCTGGAGGAGCAGACGTACCTCGATCTCGCGGGGCACTCCGAGCGACTCGAGGCCATGGCCGACGCCGAGCGCACGAAGATCATCATCATCGACGAGGTGCAGAAGCTCCCGGGCCTTCTGGACGAAGTGCACCGGCTGATCGAAAAGCGAAAGTTCCGGTTCGTCCTGACCGGCTCGAGCGCGCGAAAGCTCCGGCGCGGCGGCGCGAATCTGCTAGCCGGTCGCGCCCGCACGTTGACGATGCATCCGTTCACGCCCGCCGAGCTCGGCGCTACGTTCGACATCAAGCGTGCGCTTCAGTTCGGCCTTCTGCCGTCGGTGTGGGTCGACGACGATCCGGCCGACTATCTCAAGAGCTACGTCGGCGCATACCTGCGCGAAGAAGTTCAGCAGGAAGCGCTGGTCCGGAACATCGCGGGCTTCCGGCGATTTCTCGAGGCTGCCAGCTTCTCGCAAGGTGCCGTCCTGAATATTCAGGCGGTCGCTGCGGATGCGGGCGTCAATCGCAAGACGGTCGAAACACACTTCGATCTCCTGGAGGACCTGCTGCTCGCGACCCGGCTCCCCGTTTTCACCCGGCGTGCTCGCCGCAAGCTTACTGCGCATCCCAAGTTCTACTTCTTCGATGCAGGCGTCTTCCGGACGCTACGCCCGCGTGGCCCGCTCGACAGCGCAGACGAGATCGATGGGCCGGCACTCGAGACCCTCGTGCTCGAGGTCCTGCGCGCAGAAAATGCGAATCACGCACTCGAGTACGAGCTCTACTTCTGGCGAACGCCTGAGGGTGCCGAGGTCGACTTCGTGCTCTACGGTCCGCGCGGCCTCCACGCGATCGAGGTGAAGCGGTCATCGCGCTTTAGCGAGGCAGACCTCGCCGTGCTTCGTGTGTTCTGTGCCGACTACCCGGAAGCGAAGGGCTGGCTGTTCTATGGGGGAACAAAGCGGTATCGCTTCGGCGCGATCGAGGTCTTGCCGGTCATCGATGCGCTGCCCCGCCTGGCCACGCTGTTGCGATGAAGGATCGCCAGGCTACTATTGCGACATGACCAGGCGGTTCGCCTCGATGTGTTTCGTCATGCTCGCGACCGCGTCTGCGACCGTCGTCGCGTGCGGTGACGATGGCGGTGGGGGTGGCGGCGGCGGCGGCGGGAACGGCAGTGACGCGAGCATCTCGACGGATGCAACGAGCTCCTTCGATGCGCCGGGGTCGGGAAGCAGCGTGATGGGGCTGGGCCAATCGTGCACGCCTCCCGCGATGGGCAGTGGCCAAGGTGATTGCCCGGCGGGCTACACATGCCTCGCGCTTCAGGGCTCCACCACGCCGTGGTGCAGCAAGACGTGCGCGACAGGCGCTGGTGACATGTGCGCGATGGGTTATTCGGGCCCCGGCGTCGCTGGATGCATCCAACAGATCTCGTTCAACGGGGGTGCCGCGATGAGCTTCTGCGGCATCACGTGCGCAGGCGACGGCGTCAACGGCTGCACGGCAACGACGTGCACCGGAACCTGCCCCGGTCAGCTGATGTGCAACGCGGTGCTGATGGACAGCGGCGGCAGTGCGGTCGGCAGCGCCTGCCAGTAGCGACTCTGAACATCAGCCGAAAAAACAAACGGCCCGGAGGGTGAGCCTCCGAGCCGTCATGGGTGGGCGTGGTGAGCGCCCGCGAAGTTTCTACTCGGCGGCGACGTCGGCGGTATCGATGACGTCGTCGGACGCGCGGTGCGCGATCGCACCGTGGCTCGAGTACGAGCCCTCGGCGGCCACATCGTCATCATCCATGTCCTCGTCCGTCGCATCGACATCGACCGTCAGGCGCTTGTAAGCGCCCAGGCCGGTGCCAGCGGGGATGAGGCGCCCCATGATGACGTTCTCCTTGAGACCACGGAGGTAGTCCACGCGGCCGTTGATCGACGCTTCCGTGAGGACCTTGGTGGTCTCCTGGATGGACGAGGCCGAGATGAACGACTCGGTGGAGAGCGACGCCTTGGTGATACCGAGCAGCAGCGGGTCGCCCTTGGCCGGCTGACCACCAGCGACGATCACGCGCTCGTTCTCTTCCTCGAAGATGTGCTTCTCGACGTGCTCGTCGATGAGGAAGTTCGTGTCACCCGTGTCGGAGACCGACACGCGACGCAGCATCTGGCGAACGATCACCTCGATGTGCTTGTCGTTGATGCGCACGCCCTGGAGGCGGTAGACCTCCTGGATCTCGTCGACCAGGTACTTGGCGAGCGCGCGCTCACCGAGGACCTTGAGGATGTCGTGCGGATTCGCCGGACCGTCCATGAGGGCCTCGCCAGCACGGACACGGTCGCCTTCGCGAACCGAGAGGTGCTTGCCCTTCGGGATGAGGTACTCCGCCGGATCGCCGACCTCGGGAACCACGAGGACTTTTCGCTTGCCCTTGGTGTCCTTGCCGAAGTGCACGACACCGTCGATCTCGCAGATGACTGCGTGATCCTTCGGCTTGCGCGCTTCGAACAGCTCGGCAACACGCGGCAGACCGCCGGTGATGTCCTTCGTCTTCGTGGTCTCGCGCGTGATCTTGGCGATCACGTCGCCGGCCTCGAGGAAGTCGCCGTCGTTGACGAGGATGTTCGAGCCAACCGGCAGGAAGTAGCGCGCTTCCGCATCGCCACCACTGATGCCGCCGCCGATGACCTTGACGGTGTTGCCGTCAGCGTCCTTCAGCGTGATGCGCGGACGGCTCTCCGCGTCCTTCGACTCGATGATGGTCTTGCGCGACAGGCCAGTGACCTCGTCGAGCGCATCCTGCATCGTGACGCCGTCGACGATGTCGCCGTACTTCACGTAGCCACCAGCCTCGGTGACGATCGGCATCGCAAACGGGTCCCACTCTGCGAGGAGCTGA
>JBBQFU010000320.1:0-9208 GCA_038322185.1 Haliangiales bacterium
CTACGTCGGTACTGCGAAGATGCTCGACCTCGATCGCGCGGCTGCGTCGGATCCGGCGATTCCCGTCGAGACGCCGGAGTCTGACGACAAGACCGGGGAGTTCACAGCGGCGGCCGCATCGCCCGAGACGTCGCAAGGCGCGCTCCTCGCGAATACGCCGTCGATCGAGGACCTGCTCGATCTCGCCGACCGTCACGGAGGCAAGCGATGAGCTTGCTACCGCCAAGCGAGGTCGCGCAGATCGAGGCGCTCAAGCTGCTGGCCGCCGAGCTGCCGAACGCGGCGAACGAGCAGGTCGTCGTCGACCGCGTGCTCGGCGTGCTCGGCTCGCTGTTCGCGGGTCGCGCGCTCAGCATCCGCGTGATGGACGTGCGCACTCGCGAACCGGCGCGCGCCTACGTGCGGGGCGCGGCGCTGCGCGAAACGATCCGCAACGAGGGCATCACGATGGCGCAGGCCGCGCTCGATCGCGCGCGCCTCAAGAGTGCGGTTGCAGCGAGTGCGCGGATCCGTGTCCGCGAGCGGTGGGACTCGCCGTTCACCGGCATGGCGAACGGATTCACGGTGCCGCTCGCGGCGGCGGGCGAGCTCTATGGCGTGCTCGATGTCGGCTATCCGCCGGGCGCCGAAGTGCCCACCGGCGATGAGCCGATCGTGATCTCCATCGCCGCGGGTCTCGCGTTCGCCCTGCGTACGCTTCATCTCCAGGAGGATGCGATCGGTCTGCGCGACTATCAGGCGCGCCTGCTCGACAGCGCCAACGCGCTCATCCTCGGCATCGATCGCACGTGGCGCATCACGGTGTGTAATCGCGCGCTGCTCGAGCTCACCAGCTCCACGCGTGATGACGTGCTCGGCCGCGACGTGCGTGACTTCGTCTCGAGCGATCAGCGCCAGAACCTGACCACCGCATTCTCGGCTGCGCTCGCCGGCCAGCATCACGCCGCGGTCACGATCATGCTGCCGACGCGGCAAGGCCCGGTGCGCAGTGTGTGGAGCATCGCGCCGGTGGGGCGGGCAGGGCAGCCGGGGCCGATCGAAGCAGTCGTGGCGATCGGTCAGGACCAGTCGAAGATCGACGCGCTTCAGCATCAGATCGTTCGCGCCGAACGCCTCGCGACACTCGGCGAGCTCGCCGCGGGCGTCGTGCACGAGCTCAACAACCCGCTCACATCGATCACCGTCTACGCCGAGTACCTCGTGCGCAAGCTCGAGTCGCAGGGCGCGACGGAAGCCAACGACCTCGAGAAGCTGCGCCGGATTGGTGCGAGCGCGCAGCGGATCCTGCGGTTCTCGCGCGACCTCGTGCAGTACGCCCGGCCGAGCGGCAAGGAGAGCGAGTCGGTCGATCTCGCTGGCGTGGTGCGTCAGAGCGTGTCCATCTGCGATCACCTCGTAGAGCGGGGTGGGATCGATCTAACGATCGAGGTGGACCCGGAGCTGCCGGTGGTCCAGGCGGTCGCGGGCCAGCTCGAGCAGGTCTTGATCAACCTGATCACCAACGCCGTGCACGCGGTCGAGGCCGGCGGCAAGGTCATCGTGCGCGCGGGCATTGCGGATCAACACTCGGTTTTGATCGAGGTTTCTGACTCCGGACCGGGTGTGCCGGAGGCCGATCGCGATCGAATCTTCGAGGCCTTCTTCACCACGAAGTCAGACGGCAAGGGCACCGGTCTCGGCCTTCCGATCGTCAGAAATATCGTCGAGCAGCACCGCGGACAGATCTCGGTAGAACGCTCAGATCTCGGCGGAGCTGCGTTTCGCGTGGTGATCCCGATCGTTTAAGTCAAAAAAAAATTGCTCCCTGGATCGGGGTTGATAGTGTGGCTTCCGAAGATGAAGCCAGAAGTAATGCTCGAGCTGCTGGAGAGCACAGCCGACCAGCTCGGGATCAAGGTCAGCTACGAGCCCCTGCAGTCGGCATCGATGGGCATGCGCGGCGGCCTGTGCAAGGTGAAGGGCACGTTCCGCGTGATCATCGACAAGCGCGCCACCAACGAGGAGCGCATGGTCACCCTGGCGACGGCGCTGTCGGGGTTCGACACCGCCGAGCTCGAGATTCCGCAGAAGGTCCGTGACCTGCTCCGTACGTACGAGGGCAGCGGCCCCCGCCGCGCCGCTTAGCGATCATCGCCGGTCGCGCTACACTGAGCCCGCTAGATGCGGGCTCTTCTCGTTTTGGTCGCGATCATCGCCGTCGGGTGTGGCAAGCCCACGTCGCGCGAGATCGACCGGAATTTGATCCGCGTCACCAACGATGCGCGCCTGCGGACCGACACGATCGGTGACGGGAAGTGGGCCGAGCAATCGACGTTCGTGCTGGTCGAGGCCGAGAACACGAGCAAGGAGGGCGCCTACGTGACCCTCGCGGGTGACCTCGTCGATCCCGATGGAGCGACCGTCGGCACGCTCAAGCCGCAGTCACTGTTCGTGCCGGCCGGCGAGCTGCGCACGTTCGCGTTGGTCGATATCGAGCGCAGGCCAAAGCCGACCGCGAAGGGTGCGCGGCTGTTCGTGCGCGGTGCGAAGATCATGACGGCACCGCCGGCGCGGGTCGACGGCGTGAAGCAGATCACGGACGGCGACAAGATCGTGATGCAGGGCGTGCTGAAGAACGAGGCGAAGCGCGGTGGCGAGCTGATGGTGATCGCGACGTTCTATGCGCCGGATGGGCGGCCGATGACGCGTCCGTTCACCGTGCTGTGGGTCGCGCCCAATGGCGAGCTGCCGGTGCAGTTCGTGGGGCCGCCCGGCAGCACGCGCGGCACGCTGTTCATCGGTGATGCGGTCTACTAAGCTACGCAACGCCCTTCGGCGTCGCTGCGCACCCCGGCAAGCCGAGGTTTGCAACTGACCTACGCAACGCCCTTCGGCGTCGCTGCGCACCCCGGCAAGCCGAGGTTTGCAACTGACCTACGCAACGCCCTTCGGCGTCGCTGCGCACCCCGGCAAGCCGGGGTTTGCAACTGACCTACGCAACGCTCTTCGGCGTCGCTGCGCACCCCGGCAAGCCGGGGTTTGCAACTGACCTACGCAACGCTCTTCGGCGTCGCTGCGCACCCCGGCAAGCCGGGGTTTGCAACTAAGCGCGGCCGACGAGCGAGGACAGGTACGGATCGTTCGCGACGAGGTCGGTGAGTAGCTCGCGCAGCTCGGCGCGCTCGCCGGCTCCGAGCTGATCACTGCCAGCGATCTCGTCGACCAGCTTGTCGACTGCCTCGCGCGCGGTGAGCTTGCCGGCGGCGATCTCGGCCGCCATGGCCTCGAGCTCGCCGGCAGCTCGCGCCGCACGCGCACCTTCGATCGCGGTGTCGCCCCCGACATCGCCGACATCGTCGGGGCCGTCTGGTCCCTCAGGACCCGAGGGGCCCTTTGGTCCGCCAATACCGCCGGGTCCGCCGACTGAGCTCATGGGGTCCTCGCAGAATACATGGGTTGAGTCCTGGCAGCGTGCCAGGTGCTGCCGTTGTGTCGGCCGGCATCGAGCCGGGTTGCGTGACATAGTCGCGATCGTGCGAGCCCTCGTGATCGCTCTGGTTCTCGGCGTCCTCGGCTGTGGCGACAAGGCGAAGGGGACATCCGCCCCGGCTGCGGTCGCTGCGGCATTTCCTGCCGCCCGCTTCGTGCCGGCGCAGCCCACCTACGTCCTCTCGGCGCGCACGATGCGCGAGGCGCAGGTGGCGTTCACGCACGTGGTCGACATGCTCGGCATGACCGCGGGCTTCGAGGTGTCCGAAGCCTCGCTCGAGCTCAAGCACGTGCTCGGTGTCGATCCGTTGAATGCTGCGGCGGTCGCGGCGATCGGCATCGATCTCGAAGGCAGCATGGCGCTGTTCTCCGAGGGCCTCAACCCCACGTTCGTCGTGCATCTGTCCTCGGCCGAGGCAATGAACGGATTCCTCGAGGGCCAGCGTCAGAAGGGGCTGCGCACGCAGTCGGTGATCGCCGCGGGTACCGAAATCTTCACGGCGAAGATCGCATCCGAGGTGCACATCAGCTGGGCCGTCGAGAAGGAGTGGCTGTGGGTGCACTTCTCGCTCGGCGGCGCCGATGGCGTGGAGTGGTTCGAGCACAGCAAGGACCCGGGCGGCGCCGGCTGGGCCGACGGCTGGAAGTGGGCACAGCAGCTCGCCAGCAAGTCGGCACCGGTCGTCGGTGTGATGGATCTGCAGGCGGTGTTCGGTAAGCTCGGCACGCTCGCGAAGGAAGCGATCGCGTGCGGCAGACAGTTCTCGTCGGTGCAGCGCGTCGGGCTCAACTTCGATATCGACGCCAAGCAGTTCGCTGTCGAGCTCGCGTTCGATCTCGGTGCCGGTGCTGACCGCATTCGCTCGATGCTGCTCCAGCCGCCACCGGGTTGGGCCAAAGCAAGTGCGAACGCGCCGATCGCCGCGCAGTGGAATGCGGATCTGCCGACGGTGACCGCGTGGCTGGAGGTTTGTACCGATGACGAAGACATCCGCGTCGCGCTCGCGGAGCTGGGGCTGCGGTCGGTTCGCGGGTTCGTGCACAAGCTCGACCCCGGTGAGAATGAAGGCACCGGCGCGGTCTCGGCGGACCTCACGGGTGCGGGCTACTTCCGCGGGATGCTCGACCAGATTCCCGGCCGCCGCATGGCCGAGAGCTCACGCACGTTCGGCCAGTACAAGGGCAAGCACATCAGCGTGCCGTTCGTCGGCAAGGGCGACTACGTGCTGACCGATGCACTCGTGATCGCCGCGATGGGCAATGGCGTGCTCGCAGCGATCGGGACCGGCGCCGCGCCGAGCGGACCACCGCCGATTCTTGGGCTCGAGGTCCGGCCGCAGGGCCTGCACGCCGATGTCTGGCGCTTCCTGCTCGAGCAGGCCGACATGCGCGAGCCCAAGCGGCTGGTGCAGCGCCTCCTGCTGTGGAGCGAGCTCGCGCTGTCCGCCCAGATCGACGGCCCGGTTCTGGTGATCGCTGCCCATGGAATTCGCCGCTAACCCCCTGCATTCACGAACCTCTATGGTAGGGTCGCGCCGTGGCTGAAGCTCCCGTCGTACGAGTGCGCGACGTCACCAAGAGCTACGGCGACGGCAATGCCAAGGCGCAGGTCCTCCGCGGTGTGAGCCTCGATATCGAGAAGGGCGAGTTCCTCGCGCTTGTCGGTCAGTCCGGCTCGGGCAAGTCGACCCTGCTCAACATCATCGGCGGTCTCGATCGTCCTGACGCGGGCGAGGTCGAGGTCCTGGGCGTCGATACGCAGCGCGCCAACGATGCGCGGCTCGCGAAGATGCGCAACGAATCGATCGGCTTCGTGTTCCAGGCGTTCAACCTGCTCGATCACCTCAGCGTGCTCGAGAACGTCACGCTGCCGTCGGCATTCAAGAAGGACGGCGTCGATGCCAACGAGCGTGGCCGCGAGGCGCTGCGCCGCGTGGGTCTCGCGGACTTCTCGGCGCGCCGGCCCGGCGAGCTGTCGGGTGGGCAGAAGCAGCGTGTCGCGATCGCGCGTGCACTGTTCGGCTCGCCGACGCTGCTGCTGTGCGACGAGCCGACCGGCAATCTCGACTCCGAGACCGGCCGCGAGGTCATCGACTTTTTCCGCGAGCTCAACGCCAAGGACGGCGTGACGCTGCTGATCGTCACTCACGAGCGCCGCGTATCGAGCGTGGCGCAGCGCGTGATCGCGATGCGCGACGGCCAGATCGTCGAGACCACCGACGAAGCACTCGCAGCTGCCCACGGAGGACCGGCATGACAACGAAGCCCGTGAGGGTCGCGCGCGGGACGCTGACCAACGTTCTTGACGTCACCGTGGATGCCGTCCCCCTGCCGCAGGCCGAGGTTCCGACGGCGCCGCTGCGCATGACGAGCCAGCCGCCGCGGTTCACCACGACCACGCCCGGTGTGATGAGGAGACAGCCTCGATGATGCCCATCGGCAATCTCGCGAGGATGGTCGTGGCGAATACGCTGCGCAGCCGTCGTCACTTCATCCTGTCGGCGTTCGGCATCGTGATCGGTATCTCGACCTTCGTCGTGTTCCTCGCGTCGACCGAGCAGGTCGCGCAGGTGCTCGAGAAGATCTTCCCGCTCGATCAGGTCCAGGTCGTGGCGCCGCGCGCGTCGCTGCTCGGCAAGGACATCAGCAAGAAGCTCGACGACTCGACCGTGCAGACGATCCTCAAGCGCAAGGAGGTGAAGTCCGCGGTGCCGCGCATGAACCTCGGGTTCCCGGCGTTTGGTCGTGGCAACTTCGAGGGCAGCGATCTGAAGTTCGAGGTCGGCGGCTTCGCCGACGGTGTCGACGGCATGTTCATCCAGGACGACGAGCGTACGCGCGAGCTGTTCAAGGACTGGTGGGGCGATGAGAAGGATCCCAATCGCGTCGCGTGCACGCCGGCGCCGCGGACTCCCGACGACGAGGTGATCCAGTCGCCGAAGGCGCCCCCGAGGCCGAAGGCGAAGCAGCCGGCGACGACAGGGTGGGGCGATCCGATTCCCTCCGTGGGAAGCGCAGATGGTTCCGGTGCGGCGGTGGGCAGCGCGGGCAGCGCCTCGATCACGATCACCGGGAACGCCGGCAGCGCCGCGATCGCCGCTGCTGCGGGCAGTGGGGCCGCGGGGGCTGCTGCCGCGACGGGTACTGGCTCCGCTGATGCGCCACAGGGGATCCCGGGCGCGCCGAGAGGAACCGAGCCGCGGCCGGGTGAGCTGTTCGTCGCCGGCAAGAATGGCGAGTACTTCAACCCATGTCCGGTGCCAGACCGGTACTACTGCGACGACGAGACGCGTCGCTGCGAGCATCGCGTTCCGATCGTGATGTCGCCGACGATGATCGAGCTCTACAACGGCCAGTTCGCGAAGTCGCACGGCCTGCCGGTCGTCGAGACCGACTTCATCAAGTTCATCACCCAGCGCGGTGGTCTCTCGGCGATGCGATTCTCGATCGGCCTTGGCCAGACGACGATCGCGGGCAGCAACACGTCGATCAAGCATGCGCCGCGTCGCGTCGAGGGTGTGCTCGTCGGGGTGAGCACCAAGGCGATGCCGATCGGCATGACGATGCCCATCCAGTACATCTCGCGCTGGAACCGTCAGTACATGGGCGAGGAGGCGGCGACGACCTTCTCGTCGATCATCGTCACGCTCAAGGACCGCACACAGATCGCGGTGTTCTCGCAGTGGCTGCAGGACTCGATGGACCTGCGGCTCGAGGATTCGCTCGGCGAGAAGTTCGCCACCGTGCTGTTCGTGATCCGCCTCGTGCTCGTTCTCATCTCGCTCGTGATCATCGGCATCAGCGCGATCAACATCGCTCACAACTTCTTCATGCAGGTCACCGAGCGGCGCCGCGAGCTCGGCCTGCTCCGCGCGGTCGGTGCCACCCAGGGTGATGTCCGCATGGTCGTCCTCGGCGAGGCGGCACTCATCGGCCTCATCGGCGGGATCCTCGGGGTCCTGCTCGGCATGGCGCTCGCTGCCGGGATCGACTACGCGTCCGCGCACTACCTGCCGCGGTTTCCGTATAAACCCGCGACTTGGTTCAACTTCAAGTGGTGGATCTGGGGCGGCGGTCTCGCATGCGCTGCCGGCTTCGCGGTCCTGGGTGGCTACCTCCCGGCCCGGCGAGCTTCCACGATGGAACCGGCGACCGCCCTGTCTCAGAATTAGCTGTAATCCCGTGCATCTTCGCGGTATCACCTCGGCCCACGAGGCAAAGCCGTCTTGTGGCGCAACGAATCGATTCCCAACCCTGGTGCGGTAGGTAAACGCAACGTGAAGAAGCCGACCCCTTTCGGCAAATACTACCTACTCGAGCGGATCAACGTCGGCGGCATGGCCGAGGTGTTCCGCGCCAAAGCATTTGGCGTCGAGGGGTTCGAGCGGCTCGTTGCGGTCAAGCGCATCCTGCCGAACATCGCGGAGGACAAAGAGTTCATCCGCATGTTCATCGAGGAAGCGAAGCTCGCGGTTCAGCTGAACCACGCGAACATCGCGCAGATCTTCGACCTCGGCGTCGTCGACGGTAGCTACTACATCGCGCTCGAGCACGTGCACGGCCGCGACCTGCGCGCGATGTTCGATCGCTGCCGCCAGCTCGGCGATCCGATGCCGGTCTCGCAGGCGTGCTTCGCCATCATGAAGGTCTGCGAAGGCCTCGACTACGCGCACAACAAGCGCGACCAGGCCGGTCGCGAGCTGTCGCTCGTGCATCGCGATGTCTCGCCGCAGAACGTCCTCGTCTCCTTCGAGGGCGAAGTGAAGCTGATCGATTTCGGTATCGCCAAAGCCGCCGGCAAGGGCAGCAAGACCCAGGCGGGCATCCTCAAGGGCAAGTTCGGCTACATGTCGCCCGAACAAGTTCGCGGCATTCCCGTCGATCGCCGCAGCGACGTATTTTCGTGCGGCATCGTGCTCTACGAGCTGCTGACGGGTGAACGGCTATTTGTTGGCGAGTCCGACTTCTCCACGCTCGAGAAGGTCCGCAACGTCGAGATCCTTCCGCCCTCGACCTACAACCGCCGGATCCCCGACGAGCTCGAGCGCATCGTGCTCAAGGCACTCGCCAAGGATCCCGAGGAGCGTTACCAGAACGCGATCGATCTCCACGACGAGCTCCAAGCCTACGTCTACACCGCCGGCGAGTTCTACTCGCGCAAGGATCTCGCGGGCTGGATGAAGAAGACCTTCGGGCGCGAGATCGAGGAAGAGACCGCCAAGCTCGAGTCCTACCGTCAGCTCAAGGCGCCCGTCGCGCCCGTCGACGAGGGTGTGAGTACGCGCAACACCGGCGGTATGCCCGCCGTCGGTCGCGCCCCGAGCGGTACGCGTCCGCCCACGGCCGCCGCCTCCCCGATGGCGCGCAAGTCGAGCCCGTCGGGCCCGAACAACAAGGCGCCTGCACCGCCGCCGCCGCCGCGCTCGTCGGGCAACATGACCGCGCCGATCGAGAAGCAGCCGCGCAAGGGTGTCGGCCTCAACGCCGAAGCGCTCGCGTGGGACGACGACGAGCTCGAGACCCAGATCTACGACAACCCCGAGGACGCTCCGGGTGGTGCGCGTCGTGGCGGCGGCAAGGCGACCGGTGCGAGCCTGCCCCTCGCGTCGCCGCCGGTTACCCCCGCGCCGGCGCCCGCATCGCTCAGCGCCTCGCCGCCCGCCGCGCCGTCTCCTTCCGCTTCCTCGTCGGGCGCCCCCGATCTCTCCTCGCTGGTGTCGACCGGCAAGGGCTGGGGGAC
>JBBQFU010000321.1:0-9104 GCA_038322185.1 Haliangiales bacterium
CGATCCCAATCGATCTTTGGCCGCTGCACGCCCGTGGTAACCAGGATCGGACCGTCGACCAGCGCGGCGAGCTCCCTGCCGACGACATCGATCCGGCTCTCCTTCTCGTCGGCGAGTGCATCGAGGTTCGCCAGCAGGGGCGTGCGGGCGAGGAGCTTGCACTCGCGGGCCACGGCTCGAAGTTGGCCTACCAGGACTGCGGGATCCTTCGAGAGCCTTCGAGCATCGATCTCCACGACCGATCGCCCAGCCGCCTTCGCCGCCGCGTTCAGCAACGTGCGCCGGCCGAGTCCCTCCAACCCGGTTGCCACGACGACGCCGGTTCCGACGACCGCTGTCTGCGCCAGCTGCTTCGCCTCGGCGCTCGCGGCGATGCTGTCGAGGTCACGGCCGTCGCACGTTCGGCAGAGCCGCGAGAGCGTCGGATCGATCGCGTCATCCCCGTGCAACAACGCGAGCACGCGCGGCGCGATCGACCACGTCTGCTTGCTCTCGTGCGACGGCGCACCTTCGTCGTTCCGCTCGATGACGAGGAGCCGTCGCAACGTGCTGGTGCTCGACAGCTCCTGTAGCGCGAGCCGCGATGGCTGCGAGCCATAGATGAGCGTTCGAATCGCATCGAGGCTGAGCTCGGCCGCGCTAACGAGCTGCTGGATCCGCGACCTCACGTCCGGCCGTGCGCGCATCGCGACGAGCAACATCACGATCTGCTGTTCGGTCTCCGATAACGAGAGCCGCGACGCGAAGGTCCGGAACGGCAACTCGTGCTCGCGGCTGCGCTCGCTGATCTGTCGATGCAAGATGGCGATGCGCCCGAACGCGTCACGAACCTCGGCCTCGTCTTGACTCAGCTGCAGCTCGATCGAGGCCGCGATCCAGTCGGTGCGGTCACACAGATCGTCGACGTAGTGCGTTTCCATGGAGCACCTGTCGTGCGGCTGTCTCAGCGGTTGCGTGGTTCTTTCAAGCTGTCGAACGGCACCTCGGCCAGGACGAACTCGCCATTGGCAGCAAGCACCTGCAGGGTCTTGGCATCGAGGCGCGCCACGGGAGCTGACGTCGGGCTCGCGGAATCAAGGCCAGCCAACAGCCAGAGCGAGTCGCCCGCGACGTTCCTCGGCCCGAGCGGTTGGAGGAGGTACGGGTCGCGAACGTGGACCGCCTTGCCGAGCCCCGTATCCCCGTCCATGACGGCGATCATCGTGCCGTCACGCCTGAGCGGCCAGGTCCAGTACCAACGGGGCCCCCTGCGGAAGCCGGTGGCCATCAACGAGCTTGGTGCCTGCCACACGATCGCTGCTTGTTCGAGGTCCAGCATCGCGAGCACCTCGGCATTGTTGCCCAGCAACACGGGTGTGAAGCGCGGCAGCCCTTCGGACGAGGATGTCGAACGAGCCGTTGCCCAGACTGCATCAGTGGGTTGGCGGTCGCCGAGCGAAGCGCGGCGTAACACCTTTCCCTCGCCGTCGAGAATGAGCAACTCCGTGTTCGACGCCGCGTGAAGGAAGAGCACGAATGTGTCGCGGTAGCTGCCGCACCCCATCAGCATCAACTCGTGGCCCGGGGCAAGTGGCTCGACGGGGATCGGCCTACGGGTCTTGTCGCGCGTCGGTGCCAGCTCCCAACGCTCCGCCGTCCGCACGAGCCGCCAATACTCGTTAGCGATGACGCAGCCAAATCCCCGCGACTCGAGAGTCGTCACGTTCGCGCCGTTGGCAACGATGACTTTGCTAAGCGCGGAGGAGACGATGAGGTCTTCCGATAACGTCGCGATCGTCTCTCCAGTCGTCTCCGCCAGGGGGAGCTTCGTGCGGCCGAGTTCCCCACCGGTTTTCGGATCGAGATCGATGAGCTCGCTACGATCTGCTCCTCGATCGGGTCGGAGATACAACCTGAGCGAATGGTCCGTCGCGAATCCGCTGAACCGGTCGACGCCTTCGCCGCTCGACCTGACCGCTCGTAGGCGAGTGACCCATGACCGACGTCCGTCGTCGAGCGAGACACCCTCTGCCATCAACTGATGTTCGGAACGATGGTACGTGTGAAGTGCAACGAGGCGATCTCTGACGATGACTCCGTGATCGGGAGGCAAGCTGTGCGGTCGCCCCTCTAGATCTGCGCTCCAACGGAAGCGCGCCGACGGGTCGAGCCGACTCACGCCGAACGTACGTCCCCTGTCGTGCCAGGTGATCAGCGCGGAGCCGTCGTCCAGCGCCACGATCTCCGAGTACGCGCGGCTAGTCACTGACTTCGAGCAGCCCACGAGCACCCACAGCACCAACGTCCATCGTCTCACTTGGCAACATTCCCTCTGCCTGTAGCGTCGTCGCTCTTCGGCGCTTCGATGCCCCAGCCTCTCAGTGTCTTCGACAGTACCTTGTCGACGAGCAACTTCGCACCACGGTGCATGTGAGCTTCGGTCCATCGCGGTGGGCCGTCACCAGCCGAGTTGTCCTTCGTAAGCAGGTACCCGTTGATGCGGACACGCCCGAGCTCGTCGCGCGTGATCAGGGCAGGGTGTCCACTCACCACCAACCGGATCGGAATTCCCGCATGCGCTAGATGCAGATCGATCAACTTGTCTGCGATCTCCTGCGAGACCCCCGTGATCGAGGCGCTCTTGACCTTGAAGCCGCTCATCTCGACTGGTGTCATGCCAACGGGAAGCTCGACATGGATGTCGAGCAAGCCGTCGTGCTTCGCTGCCGGCGACTCCGAATACCAGGTTTCCGCGCCGTAGTTGCGTGCCTTATCGAGGTTCGTCGTCTCGGCCTTCGAGCCATCTGGAAGCTCGGCCTTCGTCTCGCCGTTTGCTGCGCGCGCGACCGCCGCGATCCACTCTAGTTTCGTCGCGTGCGCCTGGATCTGGTCGGCGACCGCCGACGCAGATGCCAAGCCGTGTTCCAACGTGATCATCGCGGCACGCGCCTGCTCCGGTTCGACGGTGCGAAGTGCTTCCGAGATCGCGATCGGGATGTTGGTGTACGCCGCACCGCGTTCGCGCACCTGATGGCGATGCTCGGCAATGAAGTCGAGCACTGCATTCGTGGAGAATGTCCCGCGATGAGGTTTGTCGGCGCCAGGTTCCTTCGACCCCGACTGGTTCTTGTGAGCGATCTTGGCCACGCTCCTGAAGCCTTCTCGCAGTTGATTCTGCATGAGCGAGCTAACTTCTTTGGCAGAATCGCTCGAGGCGGGTTCTTTGCCGTCCGGTGTTGGCGCCGGAGTGCTTGGCGCCGGAGTGCTCGGCGCCGGAGTGCTCGGCGTGGGAGTCGTGGGAGTGCTCGGCGTCGTCGGAGGGGAAGTCTTCCCGATGTTGGTGAGGTTCTGGGCGAGATACTTCGCGACGACGCCTGCGATCCCTGACACACCCATCATGAACGCGACCTCGATGATCGCATCGAACATCGAGGGAGGAACCGCCAGCTTTTGGTACGACTTGATCTCCTCGCCGGCGTGCCCCACACCGTCCGCTTGCGAGGCCACGAGGCGCGCTGCTGTAGCCTCCGCTACCTTGGTAGCGGCCTCGAATGTCGCAGTATCCTTCGCGAGTGGCGTGAATGGTTTGGGCTTGATGGCGCCTTCCATCGTCTTTTCCATGTTCGGCCCGTGAACGTCGTCGATGATCTTCGAAGAGTCGAAGCCAGGTGCGCCGGCAGGCATGGGTGCTTGCTTCACCTGGGCGCCGCTCCCTGTCACGCGGATGATCTTGGTATCCGTGGTCCCATCCTCAACGACGACGCTAATCCTCACCGCGACTTCGAATGGTCCCGGTCGCGATGGTCTGAATCGCACGCGAACGGGCGGTGGGGGTCCGTATCCGGTCACTGGATGTTTCGCTGGCGAGGCGAGATGAAAAGCCTCGGCAGCGGCGCCGTCGAGGACGGGATCCGGATCGAGCCCGAGTTGATCGCGAAACGTGCTCGGCGTGCTGCGGTTCGCGACTCGCGGTTCGATCGACGTCTCCAACTCGCCGCGTCCGCGATTCATCATGAACGGTGCCGCGACCAGGAACGTCCGCTCGGCGTCGACTGGAACACTGCCGACGTCGATATGCTCGGGGAGCGGCCCGAGCTTCGGAGGCGGCGTCGGCGTTCCCCAACTCGGACGAGGCTCGGGGCCATGGATGACTTCGGGCGCAGCTTGTTTGTCATGTTCACCGGACACGGTTACCTCCTTCCTGAAAGGGCCGCGCGGCGACGCGCATCGGCAAGGAAGTGCAGAAGCCGTTGCTTCCGCTCTGGGGTGAGGCGGCCGAACTTCTCCGCCAATCGGTCGCCGTTCGTGGGATTCGCGAGCCGCTTCTCGAGCACACGCGCCGCGAGGATGCTCAACTGGGCGAAGGCATCGCGAAGGGCTTGTTCCTTGCGCGCGAATCCGATGGAAGCTGGCTCGCCCGAGCGGAGTGGAGCATCGAGGATGGCGAGGAGCGGAACGTCGTCGTACGCGGCGGCTGCCCAGGTGGCGACATTTGCCCGTTGATCAAGCGCGTGCTGCACGGTGATCGCGTCGGGTTCGCCTGCAACGCTCGCCTCCGACTCCTCGGGCACAACCGCTTGGTCCTCAGCGCGGCGATCGTATGATCCGGCGAGCGAAAGACAAGGGATTGCGCTGGCCTCCTCCGCACTACCCTCGTGGGACCTCCGTGTTCGGGAGGGGAGAGCGGAGATTGAGCTGCGTCTTCGCGCCGGTCCGGTGAAGATCGAGGGCGTTGGTTCGGTCGATGCCAACGATGTGAGTTCGAGCGAATCGTCCATGGACGCTCCTGTCGACCGCTCCTTCGCCGGTTGCGTGTTTTCTGCAACTCGAACCGCGCTTGGTGATGCCGACGAATATGGACCGAAGTTGCGCATGGATAGATGCCGTGCCTCGAGTGCATGGCTTCGCCGTACCGGCGCGTTGGTGTTCGAGGTGCGACGAAGATCAGCCGGTCTTGGCGAGGAGCGGTAGCGCGAGGCCAAGGTTGTCGACCCAGCGCTGAAGGGAGGTGCGAGGGATGTCGATCGCGGGTGCGGCGGCGCGAATCGAGTCATAGGGTGCGAGCTGCACCAGCCGATCCGCGACGAAGCGCAGCTCTTCGAGGTTGCCCGGCCACCGGTACACGCAGAGCGCGGCGCGATTCGCGTCGGTCAGGTAGCTCACGCGAAACGGTGTGCGACGGTCGATGAACCAGCGCTCGAGGAGCGGTAACAGATCGCCGGGCCGCTCGCGGAGCGGCGTGATCGCGATTTGGTACGAGCGCGAGACCAACTCGATGCCGAGGGCTTGTGTTGCCTGCGAGAGACTCGCTACGGAGCTGATGATCCGGATGTTTGTTTCCGGTGCTTGAACGAGCGAGAGAAAGCCGGGATCGATATTCCGTTCCTCGCCGAGCCGCAGGAGGAGCGTGCCGCGGTGCGCGGTCGCGACGAGCTGCTCCTGTTGCGACCGCTCCGTCGGGATCGCCCGGATCGTGACGAGACGTTCCTTTCGTCGAAGAGATGCAGTGTGGATCGCGCGGGCAAGGCGATCCTGATCGTTGCCGTCCTCGCCGGTCAGGATCACGTGCGTGCCGCGAACCGAGGCGATCAACGCCTCGTCGACGGCGAGGCACGGCGCATTGCCGATGATCTCGGCCATCACCGGCCGCGCGAGGCGCATCTCCTCGTTGAGGGCGAACAGTGTCGTCGTGCCGGTGATGAAGCTGTCCCCAGGGCCGATGTCGAACGTCGTCTCCTTCCGTCCGCCGAAGTACGTCCCGTTCTTCGACGTCTGATCGTGAACCCGGACGCGGCTGCCACGGCGTTCGAGGACACAGTGCAAGCTGGAAAGATACGAACTGTCGATGACGACGTCGCACTCCGGTGCGGAGCCAAGCGAGAAGACGTTTTTTCCGATCAATAGAGCGTGCTCGATGTCGAGCCCGCGAACGCGCAGTGCCGTCACGGCATCGACGCCGTCGAAGAACGCGCCACGCTGCTCGTCAGGAAGTGTCGCGGTACGATGCTCGGCGTCCACGTCACCAGAGAACGCGATCGCGATCGAGCTTTCAAGGGGTGGCCCGCGATCGAGCGAGAAGTCCGGAAATGCGGGCCGGATTTTCAGACCTAACCTTGCGAGTTCACGTCCCGGGTGCCATCGACATGATGTCCAGGTGGCCCAAATATGCTCGAATTCGGTCCTTCGTGGGCCACCCCTTGGAACTGGGGCAAGAAGTCGAGATGATGCAATTCACGCATCCCGCGCCGCGTGGTGCCGACAGGGACGGTTGATGTCGATCATTCGTTGGATCTTCGCGTGTTCGTTCGTGATGGGGTTGGTGATGGTGGACTCGGCATTCGCGGAGGAGCCGCTCGCCAAACCCAAGGACGCATCCGCGCGCGAGCACCTGAGTCAGGGCAACAGGCTCTATCGGTTACGCGAGTTCGAGAAAGCGATCGACGAGTACAAGGCGGGCGCCTTGCGGGAGGATGCGAACGTCTTCGCGTACAACCTCGGCCAGTGTTTCCGCCAACTCGGGAAGTACGAGGAAGCGATCTGGCACTACGAGCGCTTCCTGTCCCGAGCACAGCCCACAGGTGAGGTGAAGGTCGCGATCGAGGACTTCGTGAAGCAGATGAAGGCGGAGCTCGAGAAGAAGGCGATGACACAGAAGCCCATCGAGCCCGCACCCGATGTTGCCAATCCTGCTCCTCCGGTAGGTCCGCCGATGGCCGTGACTGCACCCGCGATCGGCGCCGCACCGTGGTACGCCGATGGTGTTGGTTGGGCGCTCACGGGCACAGGCGTTATTGTTGCTGGCGTCGGCGGCTACTTCCTTCTCGATGCGGCGGATCTCTACGACCAGTCGAACAACGAAGATCGTCAAGTGGTACGCGACGAGCTACGCGACAAGGCCAGCAGGCGACGCACGATTGGCGCCATCGCCGGCGTCGGTGGGCTCGGTCTGCTGGCGACCGGTATCGTCAAGCTCGCCCTCCGCCCCACCGCGAACGAGCGTCCGTCGACGGCGTGGAGCATCGGCATTTCTGGCAACGGGGTGAACGTGTTCGGGAGCTTCTGATGATCGGCGCGACGCTGGGATCGCTGACGGTCACCAAGCAGATCGGGGAAGGTGGCATGGGTGCCGTGTTCCTCGCGGAGCATCGCGTCCTGAAGACGCTGCATGTCGTGAAGGTGCTCCTCCCGCAGTGGACGCAGAACGCGACGATCGTGCATCGCTTCGTCAACGAGGCGCGCGCAGCGGCGGCGATCCAGCATCGCAACATCATCCGCGTCCAGGACTGCGCGCAGCTCCCCGACGGGCAGTGGTACATCGTGATGGACTACCTCGATGGCGGGACGCTCGCGCGATACGCGGCCTCGCAGGGTGGTCCGCTCGCGCCGCAGTTGATCTTGCACCTGGTCTCGCAGATCGGAAACGGCCTCGATGCTGCACACGCGTGCGACATCGTCCACCGCGATCTGAAACCCGAGAACATCTTCCTCACCACGCGCGAGGGCAACCCACATCACGTCACGATCCTCGACTTCGGGATCGCGAAGCTCGGCGAAAGCGACGGGGTTCCGACGACGCGCACCGGGCAGATGGCCGGCACGCCCGCGTACATGGCGCCGGAGCAGATGCGGAACCTCAAGTCGGTTGATCCC
Source organism: Haliangiales bacterium (assembly GCA_038322185.1). Lineage (GTDB taxonomy): Bacteria > Myxococcota_A > Polyangia > Haliangiales > Haliangiaceae > JABFXX01. The sequence goes on from JBBQFU010000321.1 coordinate 7,630, forward strand.
CGCACCGACGTCTACGCGCTCGGCGTGATCACGTACCAACTCGCGACCGGCGGCTGGCTGCCGTTTCAGGAGGGAGGTGCGCCGAGTGCGTACTACGAGCTGTCGGCGGCGGAGATCTATCATCGCCAGCTCACGACTGCGCCGATCGATCCGCGCCGCCGCGTGCCGAGCATCGGCGAGGAGTGGGCGAACGCGATCCTCGCCACGCTTCATCCCGAACCGTCCCGCCGTCCGCAGTCGGCGCGCCAGTTCGTGCTGATGCTCGCGCAGGCCACGCAGGGTGACGACTTCTGGCCGAACGGGATCGAGATCGTTCGCACCCACGCACGCGAGCTCCTCGACATCGGCAATCTGCAGGAGACCGTGCGCTCTCCGAAGGGGAGCGGTGTGCGCGGGCCGTCGTCTGCGTCGCGCTATCAGTTCGGTGCCCGCCTCGGCGAGGGTGGGATGGCCGAGGTCTTTCGCGGCACGATGAGCGGGGCGGAAGGTTTCGCGCGTGACGTGGCGATCAAGCGCGTCCTGCCTGGCTTCTCGACGCTGCCGCAGTTCGCGACGATGTTCGTGCAGGAGGCGCGTATCGCTTCGCAACTCGTCCATCCGAATATCGTCCAGATCCTCGACTTCGATCGCGATGCCGAAGATCGCCTGTTCCTGGTCATGGAATACGTCGAGGGTCGCGACCTCGATGCACTTCGCGACACGGGTCCGCTTCCGCCGTCGGTCCTCATCTTCGTGTTCACGGAGGTGCTTCGCGGCTTGGGCTACGCGCACAACCTGCCGGCACCCCGGCTCGGAATGCGAGGCATCGTTCACCGGGATGTGTCACCGCACAACGTGCTGCTTTCATGGGAGGGCGCCGTCAAGGTCTCCGACTTCGGGATCGCGAAGGCGCGCGAGGCCAGCGCGGCGACGGCGTCGACGATGATCAAGGGCAAGGCCGGCTACATGTCGCCGGAACAGGCGAACGGCGAGGAGCTCGACGGACGCAGCGATCTTTTCGCCGTGGGCGTGATGCTCTGGGAGATGCTCGCCGGTCAGCCGCTGTTCGTCGGGACGACGCAGGAGACGATCGCGCAGGTGTTCTTTCGCCCGATCCCCAGGCCGAGCACGTTGCGTCCCGGCGTCCCGCTCGATCTCGAGGCCGTGGCAATGCGTCTCCTCGAGCGCGAGCGTAATGCGCGGTATGCGACGGCCGAACAAGCGATCGATGACCTCGCAAGTTGCCGAGACTTGCCGCGAGATGGTCGCGGCGAGCTCGTTCGGGTGCTCGCGCAACGCTTCGCCGCCGCGATCACCGACCGCACGTCGGGACGCATCGACGGAGCGGCGGCTTCCGTTCCGGGAAACGCGTCGAAGGCGACCGCGCCAGCACGACCGCAGCACGCGGCTCCGATGCCGTGGCAACCGACACCCACGACGCTCGGTCACGCGGCATCGCAGTCAGTCGTGCAGTCCACGCAGCGCAGCAAGCTGCC
>JBBQFU010000322.1:0-9097 GCA_038322185.1 Haliangiales bacterium
ACGTTCGACAACACCGCGCGGGTTTCAGTACGCGCTCGTCGAGTTCCTGGATCAGTTCGCGATCGAACGACGCGCAGACATGCTTTCCGATGAGCCGGCGAGCATCGCGGCAGACCTCCCGTTAGGCGTCGCCGATGCATATCTTGCCGCCGTCGCTGTCTCACTAGCGCGAACGATCGGTGCGGCCCCGCCGGCCTGGGCCTGGGCGCCGTCTCGGAAGCTGACCCGGCCATGGTTTGCGCACCCAGGTGCTGCGCTGCGCGCGACATTGCTCTTGGAGAGCCCGGGTCCGTTTCGCGAGCGCAACTTGTTTGTCAGCGCGAACGCGCTGTCGCGGGCGTGATCGAGAGCGCCGCGACGCCGCAGCGATCGATCCGCGATACACGGGCGCGCACGAACGACGTGAGCCAGCGCTCGTAGCTTACTTCGGCGGCGCGACGCGATCGACGTAGCGTCGTCTACGATCGACGGCGGCACCCATGATGCACCTCGGCTCAGACGTGTTGGTCAGCGTTCCGGCGACTTGTCTCAACGTGAAGTAGCCGTTGCTTCGGCGATGAGTGTCTCGAGGATGTTGTCCCGATCATAGGGGGATGCAGCGGCACGGACTTGTTGCAGGTCTGCGTCTCGATTTCGCGCCAGTAGCTCGACGACATCCGCATGGTCGCGGCGACTGCCGGAGTAGAGCTTGAGCGCGACCAGGTCGGGAATCGTCACGTAGCGAAGTCCGTCGAGCTCATCGAGTGGCTGCGCGTTCGCGATGGCCGTTCGTGCTGGATTCTTCGTCGGCCGATGCGGGTTCTCGAAGTTCACGATCTGCACAGGATGAAGCGCGTCTCCATCCTCGTCTTCGGCCTCCGCTTCCCAGACGGTGAGGACACCTCCAAGTGGGTCATCAACGTCGGGCATCTGGAGCCTCGCGCGCAACCCCATTTTGATCAGCGCTTGTTCAAGGGGACGTAGATGAGTCCCCGGGCTCACGCATGTCGCGAGGTCGACATCGTTTGTCGCGCGCACGTAGCGATGAGCAGCAAGCGCGGCTGCGCCAATGACTGCGGTCGAAATCCCGAGGTCCGCCGCCGTGCAAGCGATGAGGTCAGCGAGAGCGAGTGCGCTTCCCATCGTTCGCACGCTGCGCACGCTTGTGGAGCTCCCGGCCCTGCGAGCCCAACCGAAGAGCTTCTTCGATGCGCTCACGTGTCGTCCGTGCAACAGCATGTGAAGCCGACGCGTGCGCACTGGCGCTCGGGCGACGGATCATCAGCTTCTCCATAATCATAGCCTGTGCCGTTTGGTGGAGAACGTCAATATCTCCCCCGTAAGCCCCCGAAACGAGCGCGCTGCTCTGGCCAGTGGCGGAAGCGACCGAGTTGCATCGCAACCACGACACTGCTGGCAAACCGCCACGGGATTCGAGCCATCCCACAGCGTCTTCCGAGCGACGAACATGAGTGACAGCAACGCGACTCCAATGACGACGCGAATAGTGCGGTTACCCCGAGCGTGACGATCCATCACGACAATGTGGTGTTCCGTGCCGAGGATTGACGTACGGAGAACGCAGCCACGCATCCTGGCGAGAATCGGCTCACGTGGCCCCCAAGGCTGGCATCGAACGGTGTGCGAGAATTCGCACGCACGGTTTGAACGTGGGCTCAATCGCCTCCGTCACGAGACGGAAGCAGGTTAGATGTACCAATGAAGCTGCTCACGTCGTTTGTGCTGGTGGCGCTCGCAGTGGTCGTCGCGCCGGCGAGCGCGCAGGACCCTGGGTCTGCTCCAGCCCCGGCTGCCGAGACGGTCGCGGTCGACCCGAAGTCTCTCGACCACGAGATCGAGGCAAGGCTCGAGAACATCTTCGCGGCGACCAAGTGGTTTCAGGTGCTGGACGTCCGCGTACAGGAGGGCGTGGTGTTCCTCAAGGGCATGAGCGACACCGAGGATCACGCAACGTGGGCCGCGGACCTCGCGCGCCGCACGCAAGATGTCGCCGCGGTGGTCAACTGGCTCGAGGTAGCAAGCCCCCCGGTGTTTGACTTCGAGCCGGCGACGGCGGGTCTGCGCGACCTCGGTCGCAGCATCGTCGGGGGCTCCCGTTCGTGCTGTTCGCACTCGCTGTGCTCGGCATCGGCTGGCTGTTGTCGCGGCTGAGTGCCTGGATCACTCGCCGAGCGCTCGCGCGGCGGACGATCGCGCCGCTGTTGCGCGAGGTGATCGCGCGGGTCGCCGGCGCCGCGGTCATGATCGTCGCCGTGTACGTCGTGTTCCGCGTCGCGGGGTTGACCGCCGTCGCGCTGTCGGTGGTCGGCGGCACCGGCCTGCTCGGGCTCGTACTCGGCATCGCGTTTCGCGATATCACCGAGAACTTCCTCGCGAGCGTCTTCTTGAGCATCCAGCCGCCGTTTCGCACCGGTGATCTGCTCGCGATCAACGATCACGTTGGCTACGTCGCGCGGTTGACCAACCGGGCGACGGTGCTGCTCGCGCTGGACGGCAACCACATCCAGATCCCGAACTCGAAGGTCTATCAGGCGACGATCCGCAACTTCACGAGCAACCCGAATCGGCGCGAGGACTTCACCGTCGGGATCGGATACGAGGACGCGATCAGCGAGGCCCAGGCCGTCGCGCTCAAAGTGCTCGCGGAGCACCCGGCCGTGCTCTCCGATCCCGAGCCGTGGGTCCTTGTCGAGTCGCTCGGCGCCGCGACCGTCAACCTCCGCGTGTACTTCTGGCTCGACGGAACTCACCACAGCTGGCTCAAGGTCAGGTCGTCGGTCATCCGGCTCGTCAAGCGCGCGTTCCAGTGCGCGGGGATCTCGATGCCGGACGAGGCGCGCGAAATGGTGTTCCCGCACGGTGTCCCGGTGCACCTGGTCCGTGACGATGCACAGCCCGAGGTGGCACGAACGGTATCCGCGCCGCGCTCGCAGCAGGTGCCCGACGAGACCGAGGACGTGACGACCGCCTCTGAAGCCGGGCTGCGGAGCGATGCCGGCGAGCTTCGCGAGCAGTCGCGCAAGAGTCGGACGCCCGAGGGCGGAGACGACCTCCTCGCCGCGCCGGTCGAGCCCGTGCAGACAGCATGACTAACGAAATGTCTTGCCCGTAACTACGGTCCGCGGTGGACCTAGCGGGACATGCCGGCTCTCCACGCAGGGGACCTTCCAACGCATCGATGACTTCGATCCGGTCTTTGGGCGTCTTCTCGGTCCTGCCGGTCATATCGAGTACGGAGCGCCAGTGAAACGTACTGCTGGCTCATGGCGTGCGGCGGACGAGCCCCCGACGTCGCCCGGCCAAGGGACGCGAATTTCGAGTTCAACGGGAGCCGCTGATGAAGATGGTCCGGGCGTGGCCCAAAGAATCACGCACGGTCGCCAACGACTTCATCAAGAAGTACGGTCTGCCAGACGAGGCCACGCCAAGCCTGCTCATGTGGCACGACAACGGGCCGTGGAAGCGCACGATCGTCTACAAGGAGCCGATCGAGCACAACTTCCCGATTGCGCACAAGGATGTCGTCGAGCAGGTGATCAACTTTGAGGTGCCGGCCGACAAGGCCGACGAACTGGCGACGTTCGACGGCAGCGTGTACTTCGATCGAACGCGGGGTGAGCTGTCTGCCAAGTGCGACAAAGAGGTGGCCAACATGCTCGCGCTCAACCTCGCGGTGGACGTGATCACGGATAAAAAGTCTCCCGACGAAGCACGCCAAGCATATGCCGATGCGATGCAGCAGGTGATGAGCGGCGCGAAGCCCGAGATCGTTTCGGAGCTCAAGTTCGAGCGACCCTCCGCTCGCGCGGCCGCTGACCCGGATCGCCCACTGATCAATCGACCGATCACGGGGCGACTGGACGAATCGGTGCCGCGCAAGTCCGGCGAACCGCAGCCCTGAGCACGCTCGCTTACCTCCGGGCCGCCGCGCCTGACGAGCCCACACTATCCGCCGAGGCTGCGACCGTGGTTGCCAAGATCCCCGCGCTCACTCAGCGCATCCTCGACCTGCTCACACGCATGGACCGCCCGATGGTGGCTCGCGCGCTCGTGGCTCTGTCAGGCTCTGGAATGCCTCACCTGGTGGCCACAACTCTGATCGCTGAGCGTCAGCGCTATCGGGGCGCCAGCCCTACTGGGTCGTGAAGCTTCGGGTCGGAACTGACATCAGGAAGTGCATCGGTCCCTCGAAGTCCACGGCGAACACGCCTTCCAGCTGCGCCGCGTCGGCGGCACCGTTAACATGGGTGACCGGGCCATAGCCCCGCACGTTCCAGCTGAACGACGTTGCCGACGGGATTGGCAGCTCGGAGACGTTGGGGATCGTGACCGAGCCCGTCTTGGTGAACACGTGGAAGTTCGCCGAGGTGCTCGTCATGTTGACCTGGTAGACGGCATCGGCGATCACCGTGAACTCGAACGGCGTGGTCGCGGTCACGTTGGTCGCGTTGTTGGCCGGACCTGTCACGTCCGGCGGTGCGCGCAACGCGAAGTTGACGTCCGTGTTCGCGGCGAGCGCCGGAAACACGACCTGCGTGGTGCTGCCGCTCAGGGACGAGATCGCATGAAGCGCCGACTTGCCGACGCTCCCGAGCACTGGGATCAGACTGTTTGCGTTCGTCGTGGTCGCGGTCCATAGCGGAGCCGAGCGCGGGCCGAGTTGCTGGGTCAACGTCAACGCCGGCGTCGAGAAGTTCGTCGGCGGCGTGATCGTGCCGGTGAGCGTCGCCGTTGCGGGAGCTACATACGCAAGGTTCACCGTGTTGGAGTTGACACCCGCGGCGAGCGTGGCATTCCGCTCTCCGAAGCCCGGGTACCCGATCGGCACGTCGAGCGCGCCGCGGGTGATTTGCATACCGTACAGCGTTCCCGACTTTGTCGGCGCCTGAGGTGACCACGTCGCCACAATCGAGGAGTATGTGTTGGCTCCACCTCCGGTGACCATGTCGCCGCCGGTGCTCCACAGGAAGAACTGCGGATCCGTGTTGTTGCCGCCTGTCTTGGTGCCGTCGATCGTGGTGCTCGACCCAACCACCTCGACGATGGTGAGAGCCGGCGTCGGGGGGGTCAGCACGGGATCCGGACGCGTGAGCGCCTTGTAGTAGTTGACCGCCGGACGCGGAGTCACGCCGCCTTCCTGACCGATCACATAGATGTCGTACGGAACCTTCACGTCGGTGTACGCGAACTTGCCGTTCGAATCGGTCACCGTCGCAGACCTTCCAACGAGCCGCACGGTGACGTTCGCTGCTCCACCCCGTACCGTGCCCGCGACGTTGACCGTCGCCAGCGTCAGTTCGAGCGTCGCGGTCTTGGTGAGCGCCGGTGTCGTGCCGGTGATCGTGATGCTGCTCGTGCCGGCAGACGCGGTGTCGGCCACCGTCAGCGTCAGATCCGTCGTGTCCGTGCCGTCGGCGAGCGATGCAGTGGAGAACATCGACGTCACTCCGGACGGCAGCCCGGTCACGGTCAGTGCGACGGTATCGGTGAAGCCTTCGCCTCGCGTCAGATCGACGGCCACCGTGCCCTGGCCCGCGATCGTCAACTCGAGGGCGTCCGGGTTCGTCGCGAGCGTGAACTCACCTGCCGGCACGGACGCATCGCTACCTTGCTTCGAATGACCGACCGAGCTACACGCGCCGCTTAGCGCCAACACACACACACACAACAAAGCCTTGGTCTTCATGCCTGCCCCCAATCTACATACGGTGGACCAGAAAACAGGTGAGATCTACGTACGATTCTACAGAGTACCGGCGGGATAGGCCGGACCCGGCCCGGCGCCCCGAACGCCAGTAGACCCGACGAGCGACTCGGCCAGGGCTGGGCGAGCCGCGCCTCAGAGTTGACTGATCCCGAGCTGGTACGTGCCGCCGCCCCCGAGCGAGTCGATGACACGGACGATCGTCTGCCCCGCGGTGAGCGATAGATCGAACACCGAGTAGGTTCCCGTCGCCGGATTGTCGTCATCCGCAACGTCGGCCTCGCCGCCGCCACCGCAGTTGCTGGTGTACGAGTCACCCCAGTCGGTGTTGGTTCCGGTCGCGACGACCCCGAGCGCAGAGCCTGGCATCCGTGCCTGGACACTTGTTGCGCGCGCTGAGGTCATACGACCCCGAGCCGATGATCGTGTCGACGACGACAAGCAGCGCGTCGAGATCGAGCGTGAGTAACAATGTGCTGCCCGAGACGTCATCGTCGTTGCAGCCCCATCCATGCTTTGAATGCCACCGTGGCGATGGCCGGGCGCGACGATAACTGCGGGCGCACAGATCTGCACGCCGACACTGACGCTGGGCACCGGGATCTCAACGTCGACGCGGTCGCCGACCGCGCCGTGCGCGCGACCGCGGCCCGGACCGTCGCCGCCCTGCGCCGGCACCTACGACTACGCCGAGTCAACAGCGCCTGCGCTTCGACTTCCTCGGCCTGCGCCACCGCGAGCTCGATGATGGCGAGCTCGGCTCGCGTCGCGACTTTGACGAACGATCCGGCCGATGGCCAGCTGGAGGAAATCCCTCGTCGGTTTCATCGGTCACATCGCCGCGACCCTCGCCCGAATCGCGCGGCCACGATCGTGATCGGTGACTCGATGGCCAAGGGCCGTGGCATCTACGCTCTCGACGATGTTCGCGAGGCATCCCGGGCGATCTCGCTCTCGAGGCCTGGGCCTCGCAGGAGCGGGCGATGCTGGGTACCGGCGAGAAGCGCGCCTTTGAGAATCGGCCCAAGGCCGAGCACTTCATCGTGCTGCGCCGGATCTAGCCGCTACTTGTCGCTTGAAAATTAGGGCATGTACCCCCTGAATTGCATGGATGCTCCGACCGCGCGTCCACACCAAGGCGGTTCAGCGGCTGGCGCGTTCCTTCCCTGCGATTGCGTTGCTGGGAGCCCGCCAGATGGGCAAGTCGAGCTTGTCTCGTCTCGCCTTCCCAGATCACGCGCGCCTCGATCTTGAGAATCCCGACGATCTGCGACGTCTCACGCGTGATCCGCTGTTCGTGCTCGGCCAAGAAACACACTGGGTGATTGATGAGGCGCAGCGGATGCCCGAGCTGTTTCCGACACTGCGGTTCTGGCTCGACGAGAACGCGCGTCGCCGGCTGGTCCTGCTCGGTTCGGCGTCACCCTCGCTCACCAAGAGCATCGGCGAGTCCTTAACAGGACGAATCGGCATCTACGAGCTGCCCGGGCTCTCGATCGCGGAAGCGCGCGCCGATGCCATCTGGCTCCAAGGCGGCTTTCCGCGCATTCACTGGGGGCGCCCTCGCGCTCGCCCGGAGGATTGGTACCCGTCGTATCTCCGCACCACGCTCGAGCAGGACCTACCGCGGCTCGGGGTCCGTTCGACCTTCCGCAAGCTGCATGACTTCATGACAATGCTGGCGCACATCCAAGGCGGCCTCTCGAACTACAGCGAGTGGGCTTCGTCGCTTGGCGTCGACTATCACACCGTCTCGCACTGGCTCGACATCCTCGAGGGTGTCTTCCTCGTCCGCCGGTTGCGTCCCTGGTACGCGAACATCGGTAAGCGTCTGGTGAAGAGTCCCAAGGTGTATGTGCGCGACACCGGACTACTTCATTCTCTCGTCGGGATGGGCTTTGCGCAGAAGCCGATCGTGGCCCACCCAAAGGCTGGCGCGAGCTTCGAGACCTTCTGTATCGAGCAGCTCGTCGCGCACGCGCGCCTCGCAGACTCCGCCGCAGACGCGCACTTCTTCCGGACCCATACGCGCGTCGAGGCGGACCTGCTGCTGACGGTGAAAGGCAAGACCGTGGCGATCGACATCAAGCTTGGAACCGCCGTGCCGGACGTCTCGCAGCTCGAGACTTGCATGAACGACCTTGGCCTCCGGCACTCCTACATCGTGTCCCGGGCTTCGGGCTTGCGTCCCCTAACGCCGCAGATCCAGATGGGGTCCCTCGAGGCTGTTATCGCTGACCTCGGCCTCACCTGAGTTTGTCGGACCCGCTCAGCGCGCGGCCTGTCGTTCGACCACGAGCGACTCGCCTTGACTGCGTCGAGCATGCAGCGACGACGACGGCCCGGGCTCGCGCACCTCGACCTGGCGCTGAAGGATGTCGAACAGCGGTGACGCGGCTCGGTCACGATCAACGTGACGGTCGAGCGCACGATTGCGGCAGCAAAGGAACGCTTCCAGGCATCGACGTTCGACGTCGTGCTCGTCGATTACGATCTCGACGACGGCAAGGGTGACGAACTCCTCCGCTGGCTCCGTCTCAGCGATACGACCGCGAAGGTCGTTGGCGTGTCTGCGCGGGAAATCGAGAACGAAGCACTCGTTGCTGCCGGCGCGAACACCGTCTGCGCCAAGAATGCGTTCGCGCGAATCCAGACATTGCTCGTCAGCATTCGGGCGGATCGCGGCCGCACCTACGCGAGCTCTCGAGGAGGTGGACTCGCGATCAAACGCAGAGACATACCTTCGTTAGCTGTCATCCATCCTCTGCGAGAATGCCGAACGGGAGGTCTCATCCCCCGACCAACTTCGCATACAGACGCGCCGGCACGCGCCTGAACCTCCTCGACGCCATGTCGTGTATCGTGTGGTGATGAGGTGTGCCGTGTTGGGCGTGCTTGCCGTCGTCGGGCTCGCGAGCGCGTGCATCGAGTCGCAGCTGGTGCCGTGCGGTTCGGAGCTGTGCGCGGTGGGCAGCACATGCGTAGGCGGTGATCGCTGCGCGACTCCGGCGCAGCTCGCGGCTTGCGAGGGCGTGGCCGACGGCGGGAGCTGCACGCTCAACGGCGGCGTGGGCAGCTGCGAGGGCGGCGTGTGCGCGCCAACCGGCTGCGGGAACGGCGTGATCGATCCTGGCGAGGTCTGCGACGGAGAGGTCGGCGTCGACGCGGCCGCGGGCGAGCGCTGCAGCGCCGACTGCAAACGGCTCGAGGTCTGCGGCAACGCGGTGGTCGACCCGGGCGAGCAGTGCGACGACGGCAACCCGAACCCGGCGGACGGCTGCGACGCGTGCGTGGTGACGACGTGGCGCGCGACCGCGGTCATCGGCGGCAGCCTCGCCGCAAACGCGGTCGGGCTCGCGGGTCCATACGGCGTGGCGGTCGACCGGCTCGGCA
>JBBQFU010000323.1:0-9041 GCA_038322185.1 Haliangiales bacterium
CGCCTCTTGACGCTAGTGGTGCTTGTTGGGTCTGTCCCCGCGCCACCGAGGCGGTCGTCGCCTCTGGTGCTATTTGTCTCGGACCCTCGCCGCTCGCGCTCGGCTACGACCGTCGAGCAACTCCATGTCCGCTTCACCGAGTCGCTCGAGGACTCGCTCGAGACGATGACAGGGATTTAGGGTCAGACACAAATAGCACCACTAGCTCCGCTCGACGCGTGGTGCTACTTGCGTCTGCCCCTCGCCAACCGCGGTCGACGCTAGTGGTGCTATTTGTGTCTGACCCTCCGCTCGCCGCTCCGCGACCTACGGTCCACAAGCTCCTAGGCGGCTTCGCCGGCGAGGAAGCGCGCGAGGTAGGGCGCGGTGCGGCTCGCGCGCGACTTCGCGACCTGGGACGGCGTACCGGCGACCACGATGCCGCCGCCTTCGTCGCCAGCGCCCGGGCCGATGTCGATCACCCAGTCGCTCGCTGCGATCACGCGGATGTCGTGCTCGACAACGATCACCGTGTTGCCCGCCTCGACGAGCGCATCGAGCTGGAGCACGAGCTTCTCGACGTCCGCGGGGTGAAGGCCCGTGGTTGGCTCATCGAGAACGTAGAGCGCGTCACCACGGCTGCCACGCTGCAGCTCGGTCGCGAGCTTGATGCGCTGCGCTTCACCGCCCGACAGCTCGGTGGCTGGCTGGCCGAGCCGCAGGTAGCCGACGCCGACCTGGCGCAGCACATCGAGTGCGCGACGAACCGCTGGCTCCTCGTCGAAGAAGTCGAACGCCGCGTCGACGGTCATCGCGAGCACGTCGGCGATCGACCTGTCGCGATACGTGACCTCGAGCGTCTTGGCGTTGTAGCGCGTGCCACCGCACACGTTGCACGGCGCGTACACGCTCGGCAGGAACAGCATCTCGACGAACACGAAGCCCTCACCCTGGCAGTTGTCGCAGCGGCCCTTCGCGACATTGAACGAGAACCGGCCGGCGTCGTAGCGACGTGCGCGCGCGAGCTTCGTGCTCGCGAACAGCTTGCGCACGTGATCGAACAGCCCCGTGTACGTGGCGAGGTTGGAGCGTGGCGTGCGTCCGATCGGCTGCTGGTCGACGACGACGAGGCGCTTGATGTCTTCGAGGCCACCAATGATCTTGCCGCCGGTCGAGGTCGCCTCCTCTTGCACGAGCGCATCACTCGCGTCGGCGTCCGGCGCATCGTCGGCGGCACGGTGCGAACCGAGATGCGTCGCGACGAGCTCGACGAGTGCCTGGCTCACGAGCGAGGACTTGCCCGAGCCCGACACGCCGGTGACGCTCGTCAGCACGCCGAGCGGGAACGCGACGTCGAGGTTGTCGAGGTTGTTGCGCGTGATGCCGGTGAGCCGGAGCATGCCGGTCGGCGCGCGCGGCTCGGGCAGCGGCGGTGGCTCGTCGCGAAACAGGAACGCGCGCGTCTGCGAGGCCTCGATGTTCGCGAGCCCTTCGGGTGGGCCGCTGTAGAGGATCTCGCCGCCGTGCTCGCCCGCGGCCGGACCGACATCGACGATCCAGTCGGCGCGCCGGATCACATCGAGCTCGTGCTCGACGACGAACAGCGAGTTGCCCTGCTCCTTGAGCTTGTCGAGCGCGGCGAGCAGCGCTTCTGTATCCGCGGGATGCAGGCCGGCCGACGGCTCGTCGAGCACGTAGACCACGCCAAACAAGTTGGAGCGAACCTGGGTCGCGAGGCGAAGCCGCTGCAGCTCGCCCGGCGACAGCGTCGGCGTGCTGCGCTCGAGCGTGAGGTAGCCGAGCCCGAGCTCGAGCAGCGCCGCGAGCCGCGCGACAGCATCCTCGGCGATCCGCTGCGCGACCACGCCCTTCTCGGGATGCTCGGCCGCACTCTCGACGACGGTATCCTTCGTCGCGTAGGGCTGCAGCACCTGCGCGAGCGTCTTGAGCGGCAGCCGCGAGAGCTCGGTGATGTCGCGTCCCGCGAACTTCACGGAGAGCGACTCGCGCTTGAGCCGCTTGCCGTGACACTCGTGGCACGGGCTCGCGACCATGTACTGCATCACGCGCCGCTTCATCATCGCGGACTGCGTGTTCGCGAACGTGTGAAAGATGTGGCGCCGCGCGCTCGAGAACGTGCCCATGTAGCTGGGCTCTTCCTTGCGCTTGAGGGCGCGCTTGGTCTCGGCGGGCGTGAGACCGGCGTAGACCGGCACCGTCGGCTGCTCGTCGGTAAACAGGATCCAGTCACGCGTCTTCTTCGGCGGGTCGCGCCACGGGATGTCGACATCGATCGCGTGCGTGACGAGGATGTCGCGCAGGTTCTGGCCGCCCCACGCCATCGGCCACGCGGCGATCGCCTTGTCGCGGATCGTGAGCGACGGGTCAGGAACCATCGACGCCTCGGTGACCTCGTAGATCCGGCCGAGACCACTGCACGCCGGACACGCACCATCGGGCGTGTTCGAGGAGAACGCGTCGGCATAGAGGAGACCCTGCCCGCGCGGATAGTTGCCTGCACGCGAGTACAGCATGCGGAGCAGGTTCGACAGCGTCGTGACCGTTCCCACCGACGAGCGCGCCGTGACCGAGCCGCGTGCCTGCTGTAGCGCCACCGCCGGCGGCAGCCCCTCGATCTCGTCGACCTCGGGCACCGGCATCTGATCGAACAGCCGCCGCGCATACGGCGACACGGACTCGAGGTAACGCCGCTGCGCCTCGGCATAGAGCGTCCCGAACGCGAGCGATGACTTGCCGGAGCCCGACACCCCAGTGAACACCACGAGCGCGCCGCGCGGAATCTCGAGGTCGACGTCCTTGAGATTGTGCTCGCGCGCCCCGCGCACCCGGACGAACGCGTCGTGCACGCGGGGGTCAGGGCGCCGCATCGCAGACATCTGATGGTGAATAGCGCCCCGGCGCACCGCTGACACTCGCGAAAACTCGCAGCTCGCTGTGAACTGCGTCGAACAGTTCGTTGCTACGGCTTCACGAAGCGCAGCGTGAAGCGGTCGCTCGTGCCGCGCTTCGCACCGGCGGCCGTCGGCGAGCTGTTCCAGTCGCGCGTGTCTTCGGCGTGGCGCAGCAGGTCGCTCTCTGCATCGAGCTTGAAGCCGGCCGCGAGGACCTCCTTCTTGACGACCTCCTCGTCGATGCGGTGCAACGTCTCGACGTCGCGAATGCCCGAGCCGGCGGCTGCGCTGTGATCGACGATGCCGTAGACGCCACCCTTCTTCAGGCGGTCGAACACGAGCTTGTTGAGCTTCGCGCGGTCGGCCTTCTGCCACACGAAGTCGTGATAGTTGAGGATCGTGATCACCGCATCGAGAGCGTTGGCCTCGGGCGGGAATCCATCATCGGTCGGCCGCTCGACGGCGATGGCGGTCTTCATGAGCGGCTTGGCAGCGCGCGCAGTCCACGGCCCGCGCGCGAACTTGTCCATGATCTCTTTCGTGTTCTGCGCGTAGACCACGCCACCCTCGCCGACGATGCGCACCATCAGCTCGGTGGTGTAACCGCCGCCTGCGAACAGCTCGCCGATCTTCTGCCCGGGTGCGAGCTTGAAGAACGCGAGCACCTCGGCCGGCCTGCGACCGGCGTCGAGCTTGCGATCGTCGACGCTGCGATCGGTCGCTTCGACCGCCGCGCGGATCGGCGCCGGGATGTCGGCCGCCATCGTGTACGGCGGAATGTCCTCGGCCACGGCCGCATCGATGACAACCGCTGCGGTCGCACTGCCGCTGCCGGCGCTGCCGCTCCCGGAGGCCGAGCCCTCGGGTTGCTTTTTCGCACAGCCACCTGCGAGGGCAATGGCGAGCGCAAACGAGGCGTAGATCGACTTCTTCATCGGGGCTCAGTCTGCCACCATTGCGCCGTGGCGAGCCTTCTCGTGTACGTCGCTCCGGAAGATCTCGATGAGGTTCTCGGAGCTGGGACCCGCACCATCGGCCGCAGAGTCGCCGTGCCGCGCGCGAAGCTGCCGCCGCAGCTCGAGCGTCTCGACGAGCTGTCGACCCTGTTCCTGGTCACGGTCGAGCGTGGGCGCGCAGTGATCGTGGCCAGCCTCGATGACCCGCGCGCAGGTGAGGTCGTCGGCGACGCCACGATTCACGACCACGACATCACCGATCTGATCGTGCGCCTCGGCTGCGACAAGGTCTGGCGCGTTCCGCAGTGGGCGTCGACGCCGCGCATCGTGCCGCCGAACGACTGCCAGCTGCTTCGCTATCACCTCGGCCTGCCGATCGCGGGCGACATGCCTTACGACGCGTCGGCACCGAACGCAGCCGTTCCTGTGGTTCACGGCGCACCTGCCGCCAAGGCGCCCGAGCCCAAGCACACCGACGACGAATTCACATCGGCCCCGACGCTGCGGCAGCCGATCGCGAAGCCTCCCGCCGCAACACCGCGGCCGCGATCGGACACCGATCCGAACACGCGCATCTCGGTGTCGGCGATGACGGCGCCCGCTCGGGACCTGTCGCCCGCGCCGCGCCGCACCGGCCCGATGGCGGTGGTCCACGAGAGCGTCGCCGACGCACTGCGCGCCCTGGTGTTCGCGATGCCAGCGTCCGACGCTGCGCGCCGCGAGTACGCCGCGCACCTGCAGGAGCTCGGTGACCTCCGCGGCGAGCTGATCGCGATCCAGCTCGGCCGGGTCGAGCGCGGCGAGCCGATCAGCGACCGCGAGCGCGAGCTCGTGGCGAGCGTCGGCGATGCATGCGCCGAGCCCCTGCGGCAGTACTTCCAGAGCTACGAGCTGCGTCGTGGCTTCGTGTGGAAGGCCTGCATGAAGCCGGGCGTCCAGGTCTCCGAGGAAGTGCGCGCCGATCCGGCGTGGGGAACGATCGAGGATCTCGCCACCACCGATGCTGCCTTGCTCGCCGCCGCCCCGCTGTCCTCGCTCAAGGCCGCGCGCATCGATCAGCGCACGTTCGAGCAGCTCGGGAGCAGTGACGGTCTGGTCTCGATCGACATGCTCCTGCCCTATCCCGAAACCCACGGGCCGACGCGCGGCATCTCGCTCGAGCCGATCGACATCGTGCGCTGGCTCGACGTGATCGACGGCGGCGCGTTCATCACGCACTCGCTATGCGTCGACGCCGCCAAGCTCGGCAGTCGCGTGCCGCAGTTCATGCAGAGCCGGATCGCACGCCGCCTCTCCCACCTCGATGCGTGGATCGACCCGACCACCGCACCGGCGTGGCGCGAGGGGTTCGACAAGGGTGACCTCCCGCTGCTCACGTTGCGATTCGCCGCGCACAGCATCGAACCGGTGATCGCATTCGAGCGTCGCGATGGTGCGCACCGCATGGTCGTCGAGCTGCGCGCCACGGTGTCGACCGAGATCGCCGCGGATCTCGCGAAGCTGATCGCAGGCCTCGGCACGGGGATCCGCGAGCTCGAGCTCCTGGACACCAGCCTGGCGCCGTTCCCCGCACAGCAACCCGAGCTCATCGCTGCGCTCGGGACTTCGTTCGAGACGATCAAGCTGCGCCGTGGCGATTCGCTCGCGCTGGTGTGAGCACTCGGTGTAGCGTCCGCTCGATGTCCCGTCGCCTCGCCTGCTTCCTGTTCGCTCTCATCGCTGTCGCCGCCTGCGGTGATGACGATGGGAGCGCCAACGTCGACTCCGGTCTCGTGGACAGCCGGCTGATGGACGCCCCTGCTTCGGACTGCGATTACACCGAGCAGAGCGACCTCAGCAACGATACGTCGAGCACCGGCGGCGTGACCGAGACCACCGGCCTGACGTTCAGCTCGCGCACCGTCGTGTGCGGCACGGTCGATCACACACACTTCGATGGTGACATCACGATCGATGGCGACAGCTACACGCTCACGGTCGCTGCCGAGACCGACGTGATCATCCGCATGGTCGCGCCCGGCGCCGCGTCGCTGGAGCTGGTCGGTGTCGACATCAATGGGAGTGGCGGCTCGCTCGCGGGCACGCTCACCTACTACGGCAATCATGGTGTCGTCAGTGCACGCCTCCCCGCCGGCACGTTCGAGCTGCTGATGCTGTCGCTGGGAGGCGAGTCGATCACGAGCTCGGTGCCGTATCGGATCGAGGTCGTCGCCGACATGCCGGACACGCGCTGCCCCGAGGTCACCGTCGGTGGCTTCATGGAAGCCAACGACAGCGGCAACAACACCGGCAACGATGTCTACGCCTATCCGTCGGGAAACCCGGTCGCATTCACCGGATCGACGACCGACGCGCCGGAGCCCACGAACATCGTGCTCGCGCCAGGTGTCGACATCCGGTTCTACGGCACGGCCGCCGACATCATGGACGCCGACAAGTTCGAGGACACCGACACCTACGAGATCGCGACGGGCGCGGGCACCAACGAGCTCGGCCTGCGCCTGACCTGGCCGACCGCCGGCGCGAACCTCGACTGGTTTCTCTACGAGCAGAACACGACGTCGCCGATCGCCGGCGGTACCTCGACGGCGACAACCGGCGTCGACATGAGACTCACCGCGGTCAAGCCGAACACGACCTACTGGCTCGCCGTCTCGGCGGTCACCGGCACCGCAGTTCCCGCGACGTACAACGCCACGCTGTGCGGCGCGCAGTACACGCCTTAGTACGTCAGCCGGTACTCGGGTGGAATCTGGTCGGCCGACTCGATCACCATGCCGAGGTCGCGCAGCAGGCCGTCCTTCAGCGAGTAGATCCAGCCGTGGATCGTGAGGCTCTGGCCGCGGCGCCATGCGTCCTGGACGATCGTGGTGTGACAGACATTGGCGACCTGTGCGTCGACGTTGAGCTCGGCGAGCCGATCGACGCGCGCCTGCGGGTCCACGATCTGCGCCAGCTCCTCGCGGTTCCACAGATGCACGTCGCGAATGTGCCGGAGCCAGTTATCGATGAGGCCGAGCGGCTGCGAGCCCATCGCCGCGCGCACGCCACCACAGCCGTAGTGGCCGCACACGATCACGTGCTTCACCTCGAGAACATCGATCGCATACTGCAGCACCGAGAGGCAGTTGACGTCGGTGTGCTCGACCACGTTGGCGACGTTGCGATGCACGAACAGCTCGCCCGGCTTGCGGCCGATGATCTCGTTTGGCGGCAAGCGGCTGTCGCTGCAGCCGATCCACAACAGATCGGGATTCTGTAGCTGCTCGAGGCGCTGGAAGAACTCGGGGTCCTTGGTCACGGCGGACTTCGCCCACTTACGATTTGCCTTGAAGCATTCTTCGAGCAGGCTTCGCTTGCGCTCCACGGCGCCAGCATACTGCAGGCGCGAACGGGTACACTTGCATCGTGCGCTTCGCTCTCGCGCTTGTGGTCCTCGCTGGTGCCGGCTGCGGCAAGCAGCTCAACGAGGACTTCTGTGCTGCGCACCCCGCCGACGAGCGTTGCACGACCAACGACGCCGGACGCGACGCGGCACCGAGCGATGGCGCGATTTCGTGCCCGAGCGATTACACGGTGACGTTGGCAGGCATGTCGTCGCGCTACAGGCTCGTCGACGATGAGGCGACCTGGCTGGATGCCCAGACCGATTGTGGCAACGATGGCGCGACGACGCATCTCATGGTCCTCAACAGCGATGCCGAGCGACAGGCGTTCGCCCCGCATACGTTGGCCTTCGCGCGGCACGTCGGCCACAGCGACGAGGTCACCGAAGGGGCCTGGCTCGCAGTCACCGACGATCCCGTCGTGTACGCCGCCCTCGTGGCGCTGACCGAGCCGCCGTGGAACGCCGGCGAGCCGGACGAGGGCACGAACGGCAACTGCGTCACCATCGGTACCGATCTCGACCTCCGTGACCGTAACTGCGACGACACTCCGGCTGCTTACGTGTGTGAGTGCGACGGTTTCGCGCCAAACCCGGCGAACTTCTGACGATCGCCGCAGCACCCTGTGGCACTCGTCGCTAACGCCGCGAATCCTGTTGAATTGTGGGGGCCGAGGGGCCTAGATTGCCGTCGGTGGGCAGCAGGCTTGCGTGCGTGATCTTGGTCGCTGGGGTCGTCGGGTGCGGAAGCCCCTCGCGCACTCCTACCGATGCATCCGAGGAAACAACGGTCGACGCGGAGATCGTTGCCGGCGAGTTCGGTGGGGCGTGCTCGAAGCACACCGACTGCGCGAGCGGCTACTGCGTCGATCCGATCGGTGACACAGGCGGTGTGTGCTCGCGAGAGTGCAACGACGACTGTCCGACCGACTGGGAGTGTCGCAACGTCGAGCTGCCTCAGGCCGACCTGAAGCTCTGCGTTCCGGCTGCCCCTCAGCTCTGTCTCGTTTGCGCGAACGACGCCGAGTGTGGTGGTGGCGTGTGCTTGCCGATCGATGGTGGTGGTCGCTGCGCGACTCCGTGCACCGATCAGTGCGCGACCGGTTACCAGTGCGCGCCCGACGCGAGCGGCATGCACACGGGCTCGTACTGCCAGCCGGTCAGCGGCAGCTGCACCTGCTCCGTCGCGATGGACGGCGCGATGCGCAGCTGCTCGAACACGGGCGACGTCGCTGGAACGGAGCGCACATGTTTCGGCACGCAGATCTGCAGTGCCGCGACGGGCTGGTCGACGTGCACCGCGAACGCACCCTCCGCCGAGACGTGCGACGGCGAGGACGATGACTGCAACTTCGTGATCGACGACGAGGTCAGCGGTGGTGGCGGCGCGTGCCAGATCACGAACGGCGCCGGTAGCTGCACGGGCGTCCTGAAGTGCGACGGTGTTAACGGGTTCCAGTGCTTTGGACAGACGCCAGCGGTAGAAGCGTGCAACGGCTTCGACGACGATTGCGACACCGTCGTCGACGACGGCTTCGCCGGCCTGGGTGACGGCTGCACTGCCGGCATTGGCGCGTGTCAGCGCTACGGCAGCCGGAGGTGCAACTCCCTTGGTACCGGGCTCGTTTGCTCCGCGATCGCGGGACCGACCAGCGCCGAGTCGTGCAACCAGATCGACGACGACTGCGACAACAGCACGGACGAGACGTTCAAGGCGCCGACGCTGATGACGAACCCGCTCGGCTCGGTGTGCGCGGCCGGCCTCGGCGTGTGCACGCGCTACGGCACCAACATCTGCCGTACGGACGG
>JBBQFU010000324.1:0-8954 GCA_038322185.1 Haliangiales bacterium
ATACGATCGGGTGATGGAGAGCATCCCAGACCCGCAGGTGCCGCAGGTTGCGAAGCGGCGGTCGTTCACGGTCGAGTACAAGCAGCGGATCGTGCGGTTGTACGACGCCGCGTCGCCGGCGGAGAAAGCCGTGTTGCTGCGCCGCGAGGGGCTGTACACCTCGCACATCTCGCACTGGCGAAAGTCGCTCGAGAAGGCTGCCCAGCGTGGCGAGGCCAGGCGTGGTCGACCTGCCGCCGATCCACGCGATGCGCAGATCGCGAAGCTCGAGCGTGAGAACGCGAAGCTTGCCGAGCGGCTCGAGAAAGCCGAGATCGTCATTGATGTCCAAAAAAAACTTGCCGGTCTCTTCGGGGTCGATCCGATGACGGGCGAGAAGAAGTGATGGCCGCCGCAATCGAGCTGGAACCGGTGATCGGCCAACGCGCCGCGCACGACGCCGTCGGCGCTTCGCGAGCGACCACGCACCGGCGTCGCAGGCCGCCGACGCCACGCCCTATGAAGGTGCGAAGCGCACCGAAGAGCAAACTCTCCGACGCCGAGCGCGACCGGGTACTCGAGACGCTCGGGTCGGATCGGTTCCTCGACTCGTCGCCTGGTGCGGTCGTCGCGACGCTGCTCGACGAGGGCCGGTACCTGGCATCGGAACGCACGATGTATCGGGTCCTCGCCCCCGCGGGCGGCGGCGAGGTACGTGAGCGTCGCAACCAGCTCACGCACCCGCCGTACGCGCGTCCGGAGCTGCAAGCGACGCGGCCGTGCGAGGTGTGGTCGTGGGACATCACCAAGCTGCGCGGGCCGGTGAAACGCGCGGGGTGGTTGCTGTACTCGATCATCGACATCTACAGCCGCTACACCGTCGGCTGGATGGTCGCCGACCACGAATCCGCGACCCTCGCCGAGCGGCTGCTCGCCGACACGATCGTCAAGCACGACATCACCGCGGGCCAGCTCACCGTGCATGCCGACCGCGGCCCCTCGATGCGATCGCGCACCGTCGCCGAGCTGTTCGCGGACCTCGGCGTCGACAAGACCCACAACCGGCCCTACACCAGCTCCGACAACCCCTACTCCGAAGCGCAGTACCGAACGCTCAAGTACCGACCCGACTACCCCACGCGCTTCGCATCGATGGCCGAGGCTGAAGCCTGGTGCCGCGCCTTCTTCGATTGGTACAACAACCACCACCGCCACTCCGGCATCGAGATGCTGACACCCGCGGACGTGCACCGCGGCCACGGCCAGCAGCGCCTCGACGCACGCTACGCCGTGATGCTCGAAGCCGCTCGCCGCCACCCAGACCGATTCTCCCGACCACCCCGGCGTCGGGCGCTGCCCGACGCCGTCTACATCAACCCACCACTCACTGAATAACCAACCCAACTGGTCTCACGCGAGTTGACAGACACCGCTGGCGGGAAGGGATCACGCAATACGTGAGGGCCGCCCGGAAAACCGGACGACCCTCACGTAGCGCTCAATTGCGTTCTTGGAGGTCTACTCGGACGGCGTGGATGGCACGCCGTGGTCAACGAATAGCTCGCGCTCTTCGTACTGGCGTCCGTCGCGCTCGGTCGTGAGCGCGACGACATTGTCGGTTGACGCGCCGACCCACCAGAACGCCCCGTCCGCAACGGAGACCGCGTGTCGCTTGCCGTCCGCGGTCGTGATCGTGATGCTGTCGACGTCACTGGCCACAAGAGCGTTGACGACTGGGCCGCCCTCACTGTCGTGCGTGTACGCAGGCACGAGCCCGCCGTCGGTGAACTCGCCAGCACATCCGCTGAACTGTGGCTGGTCGAACCGGCGCCCTAGGAAGCACACCTGCCCCGTCGATGTGGGGATGGCAGTGACTCGTGTTCCGAACGCGTCGAGCAGAACCCGACCGTCAGTTGCTGGCGCAACGTCGGATCTCGCCGGGGAATCACCCTCCCGAGCCTCGGGCAATGACTCCACGATCGCCTGCCGGTCCGCGTCGGACACCGTCTGACCATCGCTGGCCGGATGGGCAAACACCTGCATCTGGGCGGCCGCCGGGTAGCGTTGCTGGTCCTGGTTGTCGGCGGGCTCTCCCGCCGCGATCGCTGTGGTGGTTGCGGCAACGGTGATCGCGGCAGCTACCGCGAACGTTCCTCGCTTGCTGAACTTCATGTGAACTCCTCCGGTTGATCTGGGACTCGTGAGAAAACGTGCATCGGCATCACGGGTACGACAGGTACCGGCCGGTGGTTCCGACGCAGAGGCCGTTGTGGCTCTGGTACCAGGCATACGCCGCGAGTCCGGGGTAGTTGTGGTACAGCGTGTAATTGGTGGTCTGGATCACGCCCGTGTTCTGGTAGCTGCCATTTGCGCGCGTGAAGCCGATGTCCCAGTACCCGCCGTTGGTGGTCACCTGGTTGCGGCTCATGTAGTCGTAGTTATTCGCTGGCCCGCGGACCCACTGGCCTGAGCACAGGGAACCGTTCCAATAACCGACCCAAATGCCGGCGTGAGCCGGCGCGGCGAACGCTGAGCCCGCTACGCTGGCCACTGCTGCTGTGAGAACTACCGCGCATGATCGTCGCAATGCTCGAGTCAAGCCCATGTCTCCTCCTCCGAATAGTTGGCACGGCGGGATCTCCCGCCCGCGCGGAGGAGGCTACCAACCCATCTTCGCAGAGGTCAACGGACGGGAATCGGGCCCGTCTGGGGGGCAGGTTGAGGCATCGGGGCCGCCCCTTGCTTGGGAGGACGCACCATGTCACTGTCGAACTCGGCTGGCCGCCCAGTTGGACGCCCAGGAGCGCTGCCGCTCGCGGATGGAGGGACCGCGTCGGAGGGGCCAGACAGTCTGCGGCCGTCGCGAAGGATGAGATCGAACTTGAACGGACGATCTTCTGGGTCACGCCCGATCCACAGGTAGCCGCCATTATCCACGATTGCGTTCGTGACACCACGCGGGGAGTGAACACGTACCGCGACGACATCCTCGGAAACGACTCCGAAGCGGATCGGAGCTTCACCCGACTCGAGCGATCCCGATGCGTCGATCGGCCAGGTGTCGGGCAGCTCGCGGATGCATTCGCTCGCACCGCCTGGGTGTCGTCCTGGCCGCGTCAAGGTGACCGTGTAGCAGATCCCCCCGGTTGTCGTGGGCACCGCGAAGATCTCCACCGTCAGCGATCCTTCGCGGTGGGTCAGCAGGACCCGACCTTCGCTTGATGGCAACGGCTTGCCGGCCTGCGAATCTGGACTGATCCCATCCGGACGTTCTGTCTTTCGAAGGTCGTCGCTGCGCTCGCTCGACACCTGCGACGGTTCGGCGTCCTTGGCTTCATCAAAGACGCCGAGCATCTGCGCTGCCTGATCACGGACGCTTCCGGCCAGCTCGGGCGCCGCCACGGCGACGACTCCCGACGTCAGCACAGCGCACGTCGCCAACGCGATCACCGGTTTGCCCGAGAGTCGTCCGAAGCGACGCGTCGGCCGGCTCCGCTCGGACTGGTCGGCACTGGGATGGTCGGCACGTAGCGTGCGATCGAGCGCAGCGCGCACTCGATCGATCGCGGCCGTCTCGCGCTCGGCGTCGTCAAGATCGGCCAAGGCTTGTCGGATCTCGGCGGACTGCGGGTCATCGGTTGGGAAGTTCGTTCGCTTGTCCATGTCAGTCTCCGTGGTTGGCCAGCGCGTTGTTGAGCCGGACGCGACCGCGACTGATGCGCGATCGCACAGTGCCGGCTGGGAGGTTCAGCACCTGTGCTATGTCCTCGTATGGCATCTCGTCGAGCACATGCAGCAACAGTGGGACGCGTTCTCGGCGAGGCAGTTCCATCAAGTGGCGCCGAACGAGCGCGAACCGGGCGGCGATCTCCACCTGTTCGTGGACTGGCTCAGTCCCCGCCTGTTGCGCTTCGGTCGAGGCGTGCCGCGCGATCTCCAGGTTCTTGCGACGCCACGCACCTTCGGCTTTTCGCTGCCGCGCGAGGACATTCGTTGCGATCCCCAACAGCCACGGTTTCACGCTTCCACGCGACGGGTCGTAGGACGCTCGCACACGCCAGGCAGTTTCGAACACCTCGCCGACCACGTCCTCGGCAACGTCATGACCCACTCGAGCAACGGCGTAGCGGTAGACCGCCCGCGCGTGTGTCTCATAGGCAGCTCGAAACGCGCCTTCATCAAGCACGAACGCGGCCTCTTGGACCTCGCCCGCCCGCGTTGGCTCCCGTGTCAGAGATGCTTTCATCGTTACCTATTCGCCCCCTAGGACCTGAAAGTTCCCGCGCGGTCAAACGATTCCTACGGCGAGCGACGCTCGCGCGTGACGCGGGCATTCGCAGTACCGCTCTCGATGCCGGCTTCATGCCAGCGTGGGCCCTGATTCGATGGTTGTCGTGGCGGCAGCCAATCCCGCGTAACGCGCCCAGTCGCCGCTTGCCTCTCGGCGCCAGTGGCTGGCTGTGTCATTGCAGTAGCCGAGCAGTTCTGCCAGCACGGGTGCCGGAACCTCAGCGGCCAGACCGAGCAGCGCGCCGGTGCGCGATGCAGTGATCGTCACACCGAGCATCGATCGTAGACGGCGCCGCATACTCGCCGCGTGGATGTGGGTGCCGGGCCGGGCACCCGGGAACAGCCAGACTCCCGAGGCCCTCATATGAACCTCGGCGACGATGGCGGCCACGGGATCCGGCAGCAGTATGGGTTCGGGTCCGAGCGTGACGAACGTCTGCTCGCCGTGGCGCAGCACGTCGTCGACACGCAGCGCCACGATGCGCGTGACGTGCTGGCCGTACAGCAGCAGGAGCAGTCCAGCGAAGCGCGTCGACGACAGCAAGGATGAATCCTCGATCAAACGACGCGCATGGGCGAGCCGCGCCTCGTGGTCGATTGCAGTTGTCGACGATTGCGCGGCAGCTCGTCGAACGTCGAGCTGATCGATCAACTGCTGCTCGCGAGCCCAACCCAAGAACGCTCGCGTTGCGAGCGCGCGGCTGGGCGCATCGGCAAGCCACACGTCGATGAACGCCTGATCTACCGTGCGAAGGTCGCGCCCGCTGCCGTGCAGCTTCTGGACGAGCCGAATCGCTGTGCGCACCTGCTGTCGCGCGTGCTTGTAGGTGTTGGCTACCGCAGTGCCCGCGCCGACCCGCCGGGCGAGGCGCGGTCGAACATGCCACCGGGCGAACACGGCGAGGTGTGGATGATCACCACCGAACTCGACACACGTGGCCAGTTGCTGCTCGCACCAACGGTCGAAGCGAGCCAGCGCCTCATTGCGCGGATGCAGGACGCCGTGCTCGACGAGGCGGACGCGAAAGCAGTCCGTTGCTTGCCCGCAGTCGTGGTCATCGAGCGCTTCATGGCTCACGCTCACCGTCCCGGCAAGCATGGCTCGCATCGTGTGCGCAGCGGGGCTGGTGAACAGCCATGCGAGTGGCGCGCCGGGCCGCTCAGCCGCGAGCAGCGCTGTGAGGAAAGGCTCCAACGCCGCGCCGGCGACTGTCGAGGCACTGCGGCGCAGCGCCTCGATCTGTCGTGTGAGTTCGCATCGCTCGCAGATACCTCCCGGCCACGCGCGACGCTCGCAAATGACGTGGCAGAAGCGGCACCTTCGCGGGGTGGTCGCTGCGTGGCAGACGGAGCACAGGCGTCGGTTGGGGTCCTGCACTGATTGCAGTTCGACCCGGCGTCTGCGCTGGCAGTTCGCGCAGCGCGGACCACGCAGCTTCCGACCCCGCGGACGTTGATCGCTGGCTGGGGCCGGCCTATCCATCTCGGCGCGGGCGTGCTTGGCGCACACGGGCGGGCTTGGGGACGATCTCGCCCGCGCCCGCGCTCGCTGCGGCGCGCTTTTCCAGACGAGCACCTGCTGCTCGTTCGACAGGCTGGACAAGGTCATTCGGCGTGCACTCGAGGATCTGACACAACACGACCAACAGGTGCAGATTGAGGCGCTCAGGCTTGCCGGTGACCAGCCGCCAGGCCTGGGAGTCAGACAAGCGCACGCCGCGTTCAGCCAGCAGCGGGGTGAGCTGCTTGCTCGAGAAGACCCCGCGTTCGGCCAGCAGCACACGCAGGCGCCATTCGTAGTCGAGCTGCTTGGGCATCAGGTTGGGCTCCCCAGTTGCGCTGCAAGCGCGTCGTTGAGCGCTCGGTTCTTGAAATCGCCGCTGACGGCGGTGTAGATCGCGGTCGTGGACGCGTGCCGGTGGCCGACCTGCATCTGCACGAACATCGGATCAAAGCCGTCTTCGACCAGATGCGTGACATAGCTGTGCCGCAGCGCGTGTGGCGTCAGTTCGCGCGCCAGTCCGAGCTCGTCGCGCAGCGTCGCGAATCGCTCGGAGATATACGGCGAGCTGATGCGCCCACCGCGCTCGGTCAGCCACAGCGCCGGGTGCTCGTCGCGTCCGTACAGCGGTCGAATCTCGTCCAGGTACTGCTCGACGACGTCGACCGCCCAGTCGAACACGGTCAGCACGTTGCGGCGCCGCGGCGCTCCGCCACCGACCGCCTTGCCATAGCGCACGCTGAGCGTTCCATAGCACGCGAACTGCGCTGCGTGCGGGTTGCGCCCGAAATCGACCAAGTCCAGACGCGCAGCTTCTTGGCGGCGCAGACCCCAGGCGTAGATCAGCTTGAACAGCGCGGCATCGCGCAGCGCTGCCAGCGAGCCTTTGCGCTTGAGCGCGCGCCGGCCGGCAACCTGCGCATCGCAGTGATCAAAGAACGCCTGCAACTCCTCCCGCGACAACGGGCGCCGACCGGGGTCGCCCTCAAACTCGGAGCGGTGCACGATCGACAGACGCTCGTCGACGACCTGCTGCGGCCACGAGCCCAGCCGGTCCGAGCAGATCGCAACCCACGGATACCGCCGGTCGATCACGTACTCCATGAACAGCCGGATCGCCACCTGGTAGTTGCGCAGCGTCGACCCGTGCACCCGCCGCCCTGTACCGCACGACAGATCCTCGATCCACTCCTCAAGATGCTCGGGGCGCCACTGCCACGGCCACTCTCCCGAGTGCTTGTGCAAACGGCGCACCAACCGCTCGCGGTTCTGCTTAGTCACCATCGTTAGCTGCCGGCTCGTTTGCTGCCGAGACCAGCCCGCCAGCATCGCGTCAAAGAGCCCATCCTCAAGCCGCAGCGGAACGACACCGTCACCGAACACTCGCGCCAGAGCAGCATCAACATCGACGCCCAACACCGTCGCCTGACTGCTGTTTCCCGCTGAGCCGCCCTCTTGCATCAGACGCAACGGTATCGCATCTGATGAAACGATGCTCCGGCAGGGCGTGGGGCTGGCTGCCCTTCGATCCTGCCGCACCGCTCCCGCGCGGCGATGCCCTCCCCTTGCCGCCTACGGCGCCAACAAAGCACGAGCGCTACGCGCTCGCGGGCATCGGGACTCCCCGCGCCGCGGCACGGCCTTCGGCTCGGGACAGCCAGCCCCACACCCAAGGAGCATCCCGTGAGTGCCTTCATCGTCAGCCGCCACCACATCGACGCCCTCGTCGCCGTCGCACTCTTCGGCCCCACCGGCGTGCCCATCTCCCCGCACACCGCTTGGCACCCGGTAAGCTGGTTCGACACCGAACCCCCGCCCGGCGCAGGCATGACCTGGTGCCAAGAGCACCGACACACGGCCGAACTCCAAGACGCCCACCGGATCGGCGAGATGCTCGTGCTCGAGAACGTGCGCAGCGTCAACCACCGCTACCCCGACACAGGCACTCTGCCAGGCCCAAACGACGAACTGGCGGAATGGGCAACCGCCTACGACACCCCGCTGACAGCGCTGCGGCGCGGTCGCCGCCCCACAGCCGTGGAGGCGCTCAAGCTGGTTGACTGCTACGAGTACCAGTCGTGCGAACACGACGGGTGGCGAACAAGCCAGGCCCGGCGCTTCTGCGACGCCCTGCGCAGTCGGGTCGTAGGCTTCCTTCCAGGGTACGATGAAGCTCCCTGGGAATGGACCCAGCCCCTGCTCCCCAGCGTCGCCGCAGCAGGACGTGACTGACATGGGACTTCTCCCTTCAGTCACTGCGTCGCATCGGACGCAATACCCACGCTTTCACGAGATCGCACACGCACTTGGGATTGGCTACGCCGAGCACGGCCGCTCACGCGCCGAGGTGCTCGTCGAATCGATCACCTACATCGTCTGCGGCGCGATCGGCCTCGACACCAGCGGCGAATCCATTCCCTACGTCGCTGGGTGGGACGATGACGACCTGGAATCCCTCGAAGCATTCGCGCACCTCGTCGACTCCTGCGCCCGCACCATCGAGGCAGTCGTCATCGCGCGCGACACCGAGCACGGACCGTGATCGCGGTGCTGCTAACCGGATCACCCACTGGTTGCAGGATCCTGCGTTCCGGCCGATGCGACGATGCGTGAGAGCGAGCCTGCGAGGTCTGAGCGCACGGACTCCAAGATTCGGTGGTGCGGCGTCGACTCCATGTAGCACGTCACCTGCAGCTCCTTCGGCCAATCCGCGTAGAGCGAGCTGCCCGGCAGCGTGATCGTCGCGAGCGCGTCAGGCTTTGCCTCCCGCAGCTCGCGTACCGCTGCGATCTCGATCTGCGCGATCGGCTGCTCGAACGCGACGCGCTGGTCGACGAAGTCGCCCGACGTGACCATGTGGTTCCAGATCCCCGATGCGCCGCCGAGCGCACCCGCGAGCGGGTGCAGCTGACCGCCGGCGGTCGAGGTCGTGTACCCCACCACCCACCGCCGTCGGGGAAGGTCTACGTCGTCGGCATAGCCGAGCAGTTCGTTGCGACACAGCTCCTCAAGCTCGATATCGCCGGTCTCCCGAGCGAGACCGAGCGCCGCGATCGCGCACTCCGACAGCGAAGAGCTCGGGTCGGTGAGTCGAGCCATGATGTGGGCGGCCGATGACGACGCCTCCTCGCCCTGCTGCGCGATCCGGCCGAGTCGCGCCTTGTACTCAACGAGCGACTTCGTG
>JBBQFU010000325.1:0-8888 GCA_038322185.1 Haliangiales bacterium
CCTCCCGGCGAGATTGACCGACTGCTCGAACGCGTCCTGTTCGCAAACTCCATCGATGCGCTGTTCGCCTGACCGCTCGCCGCTCGCTTCGCGCATCGCCCAACGCCCATACGGACCTTCACCCGAATACCGGACACGACCTGACGCCTACGAGAGGTTGGTCAAACCGACCGAGCAACCGCGATCAGTTGATCCAGTGCGGCACGTGCGTCGGCTGCCGTAACGGCCAGGCCCAGTGCGTTGACGAGCTGAAGCAGGAGTGACTCGTCCGCGAGGTGACGGAGCGTGTCCTCGTCCGCCGGCGTCATGGGATCGAGCTTGGCACGAGCCAGGTTGATCGCGACGGTTCGCAACGCTGCTGCGCGTCCCTCGTCGACGCCCTCTGCGCGTCCCCTCGCGTAGGCGAGGCGACGCAACTCTTCTCGAACTTCGGGAGTGATCATGAGCTTCTCCAGGAGAAGCGCGCGGCCTCCGGCCAGGCGTCAAGGATTACGTCAAAGTATAGCTCTCGGGGGTCGGTGGCGAGCTCGCCAAATGCAGCGGCCACCGCGGGTGCCATCGCTGGGTCCCTGTGCGCCAGCGCCGACAAGATCGCAAGCTCGGGCAAGCCGTGTTCGGAACGTCCAACGCCGCGAGATGACGCCATCGAGCCACTGCTTTGTCCGCTGACCGGACAAGCTTGGCCGAGGATCGCCGGACGACGGACAGAAGCGGGTTCCGAACGCCGCCATCGCGTCACCTCGATGGTAGCCGGCAGGTGGTCCTCCTCCCGCCGCCGTACGTGAGTTGGTTTCGCGGCGACGGTCTCGCTGGCGGATAGACTTCGTCGTACGATAGGCCGGGCGCGCGCACAGCACGTGCCGCGGGACGCCTATGAAGAAAGCGTTGATCTCACGTGAACGCGCCCTCGCGACGCTTCGCGAGATCGAACGAAAGCATGGCGTCGTGGCACGCAGCACCTTGGCGGGCCAGTCAAGACCAACCTACTGTCGGACCGACCGCGTAGACTGCGCACCGTGTTGTTAGCGTCGCTGCTCACCGCCGATCGATTGCGCTCGCAAGCGGGCTCAGCATATTCACGCGGCGAGCGCTATTGGAAGCAGCGTCGCGTGCTGTCGTGCGAGGTGAAGGGTGATGCGATCGATGGGATCGTGCGTGGGAAGGCGCGCTATCAGGTCCGGCTATTTGCCGCGCCACAAGCCCGCCTGGGGTCGTCGTGCACGTGCCCGATCGGGCAGATGGGTGTCTTCTGCAAGCACGCGATCGCCCTCGGGCTCGCGCGTCTGGCGAACGGACCGGCGCCGACTGCGCCTGTCGCCACCGTGCCGGCAACGTCGTCGCGCTCGACGACGTCCAAAGCGATGTTCGCGACGCGGGCCGAGCTCGAGGCGTGGGCGGCTCGCCACCAGGTCGCGCACGAGCTGCGCGTCGTGGCGGACGTGCTCGTGCCCGATGTTGCCACGCGTTCGGAGATGGCGCGGCATCTGCCGTACCTGCTCGCCCGCTTCTCGCTGCTCGAGGTCGGCTCGCTCGATGCGGCGCGACGGTTGATGACCTATCGCGATCTCGCACAGCCGGTCGCAGAGGCGGCCCACTGCTACCTCACGCGGGCCGCAGAGGACGTGCGGGCGGGCGTGGCGGAGGAACAGCGGCACCGCGACCAGCTCGGTGAGACGACCGAGTCCGTGGTCCGGACGCTATGGTCACGCCTGGTCGAGCTGCGCGCGCAGCTCCGCGCGAACGCGCCGCCACGGTCCCGCGCGACACGCGCGGCCGGGACACTCGAGGTCGACGCGAAGGTACCTGCGTTGTGCTGGCGTGAGCCGACCCGGCTCGCGATCGCCCCGTACACGGTCGTATCGCTCACGACGCGTCTCGAGCTCGTGCCCGCCACCGTGATCACCTGTGCATGCAGAGCGGCGGCGTGCACGCACGGGCTCGCGCTCATCGACGCGGCGCTCGACCTGCTGGCGGAGCCCGCACGCGCGGGCCAAGCGCGCACGATCGCGACCGAGCTGCTGCGCCCGCCATGGGACCGCGCGCTGATCGAGCTCGCAGCGATCGGCCCGAGGGAGAGCCAACGCGGGCACGCGAAGCCCGCGCCCGCCGACGTCGAGGTATGGTGGCAGCTCGACGACGCCTACCAGACCCTGACGGTCGCTCCGCTCGTCAAGAAACCGCTCAAGAAGGGCGGGATGAGCGCGGGGACTCGACCGAGCGCCCGCCGGCTGCTCGACGACCATGGCGACGTGCTGACGGAGCATGATCGGAAGATCGCGGAGTACCTCGTCGACTGGGCACAAAACGCGATCCTGTCCTCTCCCGTGCGCGTGTTCGGCGCACTCGTCGGCCACCCGCGCGTCGTGACGAAGCGGATGCCCGGTCAGCGCGTCGTGGTCGAGCGGTGTCAGCTCGGGTTCACGGCTGTCACGGATGGCGATCTGATTCGCCTCGAGCCATCGGTCGGCGGTGCACCGTTCGAGGCGCGCCGGCTCGCTGCATTGCTCGAACACCAGGGCGCTCGCGATCACGACCGCTTACCAGCGTCCTTGATCGTGCAAGAACCGGGGCGATGCTTGGTGATCGACGTCGGGCGCGACGCCCTGCGCATGTGGAACGTCGTGCAGAAGCACGGCCCTGTGTTTCCGCCCGAGAGTCACGACCGGCTACTCGATCGCCTCGCCCGGCTCGAAGGCACGCTGCCGATCGTCGTGCCCCACGAGCTGATGGGGGCGCGCATCGACGCGGTGCCGAGCGTGGTCGTGCGCCTGCGACTGTCCCCCGACGCCGCGCTCGAGCTCGAGCCACTGGTGCGCGTCGCGCCGGGAGCGCCGCCGCTGCCGCCGGGGTCCGGACCTCGCGACGTCTCGATCGTCCGCGATGGCGTTCGCGGCTTCGTGCGACGCGAGCTCGAAGCCGAGGTCGAGCTCGTGCGCGCGGCGCTCGCGCAGCTCCCGATCCCGGCGGTCGCGACAAGCGAGCCGGTGGTGTGGCCGATCCGGATCGACGAGCCCGACGCAGCCTTGGCAGTCGTCGCGGCGGTCCAGCAGCCGCTGCAGGGGCTCGAGGCCGAATGGGTCGACGATCGGCGCACGGTCGTGACGTACGGCAGCACGGCGGCGCTGAGCGTGAAGATCGAGCGCAAGCGTGACTGGTTCGGGGTCGATGGCGGGCTCGAGGTCGACGGCGCGCGCATCGAGCTCGCGGTCCTGCTCGACGCCGCCCGCAGGCAGCGCCGGTTCGTCCGCGTCGACGACCGCCGCTGGATCGAGCTGTCTGACGTGCTCCGGCAGCGTCTCGTCGCGATCGCCGATCGCACGTTCGTCGGACGCGAGCTGGAGCTATCGCCCGGCGCGGTGCCCACGATCCGCGAGCTCGAGGCCGACGGCGCCAAGGTCGAGGCGCCGCCGGCATGGCAGCTGATGGCAGACCGCCTGGTGTCGGCCGCGAAGCTGCGGCCCAAGCCGCCCGCGGCGCTCGCCGCCGAGCTGCGGCCGTATCAGGTCGAGGGTCACGCGTGGCTGACGCGGGTCGCCGCGTGGGGAGCGGGCGCGTGTCTCGCCGACGACATGGGGCTCGGCAAGACCGTGCAGACGATCGCGATGCTGCTCGATCGGGGCGCGCGCGGTCCGGCGCTGGTGCTCGCGCCGACATCGGTGACGCTTAACTGGATCGACGAGCTGAGGCGGTTCGCGCCGACGCTGCGCCCGATCGTGTATGCCAACGATCGGGCATGCCTGTCCAAGCTCGGCAAGCGTGACGTGCTGGTCGTCAGCTACGGGCTACTCGTGCGCGACGCGGCGCAGCTCGCGGAGTGCTCGTTTGCGACGCTCGTCGCCGACGAGGCGCACGCGCTCAAGAATGCGTCCACGCGGCGCGCGAAGGCGGCGCGAGCGCTGACCGCGGAGTTCCGCGTCGCGTTGTCGGGGACACCGCTGGAGAACCATGTCGGCGAGCTATGGAGTCTGTTCGCCGTCATCTTCCCGGGCCTGCTCGGCAGCTGGGAGCAGTTCCGCACCCGGTTCGCACTGCCGATCGAGCGCGACAACGATCCGGAGGCGCGCGGGGCGCTGTCGCGGTTGCTGCGCCCGTTCCTGCTGCGCCGGACGAAGTCCGAGGTCGCCCACGACCTCCCGGCCCGCAGCGAGATCGACGTGCCGATCGCGCTGTCGGCCGAGGAGACCGAGCTCTACGAGGACGCGCGTCTGGCCGCGATCGCGACGCTGAAGCCCGCGCGCGCGGACGATGAACGCCAGCGCTTCGCGGTGCTCGCGGCCCTCACCCGCCTGCGCCTGCTCGCATCGCACCCGCGGCTCCACGACGCCGACTCGCCCGTGGCATCATCCAAGATGCAACGGCTGCTGGAGCTCCTCGACGAGCTGCGTGGCGAGGGGCATCGCGCTCTGGTGTTCAGCCAGTTCACCTCGCACCTGGCGCTCGTGCGGGCCGAGCTCGAGCGCGCTGGCTACCGTGCGCTCTACCTCGACGGCTCGACCCCGGCCCCCGAGCGCGCAAATCTGATCCGGCGGTTTCAGGCCGGGGAGGCCGAGGTGTTCTTGCTGTCGCTCAAGGCCGGCGGAACCGGCATCAACCTCACCGCCGCTGACTACGTGATTCACCTTGATCCGTGGTGGAATCCCGCCGTCGAGGATCAGGCGACCGACCGCGCGCACCGGATCGGTCAGACGAGACCGGTGACCGTGTACCGCTTGATCGCGCGCGGCACCGTCGAGGAACAGATCCTCGCGATGCACGGCGACAAGCGAGCACTCGTCGCCGGTGTCCTCGAGGGGACCGACGTCGCGGCGCGCCTCACGACGCGCGATTTGCTCGCGCTCCTTGGAGGCAGCGGCGGGCAACAACAGCGTGCTGCGCGCGAGCGCCGCGAAGCCCCCGAGCCGAAGCGGCACGCAACGCGCTGATCCACGCCGAGCCGCAGTACCGCTACGGCCTGCTGTTTCGATGTGCGCACCTGACGCTCGTCGCGCTCGCGTGCGCCGAGCCGCGAGCGCAAAGTCCGCATGTCCGGCGTCCGCCGAGTTCCGGACCATCGCGTCCGGCACCCGGACATGACGAGTCGCACGCGAAATCGCATTGACGCGCGCATGGAACACCGATTGCTGCAGACGGCAGCGTGCGCAATCGCTTCGACCAGCAGCGTTCCGTCGGTGGCGTCGTAGTACTCCCAACCGCCGCTAGCAATCCGCCGATATCGCTCTACTCGCGCGTGTGACTGGCTGACCAGCACATATTCCTCCAACGACGGGACGAGCTGATAGTGCTGCCACTTGTCGCCACGATCGTCTTGCTCGGTAGACGGAGACAGCATTCCTTGACGCGGCGAATCAGGATGACCACGTCGGCAGTATTCGGTCCACGCAATCTCGGCGTCACCGCGGTCCGGGACCATCATGCGCGCGGTGGCTGCCTCGCGCTCAGCGACTTCGGCGAGCGCCATTTCGAGCCTCGCACGCGTCGGCCGTGATCTCTCCGCGGCGCGGCGAATCAGCCGCGTCTGCACGATCCAGCAGGCGTTGCCCGTGTCCGACGGCATCCGGACATCGCCGTCCGCCGCACGGCCACGCCGATCGACAAGCCCGCGACTCCACACGAGGGCGAGCCAGGCACGAGAGCTGCTTGGTGCTCTCGCATCAACGGAGTTAGATTCAATGCCTTCCAACAAGCCCGACGATATGAGAGACGACCACCCCTTCACGCCGCGCCAGATCCACGAGCTCGACGAACGCCTCGCCAAAGTCGACCAACGCTTCGACAAAGTCGACCAACGCTTCGCCAAAGTCGACGAGCGCTTCGACAAAGTCGACCAACGCTTCGACAAAGTCGACCAACACTTCGACAGGATCGATCAGCGGTTCGCCGAGGAGCGCGCGGAACGCCGCACCGAAGTGCAGACGCTCCAACGAGAGCTGCGCGCAGACTTCGCTCACGACATCGGAGTCGCCATGGGTACGGTGTTCGAGCAGTGGCGCGACGCGATGCGTGGAGACCTGCTTCAAGCGCTCGGCGTTACCCTCGAGGACTTCGAGCGCTCTCAGCGTCTCGCCATCGAACCCGTGGCCGCGCGCGTCGAGACGATCGAGAATGACAACCTACCCGAGCGGGTCACCAAGCTCGAGGCCAAGGTCTTCCCGCCCGCCAAGCCAGCGCGCAGGCGGCGCGGTTAGATCGGCACGTAGACCCGCGCACGCGCGCGCGGATGTTGCGCGCGCGCATGGAACACCGCTTGCTGCAGTCGGCAGCGTGCGCAATCGCTTCGACCAGCTCGGCAAGGAGCTAGGCATCAAGCACTCGGGCTCCGCCGACGTCGCGGCGGTGGAGGCGCACAACATTCACCGGACCGTGCTCGCCGAGCTCAACGCCGAGCTTCACGACGATCTGCTGCTCGTGACGCTCAACGGCAAGGTGATCCGGTGTCCGGCGGCTTTCGGACGATCACGTCCGGTGACCGGACACACAAGTCGCAAGCGCGCGAAAGGGCATGCACGCCCGCATGGAACACCGCTTGCTGCAGTCTGAGTCGTGCGCAATCGCTTCGACCAGCTCGGCAAGGAGCTCGGCATCCAGACGCTCGGCGCACTCGGGACCACTGATGCGCAGTACGCACTCAATGCCGAGACGCTGTTCGTTGATCTCCGCCACGAGCCCGAGCCCGGTCACGACGAGGAACGGCAACGCCTCGGGCTCCTGGGTGAGCTCGCACGGTCGCCGTGTCTGATCGAGCTCTACAGCCAGCCGCCCGGACTCGCGGAGCTGCAAACCTGCCTCGCCAAGCACCTGGTCTACGCGCAGGAGCGAGCTCGGGCGGCGCGAGCACGCGGCGCGCGGACGCCCCTCGAGGAGGACGAGCTGTGGACGTGGATGATCTCGGCCGGCGTACCGCGGGGGATGCTCGCGGGCGTCGCGTTTCGCCCCGCACCCGAGAACGATGCCGGGCTGTACGTGCTCGGCGGCGACCTCGAGCAGCTGGGAGTGAACGTGGGTCTGGTGGTCGCGTGCGAGCTACCAGCGGTCCGCTCGACGCTGCTGGTCCGCCTGATGGCAGGCGGTCCCCTCCTCCCGGCCGCCGTACTCGAGCTTGCGACATCGCCGCGCGATGCGTATGAGCGGGTCGTCGCCATGCCGGTGCTGCTACACTTTCAACACGTGCTCGAGCACGAGACAACGCGACCGCTCGGTCCCGAGGAGCAGGAGTTCACCATGATCATGCACAAGAACTGGGATGACGCGCGCGAGGAAGGACGTGAGGAAGGACGCGAGGAAGGACGTGAAGTCGGACGCGTGGAAGCTCGCGTCGCGACCTTGCGCCGCCTGGTCGCGCTCAAGTTCGGCGAGCTGTCGCCGGAGCTCCAGCAACGATTGGACGCGGCGCCTCCCGACGAGATCGACCGACTGCTCGAGCGCCTCCTGTTCGCCGATTCCATCGATGCGCTGTTCGCTTGACCGCACGGCCACTCGACAGAGCCCGACTAACTAACCAAGCCCAGCCATCCGCTGTAGAATTATCGCGCTGTGAGCCCATCTCCGCTGTCATCCAAGCGCGTGCTAGTCACCGGCGGCAAGGGCTTTCTCGGCAGCCACCTCGTCGAGCTGCTGCACCAGCGCGGCGTTGCAACCTCGAGCGTGATCAACGGCGACCTCGACGATGGAAGCGGCCTCACGCACATCGTCAAGCGCGTCGCCCCCTGACGAGATCTACAACCTCGGCGCGCAGAGCCACGTTCGCGTCAGCTTCGACATGCCGGAGTACACGGCGCAGTCGGTCGCGATGGGCACGCTGCGTCTGCTCGAAGCGGTACGCGAGCTCGGCACGGCGTGCCGCTTCTATCAGGCGTCGTCGAGCGAGCAGTTCGGATCTGCGGCGCCGCCCCAGAACGAGGACACGCGCTTTCAGCCGCAGAGTCCGTATGCGTGCGCGAAAGTGTTCGCGCACCAGCTCTGCCAGAACTATCGCGACGCGTACAAGCTTCACATCTCGTGCGGCATCCTGTTCAACCACGAGTGCCTCTCGGAGATCACGCCAGTGATGGTGCGGCAGAACGGCGTTGTGAACGTCGTCACGCCCGGCGAGCTGGTCCCTCTCCGGCACAAGGGCCCCGGCGTCCAAACCTTCGACATCGTCGAGACCGAGATCTGGGACGGCGCCCATTGGGTCGCACTCCGGGCGGTGACGGCGACACGTCGAAGGACCGCGTGGCACGAGCAGCGAGGCGCCGCGTCTGCCGATCATCGCCCCATGTCGATCGAGACGCGTGGCGGGATCGTGGAAGTCACCGCTCACCACACGATGCTCAAAGCCGACCACGAGCCGATCCGCGCCGACGCTCTCACGAGCGACGAACGACTCGCGCTTGGCGAGTTCCCCGACATCGAAGGTTGGGGCGCTGTCTCGACGGAGCTTGCGGAGTTTCTCGGCTTGATGGCAGCCGAAGGCCACGTTCCGAGCGAGAACAACACGCTCCAGTTCACGAATAACGACCCGGCTCTTCGCGAGCGCGTCGCCAACCTATGGCGGCGGCTGTTCCTGGGTTCGTCGCGGACGGTATGTCGGCACATCGGGAGGAGGCAGCACGCGCGAGGTCGGGCAGCTGTACATGAACGGCGGCGGGCAGCTCTGCGTCTGGATCCGAACGCAGCTCTACGCAGACGACGGCACGAAACGCGTCCCACCGCTCGTGCTCAACGCGAGCAAGGAAGCGCGCCAGGCGTTCATGGACGGCTACCACGCCGGCGATGGACTCAAGGCGGGCAACGGTGAGAGCGTCAAGACCAACAGCGCGTTGCTCGCGCAGGGGCTGTGCTGGCTCTATGCGTCCCTCGGGCGCAAGTGTTCCGTCTACGCCGAGCACCGCGGTGCGCGGACCTACTAT
>JBBQFU010000326.1:0-8873 GCA_038322185.1 Haliangiales bacterium
AGCACACCTGCGCACGGCTCACGACCGGCGGCGTCCGCTGCTGGGGCGAGGGCACGTTCGGCAAGCTCGGCTACGCAAACACCACGCGCCTGGGCGACAACGAGCCCGCCTCCGCCGGCGGCAACGTCCAGTACTGAGCCGTTTACTCGGCGGCTGGCCGACGAGACCGGCGCGTCGACCGCAGCAGCGATCATGGTCGAGCGACTCGCGCAGGTCTGCCGTCGCTCGGCTAGCGCCGTCGTGTGGAGCGACCCTTGCAGCTCTGACAGCCATGCGTCACGGGGCTGTCGTCGTCGGAATCGTGTGGCTCTGCAGTTGTTCGCGCGAGAACACTCCAGTGAAACCTCGTACGCCGATGGCGGATCCTGCGCCAATCGCACAGGCTGCGCCCCCAGACGATCGCGCCCCCCTCGCGCTCGCGCGGCTCGTGCAGGTGATCGAGCAGGAACCGCGCGCACGCGATGAGGCGCACGCGCGCATCGTGTCAATCGTGCGCAACCTCGCCGATGTGCTCGCCGGTATGCCGGGGGCTTCCGTGGGCCGCATCGAGCGCATTCGGACGCTTGCCTCCGATCTCGAGACGTCAGAGCCGGCGGGCGCGGGTCCTCTACGTAAAGCGCTCGACGAAGTTCTCGCAACACTCGCGATGGTCGTGGCGGATGATGATGACGTCGCACGCAGTGAATTGTCAGAGGCGAAGACCGCCGTCGCACGGGTCTCGCCGGACGGACCGGTGCTCGCTCAACCTGACACCACGCGCGTGGCATTCTCCGCGATTGCCGACACGATGATCGCGCTGTACGGAGCCGAACGCGCCTCACTGCCTGACATCGCTCTCGAGATCCGGCGCGATCCCCAGCTGTTCTCCGAGCGAACCGAGCAGCTGTCAGTCCAGGTCACCTTGCTTGCCTCGTCGACAGGCTGGTCGTCGGCACAGAGGATCTCAGCGGACGTCCTCGACCTGCTCGCGCTGGCCGTCGCGTCGGCGCCGACGCGTACGATGTCGATCGACGAGCAAACGGTTCGCGCGCAGCGGATCCGTCTCGAAGCACACCGGCTCCGACGCGCAAGCACGCTGAGCTTCCGCCGTCTGGACTGGATGCAGCAGGGACTCGAGGTCGCACTCGCGACGCTGGAGACCCTGATCGAGCCCGGAGCCCCCGCCCATGCCCTCGTGGTCGACGCGCGTGCCGCGGTCGCCGCGATCGACACCACGCGATCGTTCGAGTTCCAGCGTGCTGCAGTCCAGAATGCCGTGCGGGTCGTCACCGACGCGTTGCGCGTGCACGCGACGCGCGTAGCTTCGAGGTAGCGGATTCACTCCAGGCGCGACCGTGCCTTGTCGATGAGCCGGATCAGTGCTGGATGCCGTACGGTGCGTTCGCGCGTGATCGCGACGTACCGCTCCCGTAGGCCGCTCAGGGTGCCGAGCTTGCGAGCGCCGGTGACATCTGCAATCTCGGACGCGAGCGCGGCGCGGACGACGAATAATCCGTGTCCCCGTAGTCCGAAGGCGCGCATCGTGCCGGCGTCGTCGACCTCTCCGACGACACGGACGCGGAGCTCGCGCTCGTCCAACCAGCGCTCGATCTCACGACGCAAGGTCGTGCCAGCGCGGGGCAGCAGCATCGGCGCCCCCTGCAAGCAGTCGGGAAATCGACCACGACACATCGCGCGCACCCTCGCGGTTCCATAGATGAGAAGCTCCGATTCACCCAGCACGTGACTGTGGAGCCGGTGCGCACTGCTCTGCGGCGGTGCTTGATCGGCGAGGACCGCGTGCAACCGCCCCGCTGCGAGCGCCTCGAGCAGGCGGTCGAATGCGAGGTGTTGCAGGTCGAGCGACACGTTCGCATCGAATGCGGTCTCGACGAGACGGCACACGATCGTCTTGGGCAGCGACGCTAGCGCCCCGATTCGAAGTGTCACCCGAACGCTCGCGCCGCGCTGCGCGAGCTCGAGCACGTCGCGGCCGAGCTGAAAAATCTCGCTCGCGCGCACATGGGTCTCGTCCCCCAGGGGCGTGATCACCAGCCCGCGACCGCGCCGCTCGAACAACTCGCCACCGAGCGCGTCCTCCAGCGCGCGCAGCTGGACCGAAAGCGTCGAGTGCGTGACGTGCATCGCCTTCGCGGCGCCGGACAGGCTGCCGCGCTCGGCGATCATCCAGAAGACGTAGAGATGATGATAGTTGAGCGGACCCACCTGTCGCTCAATCTAACAGGTTGTGTCTTTATTTCGAAATAGACGACAGGTTATTCAGGCCTACATTTGAGACATGAGCTGCAACCTCTACCGAACAACCGGACGTCAATGAGGGACGGGGTCGGGCATACGTTGGCCATTTGCCGCGCCGCCGCATCTTCCATGCCTCAAACGGGTCCTGGGCAGTGTCCCCATGAGCTCTCGTGGTCACCCTACGAACGGACCGAGCGCGAACGCCTCGTGGTGTTGCTGATCGATCATCGCGCTGTGACATGGAACGCGATCGAGCGCGCATCACGTATGAGCGATGCGCTCTGCGGACGGCTCCATGTGGTTCTGGCTATTCCGCGCGAAACCACTGGAACAGCTCCCACGCTGATCCTGGGAGATGTCACCGAGCGATTGCGGGCAAGGGCGCCGCGCGGAGGCTTCGAGCTCGAAGTCACTCATGAGTCCATCGCCGAGCACGGCTTCGAGGTCGCTCGCGAGGAGTCGGCCGCGCTCGTCGTCGTCGATGCGCACTTCGGCGCGAAGCAAGCGTGCCACCTCGCCGACCGCCTCGGCGTACCCGTGCTTGTCGCGCGCGATTTCCGCTCGGGCGGCGAATGGATCGCCGCGAGTGACCTGCGGCACCTCAGGCTTCCGGTACTCGCGACTGCTCGCGATCTCGCGCACGCGGTCGATCGAGAAGTCCTCTACTTTCACAACGTGAAACCATTGCGGATGTTCGTTGGCGATCCGATGGCAGGACCAGCCTCGTATGCAGGCATGTTCGATCTCCAGGACGATGTCGTTGCCGCCAAACGCGCGCGCCTCGAGCACCTCGCGTATGTCGACCGTAGCCATGGCCTCGTGACGCTCGCAGCCAACACCACGGAGGCGTTGCTCGACCTCGCTCGCGATCGCGATGCCGACATGATCGTGGTCGGACATCGACCGCGTACCTGGTTCTCGCGCATGTTCGCGCGTGGAACGACCGAGCGGCTCGTCGCACGTAGCCGGCGCAGTGTGATGGTCGTGCCGCTCGTGAACGGCTTCAGTCCGTGTTGAGTGGAATCTGAAAGTCGAGGGCGAAGTCGACGCGACGCTCGTCGCCGGTGATCACGTAGCGCACGACGAGGCCGAACAACGACACGCCGTGCTGCCAGTCGCCGTATGCGAGCCCGCCGCCCACCGCCACGCCGGATCCGTCGCGACCCACGAGTCCGGCGACCTCGACGAACGGCATCCACGTGTCCTGCGGCCAGTAGTGATCGGCGTCGCTGGCGCGCGGGATGTGGAACAGGATGCGTTCGCCGAGGAGCCCGCGCACCGCACGCTGGCTGTGCTGGTACTGGACCTCGGCGAAGTGATTGAACACGAAGCCGCCGCTCGTCTTGCCGAGCTCGAGGTTGCCGCCGTGCCACACGAGCGGTACCGAGAACACGGTGCGGCTCTCCGCGTCGGTGATGCTGCGCTCGAACCGGAGATCCGGGATCAGCAGCTCTGCGACGATGAGTGTACCGACCACACCCTCGAGCCCGGTCCCCTCTCCGGCGCGCGCGGGTACCGCAGCGAGCAGGATCGCCGCGACTGTGAAGCGCGAGATCAGAGGTTGCCCTCGGCGTCGCGACAGAACATGTGGCCGTCGCAGCGCTTGCCGCTGGGGCAGCGGTTGTTGCAGCTGCCGCAGTGGTTGTTGTTCTCCTGGATGTTCACGCAGGTGCCGTTGCAGCGGCGCGTGATACCGGGACCCGGGCACGGCCCATCGTTCGATGACGCCGTGCTCTTCTGGCCGCCGCCACCAG
Organism: Haliangiales bacterium; assembly: GCA_038322185.1. GTDB lineage: Bacteria > Myxococcota_A > Polyangia > Haliangiales > Haliangiaceae > JABFXX01. The sequence continues at coordinate 3,993 of JBBQFU010000326.1, forward strand.
CGGCCTTCGCTGCGCCGGGCCTGCGGACCTTGGACTTCGGAAGGCCCTTGGACTTGTCGCCGTCGTTGTAGTTGATGTCGTACGTCCCAGCGTCGGTGATCGCGACGATCTTGCCTGGGTACCAGCGGCCGTTCGTCCATTGCGCCTGCACGCGATCGCCGACCTTGAGCGCCTCCTCGACCGCGGAGCCCGAGCCGGCGCCGGAGCCCACCGCCACGACGACGCCCGCCGAGCCGGTCGCGACCGCGCCCGCGGCAGCCACTTCGGGCGCCGCCGATCCCGCCGCCGCCGAACCCGCTGGCGCCGCCCCTGCAGCACTGCCCGCAGGCGCAGTGGCGCTCCCCGTCGGTGCAGCAGCCGTCTGGCTGGCTGTGGCGAACGGCGACTTGCCTTCGCCCTTACATGCCGCGCATGCGAGCGCGATGATCGAGACCCACGCCACCAATTTCATGGCCGCACTGTAGCCGAGGTGTCCCCGGGTATAGTGGCCTCCGTGTCGAGCGAGCAGCCCAAGAACCCGCTCCATGGCATCACGCTGGAGACGATCCTGACGGAGCTCGTTGAGCACTTCGGCTGGCCCGAGCTCGGCCAGCAGGTCGCGATCAAGTGCTTCAACGAGAACCCGAGCATCCCCTCGAGCCTCAAGTTTTTGCGCAAGACCCCATGGGCGCGCACGAAGGTCGAGAGCCTCTACCTGTTCATGCTCCGCGAGAAGAAGCGAACACGCCGTCCGGAGTGATACGGCGTTCGGCTACGCTGACCCTGTCTTTCAAAGGGGGACTCGTCATGGGTGAGAAGTATCGGTTGGTCACGCGTAGCGACTTCGACGGCCTGGTGTGCGCGATGCTCCTCAAGGAGCTCGACATGCTCGACGACATCCTGTTCGTCCATCCCAAGGACATGCAGGACGGCAAGATCGCGTGCACGAGCAAGGACATCACCACGAACGTTCCGTACGTCGCGGGTGTTCACCTCGCGTTCGACCACCACCTCTCGGAGACCAAGCGCGTCACCGACAAGCCAGCGAACCACATCATCGATCCCAACGCGATGAGTGCCGCACGCGTCGTGTACGACCACTACGGTGGTGCCGCGAAGTTCCCGCGCATCAATGAAGTGATGATGGCAGAGGTCGACAAGGCCGATGCCGCACAGTTCTCGAAGGACGAGATCCTCAACCCGACCGGCTGGGTGATGCTCAACTACTTGATGGATCCGCGCACCGGCCTCGGTCGCTTCCGCGAGTTCAAGGTCTCGAACTACCAGCTGATGATGGCGCTCATCGATGCGTGCCTCACCAAGTCGATCGAAGAGGTGCTCGAGCTCCCCGATGTGAAGGAACGCGTCGCGCTCTACCGCGAGCACGAGCCGAAGGCGAAGGAGCAGATCCAGCGCTGCGCGAAGGTCCACGGCAATGTCGTCGTGCTCGACCTCCGCAACGAAGAGACGATCTGGCCGACGAACCGCTTCGCGATCTACGCGCTGTTCCCGCAGACCAACATCTCGATCCACGTGATGTGGGGCCTCAAGAAGCAGAACACCGTGCTCGCGATCGGCAAGTCGATCCTCGATCGCGGCTCCAAGACCAACGTCGGCGAGCTCGCGCTGTCCTACGGCGGCGGCGGCCACCAGGCTGCCGGCACGTGTCAGGTCGACAACGACAAGGCCGACGAAGTGCTTGGCAAGGTCGTCGCTCGCCTCAACGCAGACGGTTAGCTCGACGCGTGCTTCGACGGCGCACTGACGAGAAGCGAGCGTAGAACGTCGAGCGAGACCGGCTTCACGAGGTGGTGGTCGAAGCCAGCTTCCTTGGTCCGATCGAAATCGCCAGGCGATCCGTACCCGGTGACCGCGACCAGGACTGTTCGTGCGCACGCAGGGATGCTGCGCAGCCTTCGCGCCAGCTCGTAGCCATCCATTGCAGGCAGTCCGATATCGAGCAAGGCCACATCTGGCACGAACCCTTCGGCTGACTGCAGGGCCGAGGAACCATCGTGCGTCACCAGGGTTTCATGGCCGCACGCACGCGCGCACGATCTCGGACAGCATGTTCGCTGCGTCCTCGTTGTCGTCCGTGATCAAGACTCGCAGCGGCGTTTGCGGCTCTTGTTCCATCGGCAGGCCGGCGTGCTCGTGACGAGACGGTCGAGGCCACCGCAGGGTGAACGTGGACCCCATGTCGACTCCGTCGCTAGCGACCTCGATGGTAGCGCCGTGCAGGTCGACCAATAGCTTCACGAGGGTCAACCCGATTCCGAGTCCGCCATCGCTTCGATCGAGTGGCCGCTGCCCTTGAACAAGCGGCTTGAACAGGTGCGGAAGCAGCGATGCCTGGATGCCGCGCCCATTGTCGCGAACGCTGATCTGCACGCGTCCCCCGTCGAGCTCGTCGACCGACAGCTCGATACGACCTCCCGAGGCCGTGTACTTCGCTGCGTTCGTCAACAGATTGGCGAGCACCTGCGCGAGCCGGTGTCGATCGGCGTCGAGCACGATATTCTTCGGCACACGCAGAACCAACTCGTGCTGCCGCCCCTCGATCAAGGGCCGCGCGATATCGATCGCGCTCGCGAGGCTCTCGGCAAAATCCACCGGTTCGCGACGGAGCGTGATCGAGCCCTGCGTCAGCCGCGTGACGTCCACCAACCCGGTGACAATGTGAGTCAGATGCGCGACCTGGCGATCGACGACCGTGAGCTCGCGATTCAAGAACGGCTCGCGCAACTGGATCACCTGCATCGCAGTCGAGATCGCAAACAGCGGGTTTCGGAGCTCGTGGCCAAGCATCGCCAAGAACTCGTCCTTCTGAGCGGCAGCCGCTTCCGCGGCCTTCCTCGCTTCGGCTTCCATTTGAAACAGCCGCGCGCGGTCGAGGGCCTGTTCACAGCTGCGAGCCAACGCTCGCACAAAGGTCTTTTCGTCGGCCGTAAATCGGTGTTCGCCTTGATAGCTGAAGACGATCGCCGCGATCGCCTTGCCCTTGCTTTGCAACGGAAGGACGGCGAAGGCCCACGCACGGTTGGCGCGGCGCGCGTGCTCGATCGCCTGCGGGGCTTCGCGCGCATAGTCGGATTCGTTTTCCACCCACAGCTCTTCGCAGTTCGCGAATACGCGACCGATGGGAAGAGGCGTATCGATCGGGAACGCACGCCACAGCTCGAGATAGTCCGCCGGAATATTATGGCTGCCTGCCAGCGTCACCGTCGTGTCGGTGGTGGCCATCCACATGATGGCACTCGAGGCATTCAGGGCCTCCGCTCCAACGCGTGTTGCGACCTCCGCAACGTCGCTGACCGCCCTTGCCTCGACCAAGGCGGTGGTCGCTTCGTGGAGCTTCTGCAACCGTCGAGCAGCAGCGACTAGCAGGTCGTGCTCGCGCTTGCTCGATTCAGCCGCGTCGATGAGGACCTGCGCGTCGCGGAGAGCCTTCGTCTGCCGCAACAGTGCCTGCGTCCGTTGCCTGCAGCTGCAGGTACACGCGGACCTTTGCCCGCAAGATCCCTGGATGCACCGGCTTGGCGACGAAGTCGTAGCCGCCAACTACATACGCTTCGAGGATCAGCTCGTCCGAATGCGGCAGTCCCGTGATGAAGATGATGGGCATCCCCTTGCAACGAGGTCGTTGCCGAATCATGCGCGCTGTCTCCAACCCGCTCATGCCGGGCATCGAGACGTCGAGCAACATCACCGCAAAGTCCTGCTGCAGGAGCTTTTCGATCGCCTCCACACCGGATTTGACGAGCGTGAACTTTCTCTGCAGGGGCGCGAGCGCTGCTTCGTACGCGTCGAGATTCGAGGAATGATCGTCAACGATCAGGATATCGGTGCCATGTCCGATTCCAACGACGTCCTCGGGCTCGAGGATGTCGAGCGGCCCTTCGGCGTACAACACCGAGCGACTATACCCGCAGGAATCCAGTCGCACCGCCACCGATACACCACCGTGCTGAAATGAGAAAATCGCCGATCCACGGCGTGGATCGGCGACTTCTACATTCTAGCGGGTGAGGGCGGACGGGCTCGAACCGTCAACCAGCGGATTAAGAGTCCGCCGAGCGGTTTCGGCCAGTCCTGGAACCAAGCGACTCTACAGGGTTTTACCGCGTACGCTGGGCGCGCGATCGGACCGTGTGTCACCCGTGTGCCAGGCGGAGCCCGAGGATCCGTCCGGCGACCAACCAGGGACCGTTCGAGGTAGCCTTCGATGATGGCGACCCCGGCGCAGGCATTCGACCGACACCTCCTCCCGCGCATGGTCGAGGGGCTGTTCGTCGGCCCCGGCCAGGTGGCCCGTGCAGCGCCGCTTCGGTTTCCAAGCGCGGTTCTGCCCGTCCTCTCCGCGGACCCCGCGCGAGACCCCGAGTTCACCTGCCTCGACCTCGTCCAGGTGACCACCGTGAATCCACCCAACGACTGGACATGGGTCGTGCTCTCGGACGTAGGTCGATACGGCTGGGGCCACACCATCGGGCTGGACCTCCACGAACCATGGACGTTCGTGACCTGGATATACGGAGCCCCTCGCACGTACCACGTCGCGTACGGGCCGCTGATCGACCGCAACGACATCACCGCAGCATACGGTCCCGAGGCCGCTGGTTGCGCGCGGTCTGACTACAAGGCGTTGCAGCTCGTCCTGACCCACGTCCCGTGACCCACAACCGCTCGTGGGAAGACGAGTGGAGCCGGACGTGCGCCAGATCGCTGACATCGCGGGCGGATGAGGATCGGTGAAGAAACCCTCGCGAGCTTCGATCAGTTGATCGACCGAATCGATGGTCAGCAGGCCTGGGTATGCGTACAGCAGGAACACGAGCCCGCCGAGGACCAGAATCAGCCGTGGTTGCATCTCGCGTTCCACGCGCAGCGCGCCGATCATCG
>JBBQFU010000327.1:0-8840 GCA_038322185.1 Haliangiales bacterium
TGCGAGAAGATCAGGATGCGGCGACCGTCGGCGAGCTGCGCGGTGAGCATCTCGAGGAGCAGCTCGAGCTTGGCGCTCCCCTCGATACCCTTCGCCGCCTCGACGGAGACCAGCCGCGGATCGCAGCAGACCTGGCGCAGCTTGAGCAGCGCGTCGAGGATCGCGATCGTCGAGCCGGCAAGGCCACGCTTGCGAATGTGCTGGCGGACCTCACCGTGAGCCGCGACGCGGATGCTCTCGTAGAGCTCGCGCTGCGTACCGCTCAGCTCGACCGCGCGGACGAGCATCGTCTTGGCGGGCAGCTCGGGCGCGACGGCGTCCTTGGTGCGGCGGAGGATGAACGGACGCACGCGATCGCGCAGCGCCTCGAGCCGGATCTTGTCGCCGCTCTGCTCGATGGGGCCGCGGAACTGCACCGTGAACTCGTCCTTGGAGCCGAGCAGGCCGGGATTGATGAAGTCGAACAGCGACCACAGCTCTCCGAGGTGGTTCTCGATCGGCGTCCCCGACAGGCAGATGCGATGGCGCGCATCGAGCTGGCGCACGGCCTCGCTCGCTTGCGAGTTGCTGTTCTTGATCTGGTGCGCCTCGTCGAGGACGAGCATATGGAGCGGCAGCGTCGCGAGGTCGGCGCAGTCACGGGCGACCATCGGATACGTCGTGATGATCACGTCGTGCTGGCCGAGCTGCGGCCGCCGTGCGTGACGGTCGGGACCGTGGTGCACGGCGAACGTCAGCGTGGGCGCGAACTTCTCGAGCTCGCGCGCCCAGTTTCCAACCAGGCTCGTGAGCGTGACGATCATCGCGGGGCGGTCGAGGCGACCGTGTTCCTTCTCGGTCAGCACGTGCGCGATCGTCTGCAGCGTCTTTCCGAGGCCCATGTCATCGGCGAGAATGCCGCCGGTCTCGTGCGCACGCAGGTGCTGCAGCCACGCGATGCCGTCGCGTTGATAGGGGCGCAGGTCGGCCTTGAGGTCGGCGGGCGGGTCGACGATGGCGTTCGGGTTGGGACCCATCGCACGCGCGTAGGCCTGCTCGCGGATCTTGGGATCGCCGACCCAGTTGACCGGGCGGGTGCCATCGTCGAGCGTCGCGCACAGATCGACGATCAGCGGCGCGCGGATCGCGGGCGCGCGAACCTTCTCGCCGTTGCGATACAGCTCGACCAGGACCTTGGCGAGCAGCTTCAGACGCGCCGGCGGGACCGTCAGCCAGCGCTTGTCGTCGACGCGCACCGCCACGCAGCGCCGATTCGGCCGCATCAGCACGGCGAGATCGTCGGCGTTGTCGAGCATGTCGAGCAGGGCAGGGAGCAGGTCGATCCGCTGGCCGTCGACCTCGACGCCGAGCTCGAGACCGAACCAATCGGGGCGGTCCTTCTCGGGCAGCGCCGCGGCGTAGAGCGGGACTTCCGCCCCGATGACCTGCCACGGATACTCGGGGTCGACCTCGACCTTCCAGCCGAGCGCGCGGAGCTGGGGCAGCGCGTAGGCGCTGAATGCGCACAGGGCGTGGGCATCGCCATCGAGCGTCAGGACATAGTCGATGCCGGCGCCGGGGGTGACTGCGCAATCGTCCAGGTGGGCAGCTTCGAGCGCCCCCAGGCTCTCCAGCACGCGGCAGGCCTGCTGCTCGGCGTTGCGGTCGCGTCCGGGGGCGTTGCTGTTCGCGCTGGAGCGCAGCCGGCGACCGCCGTAATCGAAGTCCAGGCGCACCATCGCGGTACGCACCTCATCGCCGTGCTTGCTGCCGTCGTCGACGTACAGCGTATCGGCAAACAACCGGATACACGGCATGCACCGTGCGGGGGCCGCCGCATCACGCGCCCCAGATTCAAACACCATCTGCCAATCACATTGCAGAGCCGCGATCGATCCGTCCAGTTTTCGGGTGGCGTCACGTGCACGCGTATCGACGGAGATCTTCTCAGGACCTCGTTTGGGGCGTACTTCGTGCGAGATACTTGCGTAAGCGGCGGCGCTTGGCCCACGGCCGGATGACGGCCTGCAGCGGCATCGCGAGAACGCCCACCACAGGTACGAACATCAACACCTCCAGCTTCGTTCGGTCGCTGTCGCGCTGGATGTACTGGTTCGCGTGCTCGTTCAGGAGATCCTGCAGGGCCTGCGTCGCGATCCACACGCCGTGCGTCTCGCAGCGCTCGAGTAACCAGCCGTGGATCGAATGGCGCGCCATCGTGGTCTGGCAGAACGGACAGGTGCGGCCCTGGCGGTCCGCCGGGAACAGGCGAGCGCGCAGCGGGCGTTCGTCGTCGGGCGACAGCTCGTCGAACAGCTTGCCGAGCTCGCCATCGGTGATGAAGACGGATGCGCAAGCCGTGCACCTCCGCCGGATCCCGACGGGATCCAGTGCGGTGTCGCACTGCGGGCACTGCGCGTTCTCGTCGCGGAACACTGTGGTGCGAGCATAGAGCAAGTGGACAAACTGCCGGCACGGCCCCACGCTTGTTTCCATGGCTGTACCCGCAGGTGAACGTCTCGAACGCATGCGGGCGAGCCGGCAATACAGCAACGGCAAGTTCCGCAACACGACGCGCGGCGTTCCTGCGGACCGCAACAACGGGTTGTCGATCGCGCGTGAGTTCTTCTTTGGCGGCAAGTCGCGCGTGCCTCAGCTGCCCCTACCGATCGAGAGCCCGCTCGATGCGTGGTCACGCGCCCCTGCCACCGACCTACGTATCACGTGGCTCGGCCACAGCACGACGCTGATCGAGTCGGGCGGCCTGCGGCTGCTCACCGATCCGGTGTTCGGCGATCGCGTGTCGCCGGTGACGTTCGCCGGACCCAAGCGCTTTCATCCGGTGCCCGCCACGATCGCACAGCTGCCGAAGCTCGATGCAGTGCTGGTCTCGCACGATCATCTCGATCATCTGTGCAAGCCGAGCATCCGCGAGCTCGCGAAGCTGCGCGTTCCGTTCGTGACCTCGCTTGGTGTCGGCGCGCATCTCGAGAAGTTCGGCATCGAGCCCGCGCTCATCACGGAGTGCGACTGGGGCGAGCACGCAACGTTCGCCGGCGGCGACCTCCAGCTCACCGCCGTTCCCGCGCATCACTTCTCGGGCCGCGGCCTGCGTGATCGCAACTCGACGCTATGGTCGTCGTGGGTGATCGCGACGCCGAGGCACAAGCTGTTCTTCTCGGGCGACACGGGCCTGCACGAAGGCTTCATGACGACCGGCGAGAAGTACGGGCCGTTCGACATCACGATGCTCGAGATCGGTGCGTACAACCGCGCGTGGGGTGACATCCACCTCGGGCCCGAGAACGCGCTGCGTGCCTTCGAGATGCTCGGTGGCGGCACGATGTTGCCGATCCACTGGGGCACGTTCGACCTCGGCCTGCATCCGTGGGACGAGCCGGCCGAGCAGCTGCTCGCGCTCGCGGATCCGGCGCACATCCGTCTGCTGACCCCGATGCTCGGGCGGCCGTTCGAGCCCGCTCACGTCGACGAACCCTCGCCGTGGTGGCGCGCCGTGACGGGCGTCGTGGCTGCTACGCCCGAGCCGATCGTCATCGCGGCGACTCGTTAGCTGCGATAGCGTCGCGGCATGCCGCTGTACACCCTCGCGACATTCGAGGTCCGACCCGAGGCACGCGACGAGGCGGAGCGCGCGATGCACGAGCTCGCGACTCACGTTCGCAACGAGCTTCCCGATGCGGTGTGGACCACGTATCGCGACGCGGACGTTCCGAACCGCTACGTGTCGATGGTGCGCGCAACCACCGAGGCTGCGGATGTTCGCACGCGGCAGGTGTTCGTCGACGCGTTGACCCCGGTCATGGCCGGCAAGATCGACTTCATCCGCTGCGACCTGGTCACGTCGTCGGACCTCGGGCGACGGCCGCCGTCCCTTCGCCCGGGCAAACGGCGTCCCCGACCGCGCTAGTGTCGATGTAACCCGGAGATGTTCGGCTAGGGCCACGGGATTCGAAGCACGAACGCGTCCGCGCCGCCGGTCGATTCCACCGTTCCCGTCGGGGTCTCGAACTCGCCCTCGAACGTTCCGGTGACCACGATGTCATCTCCCGCACGCTGGATGCGGTGTCGCCACTGCCCGTGATCACATGCACGCGCGCCACGACGCCCTCGGGCGTGAGCTCGACAACGTAGCCATCCGCGGCGCCTGCTGCTTCGATGGCCTCGCCATCGGGTGACCAGATTCCCGAGAACACGCCGGCCACGAGCACCGAGCCATCGGGTTCGCCGATCACGTGAAATGCCTGGCTCGTGCCGCCGAGATGGCGACTCCATGCGCGGGCTCCATCGGACCGATAGCGCATCACCAGCGCGCCCATCCCGCTGCCGAGCTCGACTGCGCCATCGACGCGGCCGATGAACACGCAGTCGTCGCCGACGGCGGCAACATCATTGAGCGTGTCGTCGGCCGGCGTGCCGATCGCCTCGGACCAGACGTTCGTCCCGCTCGCGTCGACCATGCCGACGTACACGTCCTCGAGGCCGGCCGACGTCTCCTCGTTGACGGCGTCATCCTCGTAGTCGAGCGCTGCCGTGAAGAACCCACCGCGGCACATGGTCCCGTCCGACCGATAGCGCAGGGCAGAGGTCCGCGAGTGAGACGCAGCGCGCATGCGCATGACCCACTGCTCGAGGCCGGCCGGATCGAGCGTGAGCAGAAACGGGTTGTCGACGAGCGAGGCGGTCAGCTGCAGTGCGCCGAAGCTCGCCGGTGAGGTGGACAGGTAGAGGCCGCCTACCGTGACACGCGAGGCATCGGGCGCGAGGGCGAGCGCATGCGGCTGGAAGTTCCAGTCGGCCCCGTAGCTACGGCCCCAGCGGAACACGCCGTTTGTGTCGTGTTGCACGATCCACATGTCCTGGCCGACGAACGAGTTGCGCGTGGCGTCGGGGAGCACGAGCGTGCCGTCGAACATACCGCTGACGTAGCTCCTGCCGTCCGGCGCGACCGCGATGCGCGTGGACTCGACCACGTTGCTACCGCTGTACGGACGCACCCAGCGCACCGCGAGGTCAGGATCGAGACTCGCCACGAACGCACCGGTCACGCCGGTCAGCGGATACGTCACGCCGCCGATCTCGATCGGTGCGCGATAGATGCCGGCGAAGTACACGTTGCCCTCGGCGTCGACGCCCGGTCTGCCGATCCGATCATCGCCGGTGGAACCGAACACCGTGGGCGTCTCGATCGTGTCCGGATCAAAGGCGATCCGACCGCAGCCGGCGAGGGCGATCAGGAGGGCCGAGGCTCGCAACAACGCACCGATGATACACGTGGCCGGCGGCGGCGCTAACCCGTTGACTTCGAGCCGGGCGGCGCCTTCTTCAGATCCAGCTCACCGCACACACCGGCGCCATGTCCGTAGACGAGCGAGTACCAGATGCCATCGTTGGGCGTCTTGAGCTTCTTTTCCTGCTCGGCACAGCGTCGAAGAGCTGCCCACGAGCCAGTCCTTGACGTCGTCGATCACACCAGCTTCTTCGACCGCGAGGAGGTCCGCATAGATTGCGTCGATCGCGCCGATGTCGCCGTGCGGATCGATCACGACCTCGCCGAGCGCGAACTTCGGCTTGCGCGGCCGGGCAGCGAGCTTGCGTGCGCGCGACGCATCACTGCCGATGAACGTATGTGCCTTGGCCATGCGCTACCGGCGCTGCTGGCGTTGTTGCTGCTGCATGTGCTGCTGGTTCGCAGCGGCCGCTGCGGCGGCGGCTTGCACCTGGACGATCACGCCCGCGGCCGGCGCACCGTCTGCCGACGAGGGCGGCGACGTCTGCAGCGGTCCACACACGCAGCTCGTGGAGTATTCGCCGCTGAAGACGAAGCCCACCATCTGCAGGCCCTCCTTGTCGCACTGCATCCGGCACCCGGTGGCGCCGTTGGGGAACTTGGGATCGCCATGGAACTGCGTCGGCTCCGGGCACGCCGCCAGCAGTAGCGGGATCAGGATCGCGATCGAGTGCTGGCTGCACCGCAGCCTACACGCACCGTGTTCAGCAGAAGTACCACCGTGGCGACTTGCTACGGCGGTGTTGCGGTTCACGACGCGAAACCGCAGTGCATTCGCGCTGTCACTCCTGCATGCATCGACGATCGGGTTCGGTACCGGGGACTACAACGATGGCCTGATGGAGCAGCTCGCCGATCCGGGCAATGGCAACAACTTCTACGTCGACAGCCTCGACGCAGGCTCGCAACCATCCGTGAGATCGCCAGAGCCGCGGCGGGAACGAGCACCGAGCGAGCCGAGCTGGTGGACCTGATCGATCGCGCGATCCGGCTTCGCGGCGATCACAAGATCACGATGAGAGCTAGCGCCCGAAGTGCAGCCCGAACATGAGGCCTAGCGACATGTCGCGCCGATCGACGAGATTGGTCGTCGCGATGGCGCCGACCGTCGAGCGTGGCGACATGCGGAAGTCGAGCCGCGTGCGCGCCTCGAGGAGCAGTGCGTTCTTGCGGCCCGCGACGTCCGTACCGAGATCGCTGGACACCCACGTGTCACGAAATCCGACGGCGACGTCTGTCGAGATCACGAAGCGCCGGGCGAGGTCCGAGTGCACCCCCGCGAACAGCTTGAGTGCGAGCGTGTTGCCCTCGAGCGGTGACGCCGGTCCGAGCGTCGTCGAGGTCGTCATCGGGTCGGCGTCCGGTGCGAGCCGCGCGACGTTGCCATTGGGCAGCCTCGTCGTTCCTTCGAGCAGGCCTTCCTCGGCCTCCGCACCGACGTGCACGTGGCGCCCGCGGGAGACCTTCACGCTGAAGCGGATCGCCTGACCGTCGAGTGGTCCGTGACCGCCACGCGGTTGCGGAGATAGCCGAGCTCGAACGACACCTCGTCGCCGGCGTAGGCAGGAGTTGCGATGGCGAGGACGACCAGCAACGGACCGATGCGCATGCATCAAGCGTAGGTGTGATTGACGCGCGTGGTGCTGGCAGCGACTGGCAATGGTTCGACCATCACGGGAGTCGGCCGGGCACGCTCGTGGTCGAGCTGCCTTCCAGCGGAACGCCCCACGCCCGCAGCCAGCGAGCCTCGAACTCGATGCGCGCTGCCGGCAATCGCGACAGCACGGGCGGTTGCAGCATCGCGTTGACCTGCTCGAGCACCGCGGGTGCGATGCCATACGTCGCCCACGCAAAGCCATCCGCGTACATCTGCGCCTCGTCGTCGGTGGTCACCGGCGGGAACTCGCGCAGGCTGCGCAGATGCGGGATGACCGTCTCTTCCTCGAACGCGAGGTGCGTGTCGAGCAGACTCGTGAGCTCGCGGACCACGGCGCGCGCGTCGTCGAGGGTGAGTGGCAACTGGGCAAACGCATGGTCGCCGCGCTCGAGGATCGGATCGATCCGGCGGTGATCGGCGGTGAGCCGATCGATCGAGCTCGCCAGCTCGGGATGCTTCGCGCGGAGGTCCGGGAAGATTGCCACGTCCTCGGAGTGGTGGTGGCCATGCAACGCCTGATGGAGGCTGCGCCACTCGTCGGCGATGGCCGTGATTCGTTCGTCACCGAGAGCCGGCTGCGCGAGTACCATCGCGAGCTGCGCGAGGTCGCGACGAAACGCGTGATGCGACATCATCACGGCGGTTGCTACCGAGGCAGTGCCGTTGTCGTTGAGGAGCTGCGTCATCGACCCAATCGTATGCCGCTGTACTCTCAGCGCCAGCCGATCTCGATGCCGACCGACGAGCGCGCCGCGAGCGACTCCGACTCGTAGGCTTCGCTGCCGACCATCACGTTACCGCGATTGAACGGGACCGCGAACTCGATCATGCCGAACAGGCGCGCGGCGTCGGCGATGGGCCACGCGACACCGAAGCCACCGCCTGCTGCCTGCCAGCGACGCTCGGTCGGCGTCACGCCGGTGACCATGCGAGCCATCACGCCGGGCATGCCCTTGGCGCCCGCGATCTCGCCGCCCTCGATGAGCAGCCACGCGCGAAGTGGCGTCGCCATCGACGACTTGCCGACGCGCAGCGTCCACACGTCCATGCCGAGCTCGACCGGCTCGGGTGTCGTGGTCACGATGTGCTGGTCCTCGGGGCGCCACCAGCCAAACGCGAGCTCGGCGAAGATCTCGTCGTGGCGGACGTACGTCGCGAGCTCCGCACCGTAGTTCACGCCGGGCAGGGCGCCGATTCCGGACAAGCCCGTGAGCCGAGCACCGAACGCCCAGCGGCGCGTGGTCTCTTGGCCCTTCGTCGGCGTACGACGTGCGACCGACGGCCTCTGCGCGGGGACCGAGCTGGGAGGCACGAACGCGGCGGGCTGTTCGACTTGTTCGACGGGCTCGACGTCGACCGTCGCCGGATCGACCCACGCACCCGGCTGTGCGTTCGCAGCAGTCACAGTTCCCAGCAGCACAAACAGCGAGCGGGCGAGCGTCGACATGGTCCTCCCGCGATGATGGTATCCGTCGAGGACGCCGCGAGTTGTCACAAAGTTGCAGCGCTGCGACTTTGCCAGCGTCGATTTCCGCATAGGCTCGAACCCCATGCGCCACCTGCTCGCGTTCATCCTCGTCGTGGCTTGTGGCTCGAGCCCGCCTCCAACCACCGCCTCGCCGCCGACGACGACGACGACGACGACGGCTGGTTCCTCGGCCCCCGCCGCGAGACCCGACAGCCCGTACGACGCCAAGGTCTGGATCGCCAAGCTCGATGATCCGCGGGAGTCCGAGCGTGCGGTGGTCGAGCTCGAGCAGCTCGGTGATCCCAGTGCCATCCCGGCGCTCGGCAAGGTTTGGATGAACGAGGGCCGGCCGGCCCGGCTCATCCAGGTGATCATCAGCCTCGCGCGGCCGCTGACTCCGGAGGAGGCCAAGGCCAACTTCGTCGTCG
>JBBQFU010000328.1:0-8777 GCA_038322185.1 Haliangiales bacterium
GTGCGTCGCGCTGACCAAGCTGCTCGACACGCCGGTGCACGGGATCAACTCGGCGTCGTATCAGGACCTCGCCGGCGAGCTCGAGAAGGATCGCGTCGACTACGCGTGGATGTCACCGACGCTGATGCTGCTTACCAACGAGCGCATCCAGCTCCGCCCGCTGCTGTCGGCGGTCCGCAACGAACGCACTGAATACAACGCAGCGATCTTCGTCGACGCCGCGCGCGAGTGGTCTTCGCTCGACGACGTGAGAGGCAAGACGATCGCGTGGGTAGATCCGACGTCTGCGGCGGGCTATCTGTTTCCGCGCATGCACATGGCGGCGCGCGGCCACGACCCGGCGCATCACTTCGGCCAGGAGCTGTTCCTGCGCTCGCATGCCGAGGTCGTGCGCGCGGTCCTCGACGGGCGTGCCGACGTGGGCGCGACCTACGGCCAGGTTCCCGAGCCGGGCGAGCCCGTGACGCGCGCTGGGTTCATTGACGTCGCACCGCAGCACCCGGTGCGGGTGCTCGAGTGGAGCGCGTCGATCCCCAACGACGTGATCGCTGGGCACGGCCTGATCTCGAAGCCAGAGCACCGCATCTTCTCCAACGCGATCCTCACGCTCGCCGAGACCGATAAGGGGCGTCGGCTGCTGCGCAAGGCATTCGATGCCGAGAGCTTCATGACGACGCCGCGCAACACGCTCAAGCCGGTGCAGGAGATGGTCGAGCAGGCGCGCCGCAGTGGCGTGCTGCCGCATCTCTGATCACTTCGTCGAGTGATCGGCGCAGCGATCGGCCCACGCCATTTCACCGAGCGCGACCTCGCCGATGTCCGCGCCGCAGATGTCGCAGCGGCCGAACCGGTCGTCGTCGGCATCGAGCAGCCGGCGACGCGCCTCGATCTGATCGAGTGCGAGCCGCAGGACCTCCTCGGGCCGCTTGCCGGGCTTCGCCGCGAGCAGGGCGACCAGCGATGGCGGTTGCTTGCCGGCCAGCACGTCCGACAGCAGGGTGGCGAGTGTCTGCCCGCGCGCCATCAGATCCGAGCGCATCCTCGCGCGTAGCTGTGGCACGAATCGCACCGTCATCGGGTCGCCACGTAGATCGCGGCGTCGCGTGCGAAGTAGATCGTGTACTCGTCGGGCGACAGCCATGGATCGGTCTCGGGGGCCGCCGTGTTCAGCTCGCTGACTGCCATCGGCGGGCCCCAGGGATCACTGGCGTTCGCACGCCGCGCCATCCATAGATCGAAGCTTCCCGCGCGCGAGCTTGCCCACAGCAGCAGCGTGTTCGTCGCGTTGACGCACGGCTCGCCGTCATTCGCGGTCGCCGAGTTGATGCCGGGCACGAGTGCTGGGGTGCTCCACGCAGCGCCGATCATCGGCCGCGTCGCCACGTAGATATCGTCGTCGCCGCTCGGATTCGCAGAGAGATACATGGTGAGTAGATCTGCGGTCAGTGTCGGTCCCGAGTCGTCGGCAGGCGTCGAGACCGCGGTGATCTGCGTCTTGCCGCCCCACGCGGCCGCGCGGTCCGCACGGGTCGCGACGAACACGTCCTTCTGTCCCACCGTGCCGGCCGCGACGAAGAACATCGTGAGCCCGTCGGCCGACACATCGGGCGTTGCATCGTCGGAACTGGTGTTGAGGGCGGTCACCGGTCCGATCATGGACCAAGCATCGGTCACGGTGCCCCGGCGGGCCGTGAAGATATCGTTGCCGCCTGCATTGGGCGCGCGGGACGTGTTGAAGAACATCTCGAGCTGATCGGCCGTCATGGTCGGGTCATCCGCGTCCGCGCCGTTGAGCGCTGTCACCGGGACCGCCGTCCCGAACGGGCCGGTCGGTGGCGCGGCGTCTGGCTGGGCATCCTGGATCGCCGTGACACCATCGTGGGCCGCATCGGTCGCAGGAGGTCCGAGGTCAAAGCCGATCCGGCAGCCTCCGACTACTGCCAGGAGCCCTACACCCCGCACCTGTCGAATGTAAACTGCGGCATGTCTCGCCGTCACCACGAGAAGCACAGCACCGGCCGCGCCGGCTGGCTGCGTGCTGCGGTGCTCGGCTCGAACGACGCGATCGTATCGACGGCGAGCCTGATGATGGGCATCGCCGCCACCAACGCCTCGCGCGAGGCCATCCTGGTGTCCGGATTCGCAGCGCTCACCGCGGGTGCGATGTCGATGGCGGCAGGCGAGTACGTGTCGGTCTCGACGACCGCCGATGCCGAGGCCGCCGACATCGCGCGCGAGAAGCTGGAGCTCGCGAACGAGCCCCACGCCGAGCTCGTCGAGCTTGCCGGCATCTATCACAAGCGAGGTCTGGACAAGGACCTCGCGATGCAGGTCGCCAAGCAGCTGTCTGCCCACGATCGCCTCGGCGCTCACTTGCGCGACGAGCTCGGAATCGTCGAGCACAACCGCGTGCGCCCGCTCCAGCTCGCATGGATCTCCGCGGTCAGCTTCGCGCTGTTCGCGCTGCTTCCGATCTTCGGTCTCGTGATCGCGCCCAATGGCTACCGCATGCACAGCATCGCGGCGGTGACATTGATCAGCCTCGCAGGCCTCGGCGCCATGGGCGGCACGCTCGGGGGCGCTCCGAAGTTGCGCGCCGCGGTTCGCGTGACGGTCGGCGGTGCGCTCGCCATGGCGGTGACCAGCGGCATCGGTCACTTGCTCGGCGTGACCGTGAGCTGAGCGAGCTTGCCGCGCGGTTTGTAGACCTTGTCCCAGTGCCGCAGCTTCTCGGCGCCGAGGAAGTAGGCGTGGATGTACACGGCGCGCTCGAAGCTGGTCACGCCGCGGGGAGCCCACGCATCGCGCTGCCCCTGCCAGGTCATCGACTCGCCCGTGTAGTCGATCTCGGACCACTCGCGACCGATCACGTGCGAGTGGTTCTCGTCGAAGACGGTGAGTCGCTCGAAGCGGCACGCGGCGACGACGGCGACCAGGTACGTCGCGATTTGATCTGCTTCGTCGAGGGTCACGCCTCGCTCGTGGACCGCACGCGCGAGCTCCACTGTGGAGCGCGGCATCACGGCATGCAGCTCGCGAAACGGCGCACGGTTGGCAACCGCGACCAGTGCGAGCGCCGTGCTGTGGGCCTCCGCGGGTGACAGGCGCATCTTCGGCGGCGGCTGATCGATGCGGCGCTGGATGTGATCGGCGGCCGCGGAGAAGTTGCCGCCACGCAGCGCGGCCAGTGTGTCGGCGAGGGTGACCAACGCGTCCGGCGACGCCGCATCGATGGGAGCAGGAGGCATTGCGACCGGCACTGGCGCACCACCGTCACCCCGGCTCGAGCATGCAACGACCACGAGAGCGGCGAGGACCGTGCGGATCACAGCCGCTTGATCGCGGCCTCGCGGCGCTCCCAGCGAACTTTGGCCTTGGCCTTCTCGCCCTCACGCGTGCGCGGCTCGCCGTTGGCGGGCAACTTGTGGAGGAGCTTCGCGGTGATCGCGGTGATCTGCTCGACCGCCTTCTCGAACGCGACCGAGGCTTCCTTGCCGGGCTCGCGCATGCCGCTCACCTTGCGCACGTACTGGAGGGCCGCGGCCTGGATCTCGTCGGCGGTGGTCGGCGGCTTGAAGTTGTGCAGGGTGCGGATGTTGCGACACATGGCTGGGGAAACGTAGCGCAACCGGGGCGGGTGCGGCGTGTCTCGGGAGGAATGCGAGCGCTCGCGCTGTCCGGAATCGTCGTCGGTGTCCTACTGATCGCCACGCAAGACGCCCGGGCATCGTGCGGCATTCCCACATGGGTCGGCACGCCCGACGCCACGCACGTTCCGACCAGCGGCGTCGTGTACCTGCATGACGAGGCGCTGGGCTGGGACTCGGTGCCCGAGCCAATCGAGGACTTTCTCCAGGTCGAGTGGGTCGGGGGCAGCGGCGCCACGATTCACGTGCGGCGCGTCGAGCGCACTGTCGCGTCGATCGAGTACGACGGACCCGCGGGCTCGCGACTGCGGGTCTACGACCGCTATGACACGGTGCGCGCCGAGTACGTTCTCGACGCCGCGTGGCAAGCATCGCCCCAGCCACCGCGCGTGCTGCAGTACTGGCGCGAGCAGAGCGAGTGGACCTGCTCGTGGAGCGACTCGCTGATGATCCAGATCGACCAGCCGACCGCGGCGGTTCGCGTGCGGTGGACCGTGAATGGCCACAGCGTCGACTACATCGAGGCGCTGCAGATCGATGGGCCGAAGGCAGCGCTCGAGCTCGGCAAGATCAACTGCGGCGGCGAGAACATGCCGCTCGAGCAGCTGCTCGCGGGCGGCGAGATGGAGCTGTTCGCCATCCGCCTCGATGGTTCGGAGGTGCCGATCCAGGGCATGCCACGCCGCGTCGCGCTGGCTGATCTGAGCGGCATCGAGGGGCACCTTGCCCATGCGTTCACGATCGTCGCGACGCAGGAGCCGCTTGCGGAGTTGATGCGCCACGCCCGCGTCGGTGAGCGCCCGAGCCGCGGCCGTGGACTCGGCATCGTGATCCTGGTGCTAGCGGCGCTCGGCGTGGTGGGCGCGCTGTGGCTGATCAGACGCGTCGAAAGATCAGCGAGTGATTGTTCGCCGGCATCGTGAGGGTCTCGCGTAGGACGAAGCCCGTCGCGGCGGCCTCGACGTCGCGCACGTCACGAACGCCCCAGCGTGGGTCACGCGAGCGCAGTGACTGATCGAAGGACTCGTTCGAGGGCGCGGTGAACTGGCCATCGAATCGGTAGGGCCCGTAGAGATAGAGCAGGGCGCCGGGCGCGAGCAGCCGTGCGGCACCGGCCAACAGCCCCAGTGTCGCTTCCCACGGCGCGATGTGAATCATGTTGATGCACGTGATCGCGTCTGCCGTGGTGACCGGCCACACCGGCTGTGTGACATCGAGCGGAAGCGGACCGCGCAGGTTGGGGAGGCGAGCGTCGGCGCACCATGCCGCAATACTCTCGAGTGCAGCTTCGTCGCGGTCTGTGGGCTGCCAGGTCAGGTTCGGAAATCCCGCTGCGAAGTGAACGGCGTGCTCGCCGGTCCCCTCGGCAATCGTGAGCACGATTCCCGACGATGGCAGCACCTGTCCGAGGACCTCGCGGATGGGCTCGCGGTTTCGGGCGGCAGCTGGAGCATGCTGTTTCATTTGAACTCCGTGCGCTCGCGCTCGACCATGCCCCAAGTGTGCAACAACACCGTGCTCGCGACTACGAGGATCGCGGACAAGCCATGGCTCGCAGCATGCAATCGCGTGTGACGTGCGCTACCACGCCCTCGCGGCAGACTACGACGGGACGCTCGCCCACCACGGGGTGATCGACGACCAGACCTGGGCCGCGCTGCGCAAGCTGCGTGAGTCCGGCCGCAAGCTGGTGATGGTCACCGGGCGCGAGCTCGACGAGCTTCTCGCACTGCTGCAGCACCCCGAGATGTTCGACCGCATCGTCGCCGAGAACGGCGCGGTCCTGTACTCGCCGTCGACCAAGGAAGTGCAGCTGCTAGCCGAGACGCCCCCGATCGAGTTCGCGCACGAGCTTGCCCGTCGTGGTGTGGACCGGGTCGCCGTCGGACGCGTGATCGTCGCAGCGTGGGAGCCACACGAGGACACGATCCTCCACACGATCCACGACATGGCGCTCGAGCTCTCCGTGATCTTCAACAAGGGCGCAGTCATGGTGGTACCGACCGGCGTCAACAAGGCGACCGGTCTCAAGCAGGCGCTCCAGGATCTAGGTCTGTCTCGACACAACGTCGTCTCGGTCGGCGATGCCGAGAATGACCACGCGCTCCTCTCGATCGCGGAGGTCGGTGCCGCGGTGGCGAACGCATTGCCCGTGCTCAAGGGTCATGCGGACCTCGTGCTCAATCACGATCACGGCGCTGGCGTCGCCGAGCTCATCGATCGGTTGGTCGAGGAGGATCTCGCCGATGTCGCCCCCGAACGCCACGGGGCGCTGCTCGGCAACGCAGGCGAACAGGCGGTCAAGCTCGATCCGTACGCGAGCAACATCATGGTGTGCGGTACGTCGGGTAGCGGCAAGTCCACGCTAACCACCGGCTTGCTCGAGCGCCTGAGCGACCAGGGCTATCAGTTCGTGATCCTCGATCCCGAGGGCGACTACTCGACGCTCGACTTCGCCGTCGTGCTCGGTGGCGCAGGTCGCGCTCCGCTCGTCGATGAAGTGATCGATGTGCTCAAGCATTCGAAGCGCAACGCGGTGATCAACATGCTCGGCGTGTCGGTCGAGCATCGCCCAGAATTCTTCATGCAGCTGCTCCCCGCGCTCGCGGAGCTACGTTCGCGCACGGGCCGCCCGCACTGGCTCGTTGTCGACGAGGCGCACCACATGCTCCCCACGAACTGGCAGCCCGGCGGTGAGCTGTCGGTCCGGCCGCACGGCACGGTGTACGTCACGGTTCACCCGGGCAGCGTCGCCGAGTCCGTGATCGATACGATCAACACGCTGCTCATCGTCGGTGACCAGCCTGACAAGACGCTCGAGGAGTTTTGCCGGGTCGCCGGTCACAAGGTGCCGAAGCACTCGGGACAAGGTCGCCTCGCGCCGGGCCACGTGCTGATGTGGACGGCCGGCTCGAAGCAGACGCTCGTCGTCGAGAGCCAGAAGTGCAAGACCGAGCGCGTGCGGCACTCGAAGAAGTACGTCGAGGGCAACCTCGGGCCGCTCAGCTTCGTGTTCCGCGGGCCGGAGAACAAGCTCAAGCTCAAGGCGCGTAACCTCATGACGTTCGTGCTGCTCGCCGACGGCATCGATGACGAGACCTGGGAGTTCCACCTCCGCGCGGGCGAGTACTCGCAGTGGTTCCGCACCAACGTGAAGGACCCGGACCTCGGCGATGCGGCCGAGATGGTCGAGCGCAACACCGCCCTCGATCCGCACGCAAGCCGCGCGCTGATCCGACACGAGATCGAGAAGCGCTACACGTTACCGGCGGACGAACCGAGCGGCATCATCGACGAGATGATCGCGCCCGAGACGACCGCGCCGACGGTGGCCGCACCCGTGGCAGCTGCGTCGAGGGTCTCGACGCGTCCATCGGCGTGACGCGCGAAGCGGCCGTCGGTCTTCGCGTGGGTCGGAGCTTCGTTCGGAAACGGCCAGCCGCCGAACTGTGTGCGGCGGTAGTCCATGAACGCCTGCTGGATCTCGGCCTGCGTGTTCATCACGAACGGGCCGTGCTGCACGACCGGCTCGCCGATCGGCTTGCCCTGCAGCAGCAGTAGCTCGACACCGTCGGGACCGGCGAGTAGGTCGACCGCGACCTCGGCACGCAGCAGCGCACCCGCGTGCTCGCGCATCGAGACATCACCGATCGTCACGCTCTTGCCGCGGAAGAAGTAGAGGGCGCGGTTCGTGCCCTTCCTCGTCGCCGGGAGGGTCCAGCGCGCATTCGGCGCCATCGTGATCGACCAGATCGCGACATCGGAGTCGGCACGCGACGCCCACGAATCCGGCGGTGGCGCAGGCGGCACGGAGTCACCGAGCGTGCCGGCGACGACCGTGACCGTGGTCTCTCGACCGTCGGCATCCTTCGCGACGTGTCGCGGGATCGTGTGGTCCCACAGCATCGAGAAGTACGGCTCCACCATCTTGCTGGCCTTCGGCAGGTTCAGCCAGATCTGAAACAGCTCGAGCGGGTTCGGTCCCTTGTCATCGAGTAGCGGGAACATCTCCGAGTGGACGATGCCCTTGCCCGCCGTGAGCCACTGCGCATCGCCACGGCCGAAGCGCGCGGTGGCGCCGAGCGAATCGGAGTGATCGATGAGGCCCTTGCGCACGACCGTGACGGTCTCGAATCCGCGATGCGGATGACCGGGGAAGCCGGGGACGGTCTCGCCGTGATACATGCGCCAGCCATCCTTGCCCTCGAAGTCCTGGCCGATCTGGCGGCCGGCGAGCGACGTGGCAGGCCCGAGCTGCGCGTTGCCCGCGGGGTACGCGTCGTCGTGATGCACGCAGAACAGGAACGGATCGAACGTCTGCCACGGGAAACCCAGCGGGAAGACACGAAGGATGGATGCGCTCGCCATGACGTTTACCTGTAAGGCCGAATGACCTGCATCACAATCTAGCCGCTCGCACAGGTCTGTTTCACCTGACATTGCTGTCAGAGGTTTGCGTGCGCGCGCCAACTCGCGCAGCGCAACGCAACGTGATCGCACGAAACGCAGCCGGCACATCCGTTGCGCAGGGCCGATGCGGAGGATCTCATGCGCTTGCTCTGTGTTCTCGCGCTGGCGGCCTGTGCCGGCGATTCGAGCTTCGATAGTGGTGGCGGCTATCCGTCAGCCGATGCCGGCGCCGGTGGCGGCACTGTTGGCTGTTTGTCGTCGAACGAGTGTCCCGCAAATTACGTCTGCAACGACTTCGGTCAGTGCGTGATGCCGCCGCCCACGGGTGATGCCGGCATGCCCCTGCCACCGCCGGAAGTCGAGTACGACCTCGGCGCGCCGATCAGCTCGCAGCGCTTCGTGTACGTACCGATGACCGCGCAGGACGAGCTGGTCCGCATTGACGGTGCGACGCTGGAGGTGAAGTCGACCCCCGTTGGTGACCAGCCGCGCGAGGTCTCGACCATCCCGGGAAGCGACGGCGCCGTGGTGCTCGACTCGACGAACGGCACCGCCACGGTCGTGCGCCCCGCGGGTGACCACGACAACATCAAGGTGCTCGCCACGCTGCAGCGGCTCAACCGGCTCGATATCGATCCAAGCGGCCGCTTCGCCGTGATCTGGTTTGACCTCGCGAAGGCGATCGGGCAGGGCAACGTGTTTGGCTTCGGCAGCTTTCAG
>JBBQFU010000329.1:0-8772 GCA_038322185.1 Haliangiales bacterium
AGGCCGAGTGCCTTCGCCCGCGCCACGGCGATCGGTCGCGCGACCGCGTCCTCTTCGGGGTACCACGGCCAGATGCGGAGCTCGCCATCGTCATCGACGAACGCGCTCCGCTCGAGCACCGCTGCAATCGCCGCGGGCGACGCGTTCGCCGCCGCGCCGAGCAGCGCCGGTGCGCGCGGATGCAACCGCGGCGACGGGAGCTCGCGAATCGTCCAGTCCTTGCCGAAACTATATCCGTCGTGCGCGTCGAGCTGCGCCTCGTCGAGCCAGAGGCGGACGGTCTGCAAATCCTCGAGCGACTCGGGCGCGTAGAACCGATCGCCCGCGTGACTGGCGGGGTTCTTGGTCGGCTTCTTGACGACGCGTTTGCTCACTCCGCGCCGGAACATACCGCGGCTCGGATCCGTTCAGGAGAGCCACGGTTCGATGCAACGGCGTGGTGATCCGCCTCCTGCGCCCCGGCGCGCGCGGTAGACTCAAGCGGTGCGCCCGCTCATGCTCGCCGTCGTAGCGAGCGCATGTCGCATTGGCTTCGACGACGCCTCCATCGGCAGCGCGAGCGATGGTGCCGCAGATGCGGTGCCGCCGACGGAGAGTCAGGTCGTCGCTACGGGCCACGGCGCCGCGATCGTCGCCGGGCATCCGGCATGTGCCGGCGCGGAGCCGTGCATTTTTTCCGAGCCCGTGATGGTCACGGCGCAGCCGGGCGAGGGCTGGGAGCTCGAGAGCTTCTCGGCGCCATGTGCGGGCCTGACCTCGTGCACGGTTCCGCTGGGGACGCGCCTCGTCGTTACGTTTCGTCGCGCTCCAATCAACGCGAACGTGATCTTCATAACGTCGACGCCCGCGGTGCTCACCGGCCTTGCGGACATCGACACGCACTGCGTGAACCTCGCCGCTGCCGCTGGGTTGCCCGGCACGTTCGTCGCCTTCGTGTCGACGACCACCGTCAACGCGCGTGACCGCGTCGGTGCAGGTCGCGGCTGGGTCCGGATCGACAACCTACCGGTGTTCGACACGATGGCGGACCTGCCGGACTTCTCGCGCAACCGCGGAGTCGCGCGCGACGAGCTCGGCGGCGTCCACATGGGACTCGTGATGACCGGCAGCAACGGTAATGGCAACGTCGCGCCTGGCTTGACGTGCACGGATTGGACAACGACCTCAGGCAATGTGGGTGGCGGCCAGGCCACATGGGTCGGCCAGTACACGACTGGCTTCACCGGCGGCCCGTGCACCTCCAAGAGCGTCTTCTTCTGCATCCAGACCGATCGCGTGATGCCCGTTACCCTCCAGCCTCCCGCGTTTCCGGTTGGGCGCTACATCTTCATCTCCGCGCAACCGTTCGCGATCGGTGGCGGCATCGCAGCAGCCGACCAGCAGTGTGCTGACGAGGCATCGGCGGCAGTACTGCCCGGCACCTATCGAGCGCTGCTGTCGACGACGGGCGAATCTGCGGCGGACCACATCGGCGGTCTCGCCGGGATCTGGCGCCGCAGCGATGGGGTCGTCGTCACGTTCGACGGACTCGATGCACCGGCGCTCGACGCGGTCATCACGCGCGACGCCGCCGGCGTGCCGCACTACGACTACAACGTGTTCATTGGTTCCGACAATCTGACCGCCCTCGCTGGCGGCGGCAGCTGTGCGGACTGGACGGCCGACGTAGGCAGTCCGTTCGTCGACGTTCCGCTCGCCGGCGTTCTCAGTGTGGGGTCAGCGCCCGACTGCACGACCACGCCGAACCGACTGTTCTGCGCGCAGGTGCCCGACTGATTCGGTACGCTGGGCGATCCGGACCGGGGTTGAACTCGATCAGTGGGGTGGGTAACCCGTGATTATCGAGGAGAGGTTCCCGACGGTGAGCGACCTCGCCGCCGCGCCCCTCGATGACGTGCTCGCCGCGTGGGCTGGGCTTGGCTACTCGCGTACTCGCAACCTGTGGAACGGTGCGCGCGAGGTGAGCGCGAAATGGTCGGGCGCCCTGCCCGGCCGCGCCAGCGAGCTGCGGGAGGTGCCAGGCATCGGGCCCTACACCGCGGGTGCGATCGCGTCGACCGGGGTTGATCCCGGCGGCCCCGAACGCCTGATGCGGCCAGTTTCTGTTAGTCCGAGATCTGTCCGAAGGGATGTCCGCTGCGCGGACGCACACTGCATTGCGCAACGACTCATCAACCCCGGTCCCGCCTTTAAGTGAAGGTGTCTGACCCCGCTACTCCGCTCGATAGCGAATGACAATGCACCTCTCGTGGGAGAGGGTCGCGCTACGGCAGCGAGACGAGGTTCGTAGAGAATGCCTCGGCCTGCGTGTGCAGGCTGCGGACGCGGAAGTCCGCGGGATCGAATGCAACGACCGACGCGCTCGCGCGGAACCCGAGGTAGCCGTCGGCGGGAAGCCCGAGGTACGCGGGCGCATCGACGGACGTGATCGAGGGATCGAAGATCGTTATGCGGACCCGCTCTCCAATGGTGTCGGCCCACGACGCCTCGTAGAGCGTGGCGGTGGGAATGGGCGACCACGCACCGGTGACGCGTGTCGCGGTGAGGATCGGAGTGGAGATGTGGGCCGGTGTTACGAGCGTCGTGCCCGACAGGTTTCGCGCGAACGTGACGCTGCGGCGGCTGCTCGAGGGCGACGTGGTGGCGAGCACCATCAGGCGGTACGTCGAGGCACCGAACGCCGACGGGCGGGGCACCGTGTCCGTCGTGCCATTCGCAAACGTCCACGGGATCCGGATCGCCTCGTCATCGAGCAGCTCGGCGAAAAGCATCGTGGAGACACTGGGCAAGCCCGACGGCGGCGCCGCGAGGGTCACGGTGACCTCTTGCAGGGCAGCCGCCGTCAGCGCCGTCAACGTCACACCCGTTTGGGGCATGCCCTCGACGACATCGAGAGGTCCCGAGGTCGCCCAGCGCGTGACGGTCGTGATGTCATCGTTGAGTGACGACGTTCCACGCGTGTCCCGATCAAGCACCGCGGCGACGACCGTCGCTTTGCCAACAGGCACGCCGCGAGAGAACGTGCAGGCCGCGGCGTCCGAACAAATCGAGCCGGTCAGCGCGGACGTGATCTCGGACAGCGGATCGTCGTCATCGCTGCTCGCCGACACGCGAACATCGCCCGTCTTCTCGTGTTGCGGTGCGACCGGGATGTCGGTCCAGTCCGCGATCTGACCCGACAGATTCGCGGTCGGGACCATGTGCGGCCGTGGGGTGAGCGGGATGGTCACCTCCGCGCCAGCGATCCCAACCCAAACGACCGCTCGGTAACCGGCGAGCACGACCGTGATCGTCTGCGGTCCTGTGAGCCCCTCGAAGGTCGTGGGGCCATCTGCGATCGAGGTCGCGATCTCTGCACCGATGCGGATCTCGGCACCGGCGATCGCGGCGTCCGTGACTGCATCCACGACGAAGACGTGCACGGCGCCGGCGATCGGGCCGCCGCGGACCCCGCCACCCGTGATCGGCCTCGGTGGACCGGCGTCTGGCGTAGCCGCGTCGATGCCGGCGTCGGGCCCGGCCGGTGTGTCAGGCGCCGCGCTGCAACCGAACACGAACAGCGCGAGCGAGACGAAGCAGGAACCACGAGTGGACGGGGGCATCGGCCTTCCTTCGCTGGGGTGCGGCGGACATGAGCAAGCGCCACGCCACCCGGCGCCGCCACGCCAAGGCTCGAGTATGGCCCTTGAAGAGAACGGCTGTTCACGCTGCGTGGTCCGCAGACGCACACGGCGACGGCCGGCACGCCGAACATCGGCTGCGTCTGCACTGTCGGGGTCCTCATAACAGAGGGCGTCTGCCGCACTGGCTTGTTCACACCCCTCGCGCCGGATTCGCGCGCAGGCGATGGGATCTCACGAGGTTCGTGCGCATGTCCGACAGCGAGGACGTCTCTCGTTTGGCGCTCGACGGCGGTTAGCTCCAGATCGTCTCGTTCAGCCATTCTTCGTCGAAGTCGCCGTTCGCGAGCATGGTTTTGAGCCCCGCGACGATCGGCGCCAGCTCGCGCATGTATGGCTTCACGCGAGCAGGGACGGTGCCGATCTTCGCGGCTTCGGCGATGAGGCCGCGCGCGAACTCGATGCCGGCCTTGCACATCAGTGCTTCGAACGTCGTTGCAGGGGAGCCTTCGATGCTGCCGTCATGCCAGGCGGCGAGATCGGCGATGTAGCGCGCAGCATCCGCGTCGGAGGCGGCGTCTTCGCCGATGTCCTGATACGACGCGCCGAGCTGCTCGAGGTTGTCCTCTGTGGGATCGCACGTCCACTCCATGAACGCCTCGTTCGCTCCCATATGAACTGCGTGCTTGATGCCGTCGGGCAGGTTCATGTTGCTCGCGACGATAGCGGAGGTACGCCGCGAATTGTACCGTCTCGAACATGCCCAGTGTCATGGCGATCGTGAGTAAGGCCGTATTCGAGAAAGAGATGGGTAAGTCTGTGAAGGTCGGCGACGTCGTCGCGACCGAACGCTACAGCGCGACACCCGCGGCATTCGACCAACTCGAGCAGGGCGACTCGATCTTTTTCGTCACCGTGCGCCCTCCCGACGAGAGGCTCTGGCTCGTCGGTGTGATCGACACGCCGAAGAAGCACGGCAAGGCGTGGGTGGGCAAACCGAACACCACGCCTATCCGCGACGTCACGTCAGTGATCAAGTCGTTCGAGTTTACCTCGGGGAAGGGGCT
The DNA here is from genome assembly GCA_038322185.1 of Haliangiales bacterium. Classification (GTDB taxonomy): domain Bacteria; phylum Myxococcota_A; class Polyangia; order Haliangiales; family Haliangiaceae; genus JABFXX01. The sequence continues at coordinate 4,688 of JBBQFU010000329.1, forward strand.
CGCGCCCAAGCCCGGCGCGCTCGGCATGTCGCTGCAGACGCCACGTCTATTGACCGCGGGCGACGTCACACTGCTGCGCGGGGCGGTCCAGACCAAAGCGACGCGCACCCCGCCGGCGAAGGCGCCGCGTTCAGCGAAGCTGCCGATGCCGAGATCGCCGCCACCAAAGCCGACCGCGAAACCTGCGAAGGCCTCGCCCATCGTCGATGACAGGCTCGCGCCAGTGGTCAAGCTCGCGCTCGACGGCAAGGGCAAGCGCAAGCATTCGCTCCTGACCGAATTACACGAGCTGATCTTTGTCGCTGGGCGGCTCACGACGCTGGCGATCGATGCAGCGAAGACATTTGTCTCCCTCGTCGATCGCGCCGAGCGGCGTAGAGATGTCCTCGATGTCCTGCGGGCTCTCGCGACGGCCTTCGTCGGCAACGATCTGCTGACACGCGGGGGCGTCGATGACGACCTGCTCGACATCGAGGTCGGGCCTGGTGTGACGGTGCGCGACGTCCGCGCTCCAATCGTTGCCGGCGAATACGTCGCGTATCTGCGAGACGATGATGTCGAGGTGCGTCTCGCGACGGCGATGCTGCTCGCGGTGCTCCTCGAGCAAGATGTGACGGCTGAACTGAAGGCGGCGGCCGCCACCGAGCTCGATGAGGCCGTTCGCTACAACCTGCTGTTTGCACTCGTGCGTCGAGGCGTGAAGGTCGAGGTGCCGCCGCCCAAGAAGAAGGATGCGGCACTCGCAGTGCTCTCGCGCCTCGTCGCGGCAATGCAGTCAAAGACAGCCGACGGCGCGTTGCTTGAAGACGCTCGCAAGATCACGAAGCTCACCGCAACGCGCGGCTTCCCGGGGCTCGGTTATCCATATACCGCGGTGTCGGCAGCACTCGTTGGCGCCGTGTACGCGCGGCGCGACGCGGACGGGCTGTGCAACTTGGTCACCGCAGGAAAGGGCATGACGCTGCTAGATGCGTTCGATGCGATCTGGCCGCTGGCGCAAGCATCGAGCGAGCCACTCAGCGACGGAATCCGCGTGTTCGGGGACTCGTGCGTGGGCCACGCCTCGTGCACGCGCATTTTGACGAGGTCTGCCAGGATCGCGAGGACCTCCGAGGGGACGCGATTCTTCATCGCGCGCAGCCAGCGGTCTGGCTTCGCACGCTCGTCGACGATGCGCCGCACGACTAGCCACGCCGGTATGCCATCGATCACGACGTCGGCGGCGGCGCTGTCGAGCCCACAAAGCCGACGCAGATGCGCGGGGGGCCGGAACGGCACGATTCCGAACCTCGGCATTCCGTACGGGAGCTGGTCCGGGGCGAACGACTTCACCGCCGGCAGCAACCACGCACGAACGGCGGCGGGCAGCTCGCTGTTGGCGCAGGCACGGTACTCCGCGCTCATGCGCGCGACGTTCGCGGAGATGCCGGACAAGCCGCTGGTCGAAGTCGTCAAAGCGCGCGACTACATCAACTGGACGAGTGCGCTCAGTGTCCTCGTCGATCGCAATTTCAAGTACGCCGACGATTCGGCGATCGCCGACGCGCTCGAGAATCCCGAGTGGCACGACATCGAGGGGCTGCGCAGGGTGATCGGTGCACTTCCAGAAGCGCGGCGCGCAGCGTTACTCGCCAAGTGCGAGCCGAGCTATTGCGCAGATAACGCGAGCTCGAACGGGATGCTGCTGGGCCTGTGGTCGTTCGCGGACCTCGTCCCCGATGCTCTTCTGCCGAACCTCGTCGACCATCTCGCAGAGGTAGGCAATGCGCAGGCATTCATAAAGCCGCGTTTCGAAGGCGAAGCATCGGCAGGTCGTGCCTTGCGCGCCGATGTCGAGCGGGTGTTCCGCGATCTTGGTCGCCGGGCAGCACCACACCTTCGCGACAAGCTGGACGCCCTGAAGTCAAAAGCGCCTGAGCGCGCGCTGTACGAGGCTGCGCTCGCCGCGGCCGCCCCGCGCGTCTGACACTTTCGGGCGCGGCCCGACGTCGAACAACCAGTGCTCGCCGCTGTATCCTGATGCCGATGTCCGAGTTTCGGACTGAGGCGGCTTCTTTAAGTGAAGGTGTCTGACCCCGCTACTCCTCGCCGTACTCGTCCGCCTGAACCACGTTGCCCGGAACGCCGATCGCGACGGTGCCGTGACCAGGTAGCGGCGAGGACCACCGCCGTGCGCCGGACACGATATCGAAGCAGTCGATTTGACCGTGCTTGGCGACGATCACGTTCGAGCCTTCGACCAGGATCGTGGCGCGACCGGAGCTCGACGTCTTGGCGGTCCAGAGCTGAGTGCCGGACGGATACGCGAGGCAGAACAGCGCGCCGCGGCTCGCCGAGCCAAGGATGTGCTGCTCCGTGATGGCGAGCGCCACTCCCCCGTGGCCAGCGCCGTCCATGTTGTTCTCCCACACAACGGCGCCGTTCGCTGGGTCGAGTCCGATCAGCTTGCCGCCCGCTGCTGTGACGATGAGGTCCGATGTCGTCGCTGGAGCATACGCGCCTCATGTCGATCGGGAGGCTCGCGTATCGATGATTGGCGACTGCTCGTCGGGCTCGTAGAGCCGCTCGACGCCGCGAAGCGGCCGCGAGCGAACGTGGCAACGCACGGATTGCGTGAGCATCGTGCCGCTACGAGGACCCGATGCCGGGCGAGAGCTCGGCACGACTCGTAGGCGCGACCGTGCGTCACTGCGCGGTCCTCGTCGGAGATGTGCAGAGGGTGCCCACTCGTGCGAAAGGTCGCGCCGCACACGAAGAAGGTTACGTGTGCACTCGGTCGCTCACTATCTATTCCGAGGGACGCCGTGCGACGGTGCTGAGTTCCTTACCGTATGGAGATCCGTGAACAAGAAGTTAATTGCGAAGTGGTCGAGCGTTCTGGTGTGTGTGGGCGTCATCGCAGCATGCGGTGACAACATCAAGCCGGGGGCCTCGACGACGGATGACGAGATCACCGTGGCGGAGGACAGTGCAGCGACTGCGGTCCCCGTCCTGCTCAACGATGGCGGCGGCGAAGGCCTCACGATCGTCTCGGTCACACAGGCCGCGAATGGCACGGTGGTCATCACTGGAGATGGCACCGGCCTTACATACGAACCCAACGCCAACTACGCTGGCTCAGATTCGTTCCGTTACACGCTAGACGTCGAGCTCCCCAATGGTGCTGCTGATGGCGCTCGCGTCGCCGTGACCGTGACCGCCGTCGACGATCTGCCGATCGCGGTCGGTGATTCAGCCACTGTCGACGAGAACAGCAACGCGACCGACATTCCCCTGCTGACCAACGATACCGATATCGATGGTGGCCCCAAGTCGGTCACGGCGGTGACCCAGCCGGTCGGCGGCACGGTCGTGATCACCGGTGGTGGCACTGGCGTCACGTTCGAGCCCGATGACGGATTTTCGGGAGTCGCGGCTTTCACGTACACCCTCAATGGTGGCTCGGTCGCGACCGTCTCGATCACCGTGACCGCATCCGTTGCCCCGGTCGCCGTCGCGGACATCGTGCCCGCGGTCGAAGATGTCTCGATCACGTTCGGGGTCATCGCCAACGACACCGATATCGATGGCGGGACCAAGGCTGTCGCGTCGATCACCCAACCCACGAATGGGACGGCGACACTCAACAGCAACGGCTCGCTCACGTACCTGGGCAACGCGAACTTCAATGGCACCGACACGTTCACGTACACGCTCAACGGTGGCTCGAGCGCGCTCGTCACGATGCAGGTGGAAGCGGTCAACGATGCACCGTCGTTCACCAAGGGTCCGGACGTTAGTGTCCTCGAGGATAGCGGTCCACAGACCGTCAGTCCGGGGGCCACGGCGCTGTCGAGTGGTCCAAACGAATCCACGCAGACCTCGACGTTCACGGTCACGAACAACACCAATGCGACGCTGTTCTCGGCGGGTCCTGCGGTCTCGTCGACCGGCATCCTGACCTTCACCCCTGCCGCCGACCAGTTCGGGACGGCGACCATCACGCTCACGATGAGCGACAGCGGTGGCACCGCGAACAGCGGCGCTGACACCAGCGCTGCGCAGACCTTCATGATCACGGTCGGGTCGGTCAACGATGCACCGTC
>JBBQFU010000330.1:0-8771 GCA_038322185.1 Haliangiales bacterium
GCAGCGAGACGACGAGTGAGGTAACCGAGATGGCGAAGAAGACATCCACCACCACGACCAGAAGACGGACCGGCGGGCCCGAGAGCGACGTCGTGTGCGTGGACCTCTTCTGCGGTGCCGGCGGGCTCACCCAAGGACTTCGGCAGGCTGGCGTGAAGGTCGTTGCGGGCGTCGACTTCGAGGATGCGTGCAAGCACCCCTACGAGGCGAACCACGAAGGAATCGTGTTCCATCAGGCCGACGTCGCCGAGCTCGATCCGTCGACGCTCGACGGGTGGTTCGGGAACGCGAAGGTGCGTGTCCTCGCGGGCTGCGCGCCATGCCAGCCCTTCTCTAACTACGCGCTCCGCTACCAGAAGGAGGAGGACGTCGAGGACGACGAACGCTGGCGCCTCCTCAATCACTTCGGTCGCCTCGTCACCAAGATGAACCCGAGGCCCGACATCGTCACGATGGAGAACGTCCCCACCGTGACGAAGCACGCGGTGTTCGAGCGGTTCAAGAGCACGCTGGAGAGCCTCGGCTACAAGGTCTGGGTCGATGTCATCGACTGCGCCGAATACGGCCTCCCGCAGCGCCGCAACCGCACCGTTCTCCTCGCGTCGCTCCACGGCGACATCAAGCTGCGTGAGCCCGTCGCCTTCGAGGCTCGAACGGTCGAGGACGTCATCAAGGACATGCCGGTTCTTCGGCATGGCGGCATCGACAAGGGCGACCGCTTGCACGCCGCGTCCCGCCTCTCCGACTTGAACTACGAGCGCATTCAGCACTCGAAGCCGGGAGGCACATGGCGCGATTGGCCGAAGCACCTGGTCGCCAAGTGCCACACGAAGAGCACGGGAAGGAAGTACCCCGCCGTCTACGGCCGCATGAAGTACGACGAGCCCGCGCCGACGTTGACCACGCAGTTTTACGGCTTCGGAAACGGTCGCTTCGGACATCCCACGCAGGAGCGAGGACTCTCGCTGCGCGAGGGCGCGTTGCTCCAGGGATTCCCAAAGGATTACTCCTTCATCCCCGACGACCAGCCGCTTCAGTTCAAGGCGCTTGGCCGCATGATCGGCAACGCAGTGCCCGTCGACCTCGGGCGCGTCATCGGCGAGAGCATCCTCGAGCACGTGAAGCAGCACAGCGAGAGCATCGTCGCGCGCGCAAACCAACAGCACGTCGGCCAAGCCCCGCCGTCGACCAAACAACGAAGGGGGCGTCATGGCCGCGAGCACGAAAGCAGAGGCGTACCCGGACATGCGTGACGCGTACCCGGACATGCGTGATGGGGGCGTACCCGGACATGCGTGGATAACTCTAAGTGTCCACCGCCCGAAAATAGCTCCAAGAGTTGCGGGCGGTTGGCATTGCTCCGGAATACGTCGTGCGAAGAGCACACAAAACCTATTGACGGCCGAACCATGAGATGTGCATCGTACACACGAAATGGCGCCAGACCCCGACGACTCTCACTGGGACTTCGACCGCCGCTACGAGCGCGATAACGCTCGGGAGCGCCGCCCTTTTCACCGAGTGCTCGACGAGCGTCCGCTCGCGAACCACGCCGCTGTGCAGGACGCGGCGGCGACCGCCGCGGGTGAGCTCAACGGCCCAGTCGACACCGACCGCGCGATCACGTACGCGACGACCAGCGACCAAGACTCCGCCGCGGTCGTGATCGACGCGACGACTGGCGAGGTCGTGAAAGATCGCTATGGCGATTTCGACTTTGGAGGCGAGTCGTGATCCGCATCCTCCTGGTCGAGGACGAGCCGACCCTGCAGGTCGCGACCGCGCGCGCCATCCGCCGCACGATCCCGGGTGCGCATGTCGAGGTTGTCGACACCGCGATCGCCGCGATCGCCGCGATCGCCCGCGAGATGCCGGCGCTCATCGTCTCGGACTTTGATCTCGCTGACGGATCGAAAGGCGGCGAGGTCCTCGCTTACATCACGGACGCCGCGCCTTCGCTCCTCCCGCGCTTCCTCTTCGTGTCGGGCAACGAGCTCGTCGCCGACCTTCACAGCCGTGTGCTGATGAAGCCGTGCGCGACCTCAGAACTCGCCGCAACGCTGCGCGAGATGTTGGCGGCAACGGAATGGCAGGTGGCCGCGTGAACGTCGTGAGCGAAATGTTCTTCGCCGGCATGATCCTCGGCGCGCTCGCTGGCGTCACCGTCACCTGCACCGTCGGCGCCTTACGCGACGCAAGCCCGTTGCGACGCGACCGGCGTAACCGCCTCGAGCTGCCCGGCGATCGCGTTTACCGGGGGCGCCGATGAAGCGCGACCCCTACACCGCCGAGGAGCGTCGCGAGATCTCGCGCGATCGGAAGGCGAAGCTGCGCGACGCTGGACGTTGCATCAACGGTCCGCTCTTCGACGGCCCGAGCATGCGCCGGCACATCGTCCACGGGCCTGTCGTGAGCGGCGGCAAGTGTCAGCGGTGCCTCGACGTTCACGAGGCGAGTGCGGACGCGCGCCCTGGCGGTGCCGCGTGAGAGGCTTCGCAAAAGGCACGCCGAACCCGATCGCGGTGCGCGCAGCCCAGCGCGAGGCGATGCGCCAGGCGCGGATCGCCGCGTTCATGGGCAACCACGCCGAAGCCTCGCGACTGTTCGCGCTGGTCGGCATTCCCTACGTCCACGAGATCAACCTGCCCGAGGAGAACCGCTCATGATTCCGCGCTGGATTGTTGAAGTGTTCAATCGCGAGCTACCGAACATGAAGGGCGGCGAGCGCGATCGCCTGGCCGAAGCGTTGTGCGAGGCGGCCGCCGGCAGTCCGGCGCTGCAGAGCGCGATCATCTCCGCGATCCGGATCAGCGCGCGCGAGGTGCTGAAGAGCCGGCACATCCAGGACGGTCGCGGCGACATCGCGGGCGAGGTCGCGCGCAACGCTGCGACCAACGTCATTCACGCGCTGGCGGAGGGATAGCGCATGAGGCCGCTCTACATCCTCAGCCACGGCGACGTCCGCCGCGATCGGGCGACGCCCGACCAGATTCGCGCCTTCGTCGATGGCGCGAACTCGGAGTACGAGCAGCTCGCGCGCGTCGCGCTCGGCGAGGACGGCGTCATCATCGCCACGCCGCTGTCGGCCGGAGAGATCGCCGCGATCGGCCTCGAGCTGCAGGCGGACCAAGCCGTTCGGCTCGCGGCGCTGCTCGTCGACACGCTCAAGCTGGCGCGCGCGGCCGCGGAGTGCTCGGGCGTCTCGTTCCTTCTCGCGGGATTGCAGATCAGGATCGCTGATGCGCCGCATGCGGAGCGCCTGGTCCTCGACTTCGCCGCGGAGCACAACCTCGAGGTCGAACGAAAGTCCCCGCCTCGCGACCGGAAGTCGTGGGCGCCCGAGCTCAAGGTCTGCTTCGGCTGGCGCACGCTCGTCGAGCTGAACTGGCCGGTCGTGCCCGTCAACACCGACGAGGTGATCGACGAAGAGGTCGCGGCGGTGTCGGCCGAACGCGAGCTCGCCGAGCAAGAGATGGGCGCGTTCTGATGTCGCAGCAGCAGTCGCAGAGCACGACGCACTGGCGGCAGATCCACCGCCGCAAGAACACCAACCTGCTCTTCGCCGAAGATCTCGGCCCCATCGGCACGAAGCTCGACATCGAGGTCATCGACAGCGGCGTCGTGTCCGTGTCGGGTGCCGACAACAAGAGCAAGTCGATGCCGTGGCTCGCATTCGCGGGCAAGGATGGAAGACCGAAGCAGAAGCGGCTCGCGCTCAACGTGACGAACTGCAAGGCGATGCAAAGCATCACGAGCTCGCCCGTCGTCGAGAAGTGGCGCGGCTGGATCACGCTCGTCGTGGTCTCGACGACGTACACGGACACGCAGACGGGCACCCGTCAGACCACCGATGCGATCCGAATCGCACCCACACGTCCACCGGCGCCGCGCTCGAGCTCGCCCCCTCGGGACGAGCGCAGCCAACAACCCAGCCGCCAACCACCCAGCAGCGCACCCGAGCCGGACGCCGGGCAGGGCGCGGCGCCGGATGACACCTTCGCGCTGACCACTCCGACTGATGACGAGCTACGCGATCTCGCGGAACGCGAGCGCCAGGAGTCCGCGCGTGGCTGAGTACCAGGCACCGTTCTGCGCGATCTGCACCGACGACGCGCCGAGCGCGAATCTTCGTCAGCGACCGCTTGGACGCGGACGCGCACTCGTGGCGGTCTGCAAGGACTGCGACGAGACGCATCCCAGGGAGGGCGGGTACGCCTTCGGCGGGACGACGCGCGGGTCGAGCGCGAGGCCGCCGCGAATCACCGGGAGGAAGAACAATGGATAAGGATGTCATCGACCTCAGCGCCGAACTCGCCGGCGAGCTGGCCGAGAACGAGAACGAGATCGCCTCGCGTCCGTACGTGGATCCGCGAACGATCCCCTGTCGGTTCTCACTTCTGAAACTGATGGCGCTCTCGCCGGCGCATTACCGGCACGGCGCTCAGCAGCCGCAGGATGACGACGGTCTCTCGGCGCGGCTCGGTGCATTCGCGACTGATCGCAAGGATGCGCTGCGGTTCGGCACGGCCGTGCATTACTTCCTGCTCGGCGATCCCGCCAAGGTCGCGCGCTACGGCGGGCGCCGGGACAAGCGCGTCAAGGCGTATCAGGAGTTCTGTCGCGAGGCGGATGCCCGGGGGGTGGCGGTCATCCTCTCCGGCAGCGAACATCACCGCGCGTGCGCGGTCGCCGACGCGATCCGTCGCAACAGCACCGCGATGGAGCTCCTGTTCGCGGACACCATCGTCGAGGAGCGCATCGACTGGACATTCGCCGGCCGCGCATGTCGATCGACGCCGGACGCACGCAGCAAGAACCACGTCGCCGACCTCAAGACCGCGTACACGGCCGAGCCGGGCATGTTCCAGAGACACGCCGAGCGGCTCTTCTATCACGCGCAGGCGTGGCTCTACGCCGAGGCCCTCGAGGAGACCACGGGCAAGCGGCCGAGCGCGTCGTACCTCGTCGCCGTGGAGAAGAGCGCCCCGTTCCCGGTGTCGATCTTCCGCTTCACCGATCGCGCGCTCGAGGTCGGCGAGAAGCTTTGCCGCGTGTGGATCGAGCGCCTCAATACCTGCGAGGCCACCGACTCGTGGCCCCCCTACCTTCAAGACATCGCGGACTTCGATATCGGTGCGGATGCTGGCTTCGAGTTCGGCGGCGAGAGGTTCACATTCTGATGCGGCCAAAGCCGACGAATCGAAGCGGCGGCGAGAGCTCGCAGCACTCCAGGTACCACCGCCCGGGTGGACACCCGAGGCAGATCGGCGCGAGGAGTTCCTCGCGCTCTCCGAACTGACGGCGATGCGGAAGATCGGGTAGTTCCCGCGCTTCCGACGCCGATCGCCACCTGCACGGTTTGAACCATGTCGACACAACAACGACGCACGCCAGCGCAGCAGCGCGAGCACGAACGCCTCGAGTCCGAGCGGCGCGATCACGCGGTGCGCGATGGAGACCACGCCTACTTCGACACGATGGAGGAGAAGTACGACCACGATCTTCCGGAGCGATACCGATGAACCCGGCGAGCAGCGGACCCTCATCGAGCTGCCCTACCTCGACGGCGTGCAGCGTGCAGCATGCCGCGCAGCAACGCCTACGAACGGCCAGCGTGACCGTGGAGCGCATGCGCGCTGCGCTGCCCAAGGCAACGCCCGAGCAACGCCGCGCGCTCCTGCGCGAGTTGGTGCGCTCGACCTGCGACTTCTTCGAGGGGAAGAGGAAGCGTCTCCCGGCGTGCACGCCGGCGAAACTGCTCTTTGCGTCGTGCGCGGGAGAGATTACAGCTTGATCCACGGCGCTGCCCTGCGATTGCGGGTGGTTGCGTGAGGATCCCGGTACCCCAACGCGCCCTCGCGGCGCTCAGGAGGTGGTCGATGTCGACCTGTATGCGTGCGGCGATCGTTGTGGCGTGTCTGGTCGTGTCCGCCTGTTCCCCGCGGTGGATCCTGAAGGACCGCGGCCAGAAGGTGCTCCTCGCGACCTCGACCGCCGCGATCGCGTGCGACTGGGGCATGACGCGGTGGATGCCGAAGACGGGGGGGTACGAGATGGGCTACGCCGAGCTCAACCCGATCATGGGCCGCAATCCGTCGCTCGGGCAGATCGACGCGGTCTTCGTCGGCCTGATCGCCGCCAACCTCGCGAGCTACTGGGTCCTCCCGAAGTGGGCCAAGGCGATCCTCTACACCTCGGTCACTGGCCTTGAGGCCGGCAACATCGCGATGTTTAACCCGTCGGGCGTGTGCGGCGACTTCGGTGCCATCGGCTACGAGGCGGACCCGACCGTCGCCGCTCGCCCTCGGTGACTGCGTAACCCGCGCCTAACCGACGCCCGCTTGAACGATGCGGCGCGTATCAGCGGCGCTCGCGGCGCCCGCACCAAGGAGATCCCGTGACTAACGCCCGTACCAAGGAGACCCCGTGACTAAATGGACTTTCGACCGGATCCCCGGCTCCGAGGATCGACTGGCGCCGCACCGCGACGAGTGGATCGCGAACGCGCTCTCCACGAAGACACTCGACGAAGCGGGCCGACGCGAACTGTGCGAGACGCTGCGCGCGTACTACGCTGCCGCCAATCTACCCGCACCGGAGGTGATCGTTATTGTGCCGTCGCCTGCGGTGCTGGTGTACTCGTCAATGATCGCGGCTGGCGTGATCGATCAGCGCGCGCAGGGCGTCCCCGAGGAGGCACTTCAGGAGGCCATGCGACGTGCAGTCGCCCACGTCTGTGGCGTGACCGTCGGCATGCTTCCCGATGTACCGCCGAGCGCGACCGACAGCGCGACCGACAGAGCGACCCTGAGCGCGACCGACAGAGCGACCCTGAGCGCGACCACAATCGCGACCCTGAGCGCGACCGACAGCGCGACCGACAGCGCGACCCCAATCGCGACCGACAGCGCGACCGATAACACGACCCGCAGCGCGACCCGCAGCGCGACCACAATCGCGACCACAATCGCGACCGCCAGCGCGACCACAATCGCGACCGCCAGCGCGACCGATAACACGACCCGCAGCGCGACCCGCAGCGCGACCCTCATCGCGACCCTGAGCGCGACCGACAGCGCGACCGACAGCGCGACCACAATCGCGACCGCCAGCGCGACCACAATCGCGACCGACAGCGCGACCGACAGAGCGACCCGCAGAGCGACCCTGAGCGCGACCGACAGCGCGACCCTGAGCGCGACCGATAACACGACCCAAAGCGCGACCCGCAGCGCGACCCGCAGCGCGACCGACCGCGTGACCACAATCGCGACCGCCAGCGCGATCGATAACACGACCCGCAGCGCGACCCTGAGCGCGACCGACAGCGCGACCACAATCGCGACCCTGAGCGCGACCCTGAGCGCGACCCTGAGCGCGACCGACAGCGCGACCCAAAGCGCGACCGACAGCGCGACCCTGAGCGCGACCCAAAGCGCGACCCAAAGCGCGACCGCAAAACACGGCGCAACTGATCTCGACGCGCTGACGTCGTTCCTCGTGCGCTGCGTCGATAGTTGGTACGGAAGCTACAACGGCGGCAGTGACTGGAGCGCATGGTGCTCTTATCTATCCTTCGGTCGCGCGGTCGGTCGCACGGACGTGGACTACTCGAAGTGGATCCCGTATGAGCGCCTTGCGCGACTCGCCGCCGGGCGCGTCGTGCAGCCGACGTTCGCGATGGTTTGCGAACGTGCTCCCGTCTTCGAGTACGAGATGCGCGACGGTGTCGCGATTGCCAGTCGGCGCCAGTGGGGGGACGGCCTGACGTATCACTACGACGAGAACGGCAAGCTTTCTTCAACTACCGAGGCGCCGACGGTGCCGCGTGCCGTGGTCGCGTATCGACTCGTTAACGGCCAGTACGTCCGCCTCGCGGGCGAGGCCAATGAGGAGCGAGCTGCGCAGTGGGCAAGCCGCACAACGGGCGCCGTCACCGACGACGATCTCGTGCAGATCGAAGAGCAGATGCTGCTCGCCGCGGGCGATGGCGGGAGCGTGTCGCTGTGACCGTCCTGCAGTGGATCCTCGCGTTCCTCACCGGTGTGATGAGCGGCTGGTATCAGTGGCACGTCACCAGGCCGGTCACCAGGCCGCTCACCGACGCGTCGGTGAAGAAGGGCGGCGGCAAGTAAGAAGCACCACCCGGACGCTGGCGGTGACCCGGCGATCGCGGCCGATGTGAACGCCGCGGTCGCTGAGGCGGAAAAGGAGGGTGAGCTACTCGACGATGAGGACGATGCGCTTGCGCTCGCGCACGATCCTCGCGACGAGCTCGAGGAACTGCGCGGTGTCCTCACCCTGATCGAGGTCGATCTCGATGCGCCCGATCAGGACGGCCGGCATTCGTTTGGTTGCAGGCGTGGGCGCGCGCCCAACTGCGATCGCCGGTACGAGGCGTTCCATGTGCCGCTCCTTGATGCCGTGCAGGCAGGTTGTGTCGCTGCGGCCGTATTCGCGTGCGCACTTCGCGCAGTGATGCCCGCTGCACATCGGACAGTTCGGCCCCGGGCAGGTAAGCGGTGACATCAGCCTCGAGGCTCGCCGGGCCCGACGGGTGCTTCTTCGCGCGGCGGTCCGTCGGCCTCGAGGATGCCGTTCTCTTTCTGCGGTCGCGTGTGCGCGTACAGCCAGCGACCGCGGCCGCTGAAGGACCACTCGTCACGGAAGCGCGGAGGCGCGAGGGTTCGCAGGGTCGGCATGAGATCGGGTTACCACGAGTGATCAGTAGCCGTCAGCCACGCGCACGAAGCGGCCTGCGATCGGAGGCA